>JALOLY010000008.1 GCA_025455725.1 Amoebophilaceae bacterium | reverse complement strand
AGGAACATCACCGTGCTGGTGAAGGGAAGACAGTACAGCAACGTCAGATGCCAGTAGGTAGGCAGGTAAGGCAGCAAGGACTCAGGCCATTTGTCCTTGGCGAGTATAAGACCACACATCATGGCACCAATGAGACGTAGATAAAGCATCAGGTTGTAAGCCTGGGGCGTACTATGGTCCCACATGAAGTAAGGGAAAAGGTAGTTGACACAGCAGAATACAGCAAATAACATATGTGACGATCCGTAGCGTGCCACCTGCCTTTGCGAATACGCGACGATGTGCTCTGGGGTAGGTAATAGGTGTTGGAGGCGCGTCCATAAGCTTTCAGGATGCGGCCTCCACAAATAATAACTTTGTTCTTGCGTGGTGTTGATCACAGCAAAGCCCCTGTTACGTACAGCGTGCGTACCTAAAAAGAAGCAACCATTAACGGCTACACTCACAAGCGGGACCCAGTGGTCTTGTGATACTGGACATAACCACTCAGCCAGCAAAAGCGTCATGATGGTAGCGCCTGAAGCAACATAAAAAGCGCGTTGATCAGGCTTCAGACCGCAAACCCCCGCAAAAAGAGGAAAGGCTAACAAAGGGCCAGTAAACTTGTAAGAGAGAAGTACAAAACCATACAGCTCATCGGCACGACTGAAGCCTACACCAATGACTAAAAAACCTATTAGAATCGTTGCATAACGCACCCACTTGAGTTCATCAAAAGAACGACTCATGTGGCTGTACCAAACATTAACAACATCATGTATCAAAGTGAGTCCCGCTGCGTGCAGAAACGAATCAAAAGTGGCCATAGTGATCGCGAGAAGGCCCGCTACTGCCAACCCTTTGATACCCGTGGGCAAAATATTACCCACAATATGCATCACTATCGGTACATCCGTGTTAGCTGGATACAGTATAATGCTGGCAAGCCCCAGCAACGATAAAGCAAGCATTAAGGCAAATAGGCAGGTAGCAACAATGAAGAATTGATGGCGCAGCTGCTGCTTCGTTCTACCCATGAGTATTCGTTGCATGAGCGCAGGATCTATAACAGAAAATTGAAAGACACTGAGCGACAAAAACAACGCTAAGTAATACGATGACTTAGGGTGGTTAAATAATTGGAGCTGTGATGGGGGTACTTGTATTAACACATGCTGGACACCACCCACCTGTTTCAAAACAGCAACCATAATAATGGGCACCACGATGAACAGTATAAGTCCTTGAAACAGGTCTGTAAAAGCGACAGACTTGATACCCCCGTGCGCTGTGTAGACTACCAGAAGTAGGCCACCTATGCCTACCCCAAAACGAAAATCAATACCAAGTAAATGCTCACATAGGAGGCCCAGTACCGTCAACTCCATACCCGCAATGCAGAGCGCTGTAAAAAATCCTAGTATCCCTGTCATGACCTGAGCCGGCTTTTTATAAAGCTGCCCCATCACATCGCCCATGGTCATACAGTGACCAAAACGTATAAACTGAGGGGCAAAAACTAATGCCTGCATCAGCATCGCAATGCCACAACCTCCAAAGACTGTAAGTGGCTGTATGATGCCTACCGTCCTCACAGAACCGGTCATATCCAGAACCGTCTCTCCTGCAATATCTGTGGCTAACCAAGTCAGGACCAATGTCCCCGTTCCAAAACTCTTATTGGCCGTGGCATACTCCCTCACATCTTTGATACCCCTGCCTGACCGCAGGCCGATAACAAGCGTGATGAGTAAAAAGGCATACACAATCAGGTAGTCAGGACTGAGGTAATGCATACGATACGATAATCGACTTTTTTACAAGCACCGGGAATAGCAAAAAAATTGCATACGCAACGCGAGGGCTACTTGCAGACGATCTTTGGGGCAAATAACCAACGTCTCCTCGCATTTTTTATAAAACGAAAGCGACATAAGGGTCTCGTGTTCTGACGTAGTTCCCCTTTCTTTTAGTTTTAGTAGTACCAAACTCAGAGTCATGTAAGAGCATCGGCTTCGCCGACACTATTGGGGTCCAACAACACTACAACTTCCCCCTGCGGTACATCGAGAGAAAGGTAGTGAGCCATCACACGAACCTTACATCTTCTTGCCAAGTTTCAGCACATAACTGCACGAAGTTGGCCTTCTTGGTGCAGCAACCCCAACGCAACAGCTCTCACACGGCTTAATGCGGCCAGGCTTTGTAATTATAGCACGAAAAAAAATTACAAGGCCACCGTATTCACTACATCCGTATCGGAGTGACCACCTATTTCACTTTTGTGTCTCCTATTCCCTTTGCCAGTTCGAAGATGAGGTGGTTGCACCAACCTACTCGTGCTATCATAGGCTAATTCTCCGTCATCTAGCATTTGACGGATAGTAGCTAGAACAGCTTTTTCCGTGGCAAAATCTACATTGTCTACAATCTGGGTAAGCTCCCGCATGCCCGTTTGCAAACGTTGCAAGATCATCCCCCTGAAGTCTTGATATTTCTCGGTAGAGAGGAGGCCTTCCTCTTGTCGCCTAGTCAGGCACACGTCACACCGTTTGCACTGTTGGTAAGTCTCCTCGCCAAAATACTCGAGTAGCAACTGTGCTCTGCAACGGTGTTGCTGGGTTATGTAGTGGATCACCGCCTCAGCTTTTTCTTGGGCGATGGCAGTTCGTTGCTTAAGTCTACGACTAGCCAGCGGCAGTGAAGCAGTAGCGTAGCGAGGTGTTGTGAAAGTAAGCTGAGGAGTAGACTTTTGAGGACAATATCGGATGAGTGCTAGGTTGTCTAAAGCCTGGAGTTGTCGCTCGACTTTTTGAGGTGTAACATCGAGAAAGTGGGTAATGCGTTGCACCGAGATATCGCCAGATGTTGCAAAAAGCTCTCCTCCATACAACCTCAAAAGGGCCTTGAGCAACGGACCGTAAGAAGCGTGAGCTTCCTGGAAGGCGTAGAAAGTATAGGGATCAGTGGAAATTTGTAATTGAGCAGGTTGAGAAAACGTTTCATTGAGTTGTATCAACCCTTCTCCCTCTAGGGTCTTTAAAGATTGGTAGGCTATCCGTGGATCAAGGTTACAGGCATGCGCAAAGTGCTCTAAATCAAAATCATACGTCGTTGTAGGATGACTGCCGACGGCAATCTGGTAATAGTTGGCCAAATGCTGGTACACTTTCCTCAGTTGATCTAAAGGGGGATAGGCCACTTGGATACTTTTTAGAAGCAGTGTGATGTCTTGGTGATCATGTAAAATAACTGCGTAAGCCCTTCTTTCGTCTCGACCTGCGCGACCTGCCTCTTGGTAATAGGCCTCTAGGGTGGCCGGCAAGTCTAGATGAATGATCGATCGTACATTGGCCTTGTCAATACCCATACCAAAAGCGTTGGTGGCTACCATAACCCTCATGGCTCCACCGACCCAAGCCTCCTGTTGAACTTCACGCTCCAGCGTTGTAAGGCCTGCATGGTACGCCACTGCGTCGATGCCATTCTTTCGTAAAAACTGGGCTATCACCTTGGTCTTCTTGCGCGTGCTGACATAGACAATAGCTGTACCGGGCACGTGGCGCAGAATTTTTAGTAGCTGTCCTTCTTTGTTCTCTGTTTTACGTACCACATATACTAGGTTGTCACGTGCGAAACTTTGCTGGAAACGTACAGGATGGCAAAATTGGAGCTTGTCTTGAATGTCTCGTTGGACCGTAGGCGTGGCCGTTGCCGTGAGGGCAATCACATTAACGTTAGCTATCAGTGCTCTGAACGTTGCAATCTCTAGGTAAGCTGGCCTAAAATCATAACCCCATTGAGAAATACAATGGGCTTCGTCTACTGCAAGCAGGTTGACATTCATTTTTTTGACGCGTTCTTGTAGCAGTGCAGTCTTTAGACGTTCTGGTGAGACGTACAAAAATTTTATATGCCCGTAGATACAATTATCCAGGATTAGGTCGATCTTGTTTGGGGTCATGCCTGCAAAAACCGCCTCAGCAGAAACACCTATTTTTTTTAGCCGGTCTACCTGGTCTTTCATCAGTGCAACCAGCGGGGAAACGACGATACAAAGGCCTGTACGTATCAGCGCAGGCACCTGAAAACAGATAGATTTCCCGCCACTGGTAGGCAGGAGCGCTAACACATCTCTGCCATCTAAAACTGCCTGTATGATTTCTCGCTGTAGGGGCCTGAAGGTGGCGTAGCCCCAGTATTTTTGCAGCGTCTCAAGCGGATTCACGGGTAGTTCTGTTGACTCAAAGCTATAGCCGAGGAACTTAAGAAATGGGAAGACAGGAACATAACTTTCCTAGAACATTTTCTTATCAAAAACTGTCAGTCTACGCAAACTCAGGCCTAGCTTACTTGGCCTGCAGAATAAAAGTTACCTTTCCCGTGGAAGTAGAGGAATAGACCGGGTGATCGGCAATTTTACTAAAGGTCAATGCGGTCAAAGCGTCTTTGTAAATTCTTTCCACTAGCGGACTGATAGTTTTCTCTAGCGTCTTTACGGCAATTACTTCTCCAAACTCATCAATGGTAATTTGAAATACGATTTTACCAAATTCGTCAGTATCATCCTGGGGTTGTGGTGCAGCATCCCATACCCACCCTACAAGCTCTAGCGATGCACCTGTTTGTTTGCCCTGATGCACTTTATACAGACCTCGTTCATCAATAGTTGCTGTTTTGCTTTCCTCGCGATTGATGGTTTTACTGGATTCAGATGCAGCTTTTACGGGGCTATTTACATGTTTTTCGGTTTTTTGATTGCTTGAGGCATTTCGTGGCGTGTAAGTTGAACAAGCTGCTCTTTTATCTTGTAGGGGTTGCTTTACCTGTGGACACTTGATAGAGGGTTGGGGCGTTGCCTTAGTTTCAGTTGCAGTTGTACTAGCTGGTCGGGGAGAAAGCAGCGGGGCACTTTTCGTACCCATTGGTTGGCTCCAAGCAGAGTTCAACGTGATACTATACCTTGAAGGAGAGTCGGCCCACTGCTTAAGGGGTAAGTGATAGGCACCAAGAACTAATAATGCGTGAAAGCAACAAGACATGGCCAGTGCTAACTTTTGGCTAGGATCCTTATAGCTATTGTGCTCTAGCATTGGTTGGACTAGTGGCCACAGCCACCTTGGCATGAAGTGAGGCAGCTATGTCAGTTACATAAATCATATGTGCTACTGGCACTGATTCGTCTACCTGTAGCAGTACAGAACGTTGGTCTGCCACCAGTTTTTGCTGTAACAAGCCTGCCAACTGCTCTCGTGTAATTCTCTGATGGTCCACATAATAGGTGAGATCTGCCGTAATCATAACGTTGACCTGCGGTGGCGAGATGTCTGTCGCGTTGCTACTCATGGGTAAATCTATGAGTAGGGCCTGGGGTGTAACAGAAGTAACAGTAAGCATGAAAAAAATGAGTAACAGAAAAACAATGTCTGTCATGGAAGACATGCTAAACTGGGGATCGATCTGATGTTTGGTATTAAGCTTCATTGGCTTCGTCGTGCTGCGCCACTCCTGGGCGATCTCTCATGATTGCGATGAACTGATTGGCAGCATGCTCAATTTGGTGAGTGGTTTTTTGGATACGCGCTAAGAGGTAGTTGTAACCAAGATGGGCAATGATTCCTACTACCAGCCCCGCGGCTGTGGTGACCATCGCCTCGTAAATACCCCCCGACAAAAGCTTAGGACTGATCTGATTTGTTTCTTGGGACATAGTCATGAATGCCTGAATCATTCCTGTTACTGTACCTAAAAACCCTAGCATAGGAGCTACTCCCGCAATAGTACCCAACAAAGCTAGATTATTTTCAAGCTTATACACCTCTATCTGGCCTGCATCTTCAACAACACGTTCTATGGTTTCCATGGGTTTATCTGATGCTTCTATACCGCCCTTAATAATGTTGGCAATGGCGTAGCGTTCTCTTTCACAAAGCATTTTCACACCTGACATATCGCCTACTAGGGTTTTGGCAATGACTGCGTCCAGCCATTTCTGAGGTACCTGAGAAGATTTTCGGAGTACTATCCACCTTTCTATGATAGCGTATGTCGCCAGGATAGAAAGTACCAAAATGGGAAGCATTATCCACCCACCTTTAAGAAGAAGTGCCATAAGTGGAACGGCCTTGGATTTCGCCAATCCTGACACTGACAGTACTGCAACGATGATCATATCGATTTTTAGTAAATACATAGGATACGGATCCTCTAAGCTAAGTATAGGTACGTGGTATCGCCCCTAAAGCATGCAACAGAAGCACACGCCTCAAGCACTAAGTGTAGTCTAGAACGCCAGGAGACGAAAGGACCCGCGAAGTTAGTGACTCTGGTTTAAACTCCGCTCGAAAAAAGGAGAGGATTGGTAAGCACATAGATCCAATGACATGTTACATCACACGCTCGCCCAGAGAATACAGGTCCCAGTACTTCGGTTAAGGTAGGCAAATATGATATCGCATCAAACTCCGTTGAAGGCAAGGAAAAACTATATCAGGAGAAGCATATAAAAAATTCACGTAAAGAAACAGCCATGCCCAACGGCCCAAGGAACAGGTACTTTGTTGCGGTCACGATAAACGTCGCATATGACCACATACGGTGCGTTAACAACAGCCCTGAATAAAGTTAGTACCCCCAAAGCGTCTGTCTATCTATCGACAGCAACCCTTACGAAACGATTTATGCAGCTTCTTAATATTTCAGAACCCATATACCAGCCCCATACGTAGCTTTTAGCGATTCCAATTTCTCATGGGCATCATGGAGCGTACTCCTTTGCGCGATGGCAACTCGGAAATAATACTGTCCCTGGGGGGGAGCAATGAGCGTAACATCTACACCCTGTTGTGCCAACCGGTTGGCATAGTCTGAAGCCAAGTCATCATCGATAAAGCTACCTACTACAACATAATAGTGGCCTCGGGACGTGTTAATACTTGTGATAGTACCCCCTCGCGGTTTGACAGTGCATGGTGACGCGTTGACGTCTTCTATATGCGCTTCCTCTACAGGCGTCTCTGACTCACTGGCCGAATGAGAAAGTGCCTCATCACATGCTACGGTTTGGTGTTGTGCAGGTACACCTCCGTTGAAGGAATCTACATTCGCCTTTGGCACTCCATCTTTGTATAATTCGTGCGTAGGATATGCCTTGCTAGTAGGATCAGACGAAGATGCACGATAAAAAAACCAGTATACGACGCCCACCCCCATGATCAGCACCAGGCCTGCAAGCACGGTGGTAATTCGGAGCCATTTCCCACCCCCAGCCTCTATGGGTTTGAATTCGGCTTGAGGCAACCCAAAATCTTTATTCTCTTCTTGCTTAGACTGGTCAGTTTCTACGAGCATACTGGGTAAAATTTATTAATCGCACTGGAATTGGACGCGAAGTTAATCATTTTCCACATTGCAAGTCGAACGCCGGGTAATGCCTGTGCAGAGGCACTCTGATAGCCCTCTTATCTTATATCTTATCAGCGTGCTCGCAAGCATGTACTCTAGGCGTTGCTGCTGAAATATGTACTTTTGTGCTTCGCAGTCGATATACTTATTTTCTGCAACACTAGTACATCAACATGATCAATCAAAAGGCACCCACTATGGCTTACAACTTACTACAAGGGAAAAAAGGCATCGTATTTGGTGCTCTAGACGAGCACTCTATTGCCTGGCATGCTGCACAAAAAATCAAAGAAGAAGGGGGTAGTTTTGTCCTAACCAATGCACCCATAGCTTTGCGGATGGGTAAGGTTTATGAATTAGCAAAAGCCTGCCAGGCGCAAGTTATCCCCGCAGATGCTACTGTGGTGGAAGACTTAGAGCGCTTGTTCAGGGAATCAACAGAGATATTGGGCGGCAAACTTGACTTTATCCTCCATTCCATTGGCATGAGCCCCAACGTCAGGAAAAATAAATCTTATGGGGATCTAGATTATGCTTGGTTTTTGAAGACCCTGGATATATCCGCTTTGTCGTTTCATAAAATCATGCAAACAGCAGAAAAGTTAGATGCGATGAACACGTGGGGATCTATTCTGGGGCTCTCTTACATTGCCGCACAAAGAAACTTCCCAGGCTATTCAGACATGTCTCAAGCCAAGGCCATGCTCGAGTCGATTGCGAGAAGCTACGGTTACCGCCTAGGTAAGCTGAAGCGTGTGCGGGTAAACACCATTTCTCAATCACCTACCTACACCAAAGCAGGCAACGGTGTATCTGGTTTTGATAAGTTTTATGAGTATGCACACAAGATGTCTCCGCTGGGGAATGCTAATGCGGCAGCCTGTGCGGATTACATTGTGTTAATGTTTTCAGACCTAAGCAGGATGGTAACCATGCAAAATCTGATGCACGATGGTGGCTTCTCCAACTCAGGTGTTACAGACGAAATCATCGAAATGCTATAGATCACGGCAGTACTACCCCATATTATCCAAGAAGCCCAGGAAATAGATCCCTGGGCTTCTTAGGTATGTAGATGGCGACGCATGTTGGGGGATAGACAACTACTTAACCATCTGTTGCTTTTTTCTCGTCCGTGTGCTCTTTAAACAATACGCTGAGTTTGTTGACGGCCACTATCCAGAGTACCAGCATGACCATGATGAGAAAGAAAATCACGTATTCTGCCTTATGAATTGAACCGAAAATGGGTACTAGGAAGAAAGTGATAATAAGGGAACCTAAGCTTTTGCCTAAACGAGACCCCACACCATCTACCGCGGCCTTGCCTCGAATCTTAGACTCTTCGTCCAAAGGAATGTAAGCCCTCTCTTTAGTAGGATCAAACAGGGTGTATTTAAATGCTTTTACAAACACCACATTGATAAGGCCAAATGTGACTGCTAAAGACAACGGGCTGAAGCCCCACAAGGCTGTGGTGCTGCCTAAGACATCCTGGACACACAAAAACGCGAAGAATACAATTGTTGCTATCAACGTTACAACAGGCGTAACAGACGCCGCAAATCGCCAGCCTCTGCGCATTATAGGAGTCGATAAGAAGATGATGAGCACAATGGATAGTATGCCTGAAAGAATACCCTGATTACCATAGATATCTGCGAGCATGCCCTCGTTACCTACTGTTAGAGCCTTTATTTTTGCTTTCCATACCGACTCAAACAAACTAATAACCACCCCATAGCAAATGATCAGCGTGGCAATCAGCGCAAGGTATTTTGACCTAACCAAAAATTTGAAGGATTCAGAGAAAGATAGCTTTTCCTTTTTCTTTTTTGGTTTTTGCTCTATCTGATAGAGTGCCGGGTACTTTTGAATATTATATGCAAATCTATTATACACCACCATGATTGTGCCTATAAGCCCCACACAGGCCCCTAAGACCAATTTAAGATGTTCTTTGCAAGACTTGAGTAGTATGCCCGCCAAAATCAGTCCCACGGCAGCGCCCAGAGATAAAAAGCTGTAAAATCTTCTAGATTGCTCCACGCCTGTGATTTCATTGACAAATGTCCAGAAAAGTACTCCCAGGGCCATCGTACCCCACGCTTCGGCATTGATGTAGAACAAAGACAAAGGCCAGTATCGAACGGGCTCCCACAAACTTTTCATGGTTGGGAAACTGGCATTTAGGCGATCGGCAAAGCTGTCGAGCTGCAACGCTCCCAGATTGGGAATGAGGAAAAGGTAGGCCGCCCCAAAAAACACGAGAAAGTACGCAATGACTATATTGAACATCCTTACTTTGTCCACTATTTTGCTAAGCCTATTGTAAGCAATTGTCAGGAGCAAGATAGCAGGTGTTACACCAAAAAGCTTTAGGTAGTAAATAACCTCGGCACCAGCGTGCTCTAGAACATAAATATCTTTCAAGCTCCTCAAGGTAGAGTAGTTAAAGGATATCATGAAGAAAATAAAAGTCAGAGGAAGGAACTTTCTCAGCTCATGTTTATGTATAGGAAACACGTTCCTCCTCAGTTTACTTAGTTCTGGATTGCTTTCCATGGAAATTTGGTTTGTGAGTAAAAAAATAAAACGCGCTTTAACAACTTCTCCGAATCACTGGTTTGCCAACAACACAACGCGATTCCAGAGGAAACACATCCCGCAACGTGGGCGTGGCAGCGCACAGCACACATCCTGAATACCAGTCTCTCTTTCAAGGTCAAGGAGGTCGCTAGTTAGTACTTTTTGGATGGAAATTCAAGCTTTCAGTATACACCATGACGTGTAGTTAGATACACACCACGCCGTGATCACTCGAATACGACGCACAGCTTACAAATTTTGAGACAACAAACAACAAGAAAAATCGGAGTATTTAGGGAAACTATGCGTGAGCTTCGTACATGGTCAGGTAATCTGCAACGCCTTTTGGGGTAGCTTTCATGGCTGCTTGCCCCTTCTGCCAGTTGGCTGGACATACCTCTCCAAACTTCTCTACGTGATGCCACATATCCACAACGCGTAGCATCTCGTTTACGTTTCTCCCTAACGAAAAATCATTGATAGTTTCATGTCTAACAACACCCCGCTTGTCAATGAAAAAAGTTCCACGATAAGCTACGGGCGTGCCATGAAACACTATGTGATCCTGATCGTCATAGGCCCACGCACCGCCTAATACGCCGTAGTTGGCGGCAATAGTTTTGCTAACATCAGCAACGATGGGGTAGGTGACGCCCTGTATACCTCCTCTGTTTCTAGGGGTATCCAGCCAGGCTAGGTGCGTCTCCTCTGTGTCAGTCGAGCAACCTACCACGACAACCCCCCTTGTGTCAAAGGCCTCGAGTTGCTCTTGGAAAGCGATGAGCTCGGTGGGACAGACAAAAGTAAAGTCCTTGGGGTAGAAGAACAGCAAGACCTCCTTGTGGTCTACGAATTGTGCCAATGAAAACTCTTGTACAATAGTCTTCCCGCCGACGACGGCAGGAGCCTCGAATACTGGCGCCTTGTTTCCTACTAGAGACATACTGATTCCATATATATTCCCTAAGGTAAGTTGTATCCAGATAGCATACAACCCACATGCTTATGCTATCAAAGGCACTATTGCCCTCTTGATACAAACTTTTAGGAAATTGATAGCTTGGCGGGTAGCATTCGTAAATGTTTGCTAATCTAAATGTCCCCATGTAGCTTCACTCGCCTGTTGTTGAATCTAAATAACGCGTCAGTCATGCCTACTCTGTGTATGATACTCGTAACCATCATTTGGGGCGCGAGCTATATCTTCATCAAGACTGCCTTACAAGAAATGACTCCGAGCACATTTATATTCCTCAGGTATTTCATTGCTTCCATGTGCATGTTGACTGTGTTGGCTTTTTATCGACCAGAGTTCAAGCGACTGGACGTTATCAGGGGTGTCATATTGGGGCTACTTTTAGTTGCCATCAATTTTTTCCAAACAGTGGGCTTGCAAACAATCAGTGCGTCTTTATCCGCTTTTTTGACGGGTGTTTCTGTAGTGTTTGTGTTGCTCATCAAGCTGATTGCCCAAAAAAAAGTTCCTAAGTCGCTAGATCTAGTGATGGTGTCAGCATGTGTGGCCGGGTTGGGCCTAGTGACAGGTGGTTCTGGGGTCACGTGGGGGGCTGGTGTATTGTACACGCTACTTTGTGCCTTTTTTGTAGCCTTACACACGTATGCTTTGTCTGACTATGCTGCTGAAGGCAGTACGTTTACATTAACACTATTGCAAATGACAGTATTAGCTGTGATTTCGGGATTTTTTACTTTCGTCTTCGACGGTGATCTACGCCTACCTACACAGACTGCAACAAAATGGTCTTTAATACTTTGTGCTGTATGCTGTTCTACCATAGCATTTGGTATGCAAACGTATGCACAAAAATACATCAGTGCTTTTAAGGCCTCCATCATCCTAACATTGGAACCTATTTTCACAGTCTTTTTTGCACGACTTACCTTAAATGAAGTACTCCAACCTCAATTCTATGTAGGTGCGTGTGTAATTTTAGGCGCCATCACGTTGATGAACGTAGGGCAGCAAGCACGCACTGAATAGTTGGTTCGTTGACTCTTAACTTGCTCTGAATGTATCGTGTACTAGGGTCTATCTCCTGGCGGCCGGCAGTGTGAATTGGGATATTCAACACGACAACATAATGGCTAACTACTTAATTATTGCCGCTACAAGTGATATTGGCACCGAAGTAGCGAGAAGTTTATATCGACAAGGTCATACAATTTGGCTCACAGGAAGGCACGAGGAGAAGGTTAAACCCATAGCAGCTTCCCTTGAAACAGCATACAGTGTATTAGATGCCACCGACCTGGAGGCGGTAGATCGAACTTTTGCAACGGTATGTTCAACACTTGGAAGCATAGATGGCGTAGTATGTTGTGCTGGGTCTTTATTATTGAAACCTGCTCACCTAACTTCTTGGGATGAGTACATTGGCACAATGCAGGCCAACCTCACCACTAGCTTTGCTGTTGTGAGGTCTGCAGGCCAACACATGCATGGCACGGGCGGATCAGTCGTCTTGATCTCGTCTGCTGCTGCTGTGCACGGCATCGTCAACCATGAAGCTATTGCTGCCGCCAAAGGCGGCGTAATCAGCTTGGCACGCTCAGCTGCTGCTACCTATGCCTCTGCTAATATTCGATTTAACGTGGTGGCTCCTGGATTGGTAGCCACCAAAATGACTACAAAGCTTACACAAAACGAAGTGGGACGAAAAACTTCTGAAACTATGCACGCACTACGGAGACTTGGTACAGCAGAAGAAATAGCGGCAGCCATTATATTTCTGTTAGACCTAAATAATAGCTGGATTACAGGGCAGGTGTTGGCGGTAGATGGTGGCCTGAGTACATTGATGCCTCGAATGAAGCTGTAGTACCTTCCTCCAAGCACTGCATAGTGTCTTGTGTGCAGAGTGTAGTACGCCCTAAATCGAGCAAGCGGCCTAAAACTTTTTTGTGGCACAGGATTATCTAACCGACCACTTCTACAATAATTGCCAAGAAGAATTTCCTCACAGCCATGCTGGCTACCCCATTTTTTAAGGAGAATGCGGGAGCACGTGTTTGTTAAGCGATGAGCAACAGTATCGAACTATTGAAGTATGCCCTGATTCGTGAATTCGCTGTGCAAAGGTCTGGGAACGTCAACAATGAGACACTAGTGTCTGCTATCACAACTTGGTTAAGGCGAACAAGAAAGACCGGAAAGACTACAACATTGAGCGGCTCTATCTCAAAAGGCTGCCAACGATATGTAAGCCTGTCAACTAGCTGACCAGGAACCGGTGCTTGCAAGCGTATGCTCGCCCGGTTACCTCTGTAGAACTGTATAAAGAGATCTAAGGGAGAATGCACAGGGGGAGGGTACGCTCCGAACGAGGTACTTTCCTTTTTTCCTCTGCTCTCCTAAATAGTGCTCTTCTAGATAGCCTTGCGGCTTCTACAAGCCCAACAGTAGGCGGTAAATCTGAGCACGACCAGAGCGGGCGGCACAAAGCCTAACAGACAAACACAAAACTGCGACGCAGCCGACGGTGTAAGCAGACACACCACAAAGACCGCAAGCGTTACTTTTCATTCGTGAGGCTGTAGGCTTCGACAACAACTACGTTACCTGACGCCTTAAACCGCCTTATGTGGAGTCGGAGGGAATCGAACCCTCGTCCGAACAAGCCAATCTCAATGCTTTCTACATGCTTAGTCGCTGTTAGTTGTCGGGATGGTCAAGGTCAGCCACTTACCTCAGACGCTCCGTATGCGCGCTTAAATTTCGCCATCACATCACGCACCTGCCATGGCTAGCTCTGCGAATCGATGCCTCAGTTGCTAGTCCTGCAGAACAAAGAACCAGCGAGACACTCGCTACTTAATCTCCGACTAAGCAGCAAGGGCAAAGGCAGAACCTTCACCGTTGTATAGAGAATTGCCATTTAGACAATAGTGTAAGTTTGTTTTAGAGGTACTACTTACAACACCCCGCATGCTTGCACTGGACCCGTACTCCTCGTCAATTCCAGTCGACCCCGCGAGAACGCCTATCTACCACAGCGCTTCGGTTAATTTAATAAAAAAAACACAGCTAGCAACGTAGAAGTTGAAGATCTGCTGGCAACCTTAATCAGACCCTCTGAAGCATCCTTAGACCACGACACGATACAGACAGGCATCTGTGTAAGGGGGAGATAACTACGAAGAGAGAGAAACTAAGTGTACGCCCAATTCCTCTGCCAACTTAGTGATGTCACTCAATACTTCACTTCTATACTGCAACTCTTTAGATGGATGCGTCACAAAAAAATGCACACGAAACAAGATTTTAAGTATTCCGTTTTGAATACTCTCTAAACAAATGGCATGCTTGCCTTCCTGCTGAAGGTAGTCGTGGCGTTCCGCAATTTTCCTAAGTTTTTCTAGGAAAGCTTCGATCAAGGTCGATGGGGTGTTATATGCAATAGCTATCCCCACATCGACATGTAGGCGATTTCTTAGACCATGGTTGTCTATATGCGTGTCTATTAGCTTAGCATTGGGGACGTAGATGATGGACTGATGGTGGGTGCGCAGACGTGTAGCGCGTAGGCCGATCTCCTCTACCGTACCCTTAATGTTGTCCGTGACAATAGTATCTCCTAAAACAAAAGGCTGGTCTATAAAAATTGTCAGTGTACCGAAGAAATTTTTGATCGTATCCTGTGAGGCTAGAGCAACACCTATTCCACCAATGGAGATACCGGCAAGCATTCGAGAGATATCAAATTTGAGGACCTTAAGCGTAAGCAATATGCCTGTCAACACAATCAATACTCTCAGAAATGGTTTGGCCAGTAGCATCAGCTGTCCGTTAAGCCGCCCTACTGTTTTGACATGCCGCTGATCAGTGTGAGGAATGAGTACGTTGAGCCATTGGTAGCATACTGCCATGATAGCCGGTGTCAAAGTTCCCTTGAGCAGTCTGATAGAGACTTGTTCCACAGTGGCGGGGAGCTGGACCGTGGGCAAGAATAGCATCAATACAAACAGCGATCCAAAAAGACCCATGAGTTTTTGCATGAGGAGTATGTGGCATGAATCGCAGCGGCTCGAGTATGGATAGAGCCACTTTCTGGAGAAAAAGATCATACTTCTATAAACGCTTGCGACCAGTAGGATGAGTAATAGCAACAATACGTACTGCCATAAATACAGCCCCAAAAATGACTTGCCGAATTCATGCGGAAGTAATTGATACAACTTTTTGCTGCCTAAAGGATATAAGTTTTTTTGCGAAAGCACAGTAATGTTTTGAGCTGTTTCTTCACTATAGATCCACTGGTTGTTGACCTTGACAAGATATATTTCGGGAAATACTTCTGTGAGTTGATACTTGTGGTACTGGGCTTCTGGATCTATATAGTGGACATCCTTGGGGACCTGAGACAAATTGATATCTACCCTATTGTCTTGCAAAAGTTGCTGCAACTGGATGGCCAACGCGATGGCTTCTTGCTGGTTTCTGTACTTCTGACAAAAAGCTTCGGCTGCTATTTCGGGATGATAGTTACCTTTTTTTAGAAACCCTAGATGGGTGACGACAGTGTCGTAAGGAGAGCTAAGGTTGTAGTCAAACAATGCTTCCCTCGTTTGGGCCGAAAAAAGGCACAAGACGGTAGGAAGGAGGAGTACACTCAAGGGACAACGTTTCATCACGATAAAAAATTATGACGACTCACCATTTTTTACACAGCCCCCCCTGGCAACGACGGTTGCCACAAAAAGACTTATCAGGAGCACTTCAAAAAAGTGTGCCTTGGATGTTTCTCCCGAGTACAGCCATGTCATTGACCTACTTTTTTGGAGGCAGGAAAACGCATTGCGTAAGGCACATCTACTTTTCCTTGGCTAATGGCTCTTAGCTTCCCTTTTAAGAGCTTTTTTCGCAAGGGAGAAGCATAGTCGATATGGAGTCTTCCCTCCAAGTGGTCATATTCGTGCTGCATGACCCTGGCCGGAAAACCAGCCCACTCCTCCTCGTGCAGCTGCCATTGGACATCAAAGTAGCAGATAGTAATCCTTTCTTGACGGGGCACCTCTACTAAAATATTGGGCAAGCTCAAGCAGCCCTCCTCATAAATAGTAGGTGCTATTGTTTTGTCGACCGCGATTACAGGATTAATCAGGACCTTCCTATACTCCCTACCACCACTCCTTTTATCAACGTGTTGCGCAAGATCGACTACAAATAGCCGGATGTTTTTGCCAATTTGTGGTGCGGCGAGCCCCACACCGCGTGCCAGGTCCATCGTAGCAAACATATCCTCGACTAACGTCTGTAACACCGTCCCTTTTTCGATATCCCTAGTTTTTTGCCTAAGCACAGGGTCTCCATAAGCGACAATAGGATAGATCATGATCTGCCGTAGGCTTGGCAACTTGCTAAAAAAGATTGAAGGATAATGACGGCACTCAGTTGGTCTAGGTTGGCCTTGTCACGCCGGTCTTTTTTCTTAAATCCCCCCTCTAGCATGCTGCTCGCAACGATTTTCGAAGTAAACCGCTCATCTTGCTGGACGATGCGCATGCCTAAAAAATTCTTTTGAAGGGTTTTGATAAATCTCGTGACTATGGCTGTCATGGGTGACGGTGTGTTATTCAAGTGTTTAGGCACCCCGATCACCAGTGTATCAACTTCTTCTTTTGCTATATACGTCTGCAAAAAAACTAAAACATCAGCCGTGCGTACCACCGCTAGCGGTGTCGCAATGATTCGGAGTGGATCTGTGACTGCGACACCCACCCGCTTGGTTCCATAATCAATGGCCAGAACTCTACCCATGATATTCGTGTATGCCTCCCCAATATAACACAACCATCTATTTCTAGAAGGGCCCGACTACCTCTCTATCACTAAAGCCCTTGAGCACTTCTTTTGTAAGTTTTAAAACGTAAGTTGGCCTGCTGTTTAGTCAAAGCGTATCCTATCGTGAGTGAGTACGAGAATGTAAAACCTATCATTGGCCTTACCGTCGTATGTGCTCTGGCAGTGGTAATAGGCATTGGGGTAGGTGTTTCCTTAGGAAAACAGGGAAAAAGTGGGTGTGAGACCCGAAGATCCCTTACTAGCAAACGTGGTCAAGAAATTTGAAGATGTTCTAGCTTACGTTGGGCGTGACTATGTAGATGACACTGACCTACAAACGCTGTCTGAGACATCCATGGGTAATCTGCTCAAGCAGCTAGACCCATACAGTGCCTACCTCACTACCAAAGAAGTGGAACTAAACAATACGGTATTGCAGGGTGAGTTAGAGGACGTAGGTATTGAGTTAATCGAATTGCACGATGTAGTTCGTGTCATTGCTCCCATGAGTGGGGCTCTGCAGAACAAATAGGTATTAAACCCGAAGATACGTTGACCAAACTGGATGACAAGGACTTTGTAGGTCAAGACATCAAACAAGCCGAAGTGGAGGCTAAACTGAGAGGCGCCCCTGAGACCAAAGTGCACCTTACTGTCAAACGCGACTGTAAAGACCGGCTACTTGATTTCACCATCACAAGAGATAAGGTACCCTCCTATTCGGTCGACGTCAGCTACATGGTCGATAGTCAGGTGAGTTACATCAAGGTCAGTCGTTTGATGGTTAATACGTTCGAAGAGTTGAAAACTGCCTTTCATAGCTTTCAAAAACAGGGTATGACCAGACTGCTGATTGACTTACGAGGCAATCCAGTAGGCTACATGAATATGTCTACCAAAGTAGCCAATAATCTGCTCGATCAAGGCCAACTGATTGTATCCACCAAGGGTAGGGTAAGTAAATACAATGCTAAGTGCTACGCCAGAGGAGAAGATAGACTTGAACAGTGCCCAGTAGTTGTATTGATCGACGAAGGCACTGCATCCGCGGCTGAAATTGTGGCGGGGACACTACAAGATAACGACCGGGCCTTGATTGTGGGCAGAAGATCTTTTGGCAAGGGGCTCGTGTAAGTACCCTGTTCGTTGCATGATGGCTCTCAGCTCAGGTTAACGGTAGCACGTTATTACACGCCTAGCGGCCGGTGCATCCCAAAACCCCATGAAGAGAGTGCAATAGATGATCACGCAGATCTAATCGCTAGGTACAAACAAGGTGAATACGTGCATGCAGACCACATCCCGTTCAATGATCCGCCAAGATACCAGACTAACAAGAGACGTACTGTGTACGGCGGTGGCGGCATTATACCTGATTATTTTGTACCGTTTAAAGTATGTGCAAACATCTCGTACCTTGATCAGCTACAAGCCAAAAGAGTCCTACAGCAAATATGCCTCAGAGTATGCAGCTCGTCACCGAGAAGGCTTTAACTGCCATGAAATACGAGGGATATTACAGCCGGTTCGAAGTGAGTGATCTCATGTTGAAAAAGCTAGTCGCCCAAGCAGACAAAGCCGGGATAGCCCACGATGACAAAGTATTTCACATTGTCAAAGATCGCATCAGACTGTTGCTAAAAGCGTACATTGCTAGAAACATATGGGCAGAGCAAGGCTTCTATCCCATCCATGACCAGGACGATGAAGAATTTCAAAAATCGCTGCAGTTGTTCGACGAAGCAGAAGCTTTGACCAAACAATCAAGTATGGAAGAAGAATAAATGGCACTACAGCCAAAATAAACGGTTACTGCACCCACCACATCGAGTACCTCTTGCAGAATTGTCTGACTTTCACCAGAGAGCTTCGCCAAGTTAGCGATACACTATATAGGATCAAGGAACGGGGTCGTATCCACTCCCACCCCACGGATGGCAGCGTACTAGTCTTCTCACACACAACCACACTCCTTTTGCCACGCCGTGCTTTGTAATGGCTTCTCGGGCATATTGCGAGCAGCAAGGATACCAACGACAACAGTCAACAATGAGTGGCGCAATAAAGCATTGGTAGGCAAGAACAGGTAAGACAAAACACTGTATCGACAAATAACGTAGCAACACCCCACCACGCCACATAACTTTTAGTGCAGCAACCCTTGCCCGCTTACGCCGTTGTATCTTATGTTCTTGGATCATGGAGCATTTCCTTGTTACAGATAACAAATCTATCTTTTTGAAACTTCACGATGGGGACATACTGGTTATCATGATGCATGCCGTAGGCGACCCCCTCAAAGAGCGTACCTGGGTAAAGCTGCTTATCCCAATGTTTCTGAAAATAGACTCCGTGCTGATGTAGCATATGGCCCAAGAAAAGCATCATCTCATACCCTACACACGTGTAAGTGGTAGGATACTGTGCGAAATACTCATAAAGTCTTTCTCTAAACTCGTGAATATCCTTTTTCTCGTAGTCAATATAGTTGGGGGACACAAAACACAGATCTAACTTTTTTAATTGGTCAAAGGTGAGTGAGCTTTGACGTAACCATGCTTCATGACCAATAACACATACAGGATACTTCAATGTTTCCACATTACTAAGCAAACTAGCAACAATAAGCTCGTCTTTAGACGCCACATAAACATGTGTCAATCCGTCTAGGCTTAGCAGCTTTGTGGCTCCTATTTCTTCCTGCATTGCATCAACAACATCTTTTGAACCTTTCCTCTGTGCGTTTAGAGAAGTTTGTGCCTCCTCTGGTGTCAGGGAAACCATGAAAGCCACTTCTTTGCCCATGTTGTACTCAACATGTTGTTTATAAGCATATGCTTGAACCGCATCTGCCTTAGAAGTACCATAAATAATGCCCACGCACAGCTCACGCCCAGAATTCCGTAGTGTAAATTCAGCAGCTCTCTTAGCCTGAGTCTCAAGACTTGATTTGAATAAGAAAGCAAACGGATTGTCCCCAACCACATCCGTATTCTCAGAAAGAGGGTTAAATAAGTTGATTTGATTAGCCCGCGCAAACTCAGTGACCAACGGAATAGTATCCGCGTACAACGGCCCGATAATCAGATCCATACCTCTAACCTTCTCTTGCGCTAGCAAACCAGCCGTGGTCACAGGGTCTTTTTTTGTGTCATAGGCAAAAAGATTGATCCTAATTCCCCGATCAGCCAGTTCCGCTACAGCAGCTTTGATACCTTGATAGAGCTCTATGACAAACAGATTGCTACTTTCCTCTTCGTAATCCACTTCGTCTACAAAAAAAGGTAAGAAGACGCCCACATTGTAACTAACTTTTTGCGAGGAGATGGCCTCTTTGAGAACGTCCTGTTTTTCTACACAAAAGTGGAAATCATGCGCCAACGTGTCGAGTAAGTCAAAGTCGCGACTTATAAGCGGCTGAAGCGCCATTTTGTCAAATAGCACTCTGGCTATAACCCTATCTTTAGGATACTGCTTGAGCAGTGTCTTCAAAAAAAATAGATCGTCCAGCTGCTGCAGGAAATACATTTTCATTTGCTCCACGGGCACTTCAAGTGTCCTGTCTGTGATCCCGGCTAGCCTATCTAGACCTACACGGTAGTCCCCCGCTTCAAACCCTAGCTGTCCCAACCAGTACCATAGCTCCTCTCTCTGCTCCCAATCAGGATATTCCTCAACAATGGTTATAAAAGTGGCTTCAGCCAAATCTGGCTCTCCATTGTAATAAGCAGATAAAGCATAATAGAACAGGGCATAAGGAGTGATGTCATTTTTTTCCTTTGCCGCTATTAAAGGTGCTAGTATGGCCTTAGCTGCTGTGTAGTCCGAAGAAAAATAGTGCTTCTTAGCTTCTTTATAGCTTTTCAAGAAATCCCCACCAACACGTGCTAACACTGCATGGGCTGATAATAAGCAAACAAGGATCAAACCGAAGCACCGTACGCTCATGACTTGTTCATCTTTTTGACATAGCCTGTTCGAATGGAAATCTGGGGAGACCACCGCTGTGCATTACAAAGAGCGTGGCAAGGCGTATCAGTGACTGTCACCACCACCTTCACCAGGCAAAGGTAACACGCATGCTCAGCATCCGCCAATGCTACTGTAATAATAGGCCATGTCGATGTTTGGGGCAATGAAGTCGCCGCTCATGTGTTTTTACTAACTTAGCCCTCTCCAAAAATTTGGCAATGGCTCTCCGAGCGTACTGGATCGTTTTATTATTACTGTGCTGTCTGGCCTGCCAATTAAACCTGGCATCAGCCAAGGAACCTAGTAGATGTCAAGAAGTGCCCCACGACAACCACAGCAACTCACCTCTATCAGAAGACCTAGTACAGCAGCTCACAAGAAGGCTCCCAAACAACAAACTTGCACAATGGTTGCTCGACCGGCTCTTTACTCATCCGCAAGCACCAAAAAAAAAGTCGACCACCGCTACTTATTTTCCCTATGAGGGGAAAAATATGGGTTGCATTCGGTTAAACAAGCACGGCGCCGCGTGTACCAACACCGCTAGCTGGGGACAACTTGCGAAGATCATATGCCCCACGACAAAAGATAGCGTCATCCTCAGGCAATTAGGTTGCTCACCGGGCGATAGCCTATTCTCTCAACAACTGCTAGCCAGTCAAGATCGCCTCAATGAACTCACCTACATAGCGGAAGCAAAAATTACGGTACAGGAGCAAGAAGGCAACGGAGACACTGTCGATGTACACATCACCACACGAGACCGATGGCCCATAACCATTAACCTTGGCTTTGACTCTGAAAAACCTGCGTTTTGCATCACGCATAACAACCTATTCGGATGGGGACATACATGGCAGCATCGTTTTCTTTATAACCAAGGACTAGAATACAACTCCACGTACATTCAACAGTCAGGCGTCACCAGCGAGTTGCAATATCTAGCCACACAAAAAAAGAGCATCAAGAAAATTAGCATATTCAGGGATTTTACCGACCAGGTCGACCACGCGGGCGGGATTTCAGCAAGCAGAATAAGGCAAGTAGAACGCAGGATAATAGATGGAAGTCCTGCTCCTCAGGAAACCTCGTATTCTTTTTACCACCAGTGTCTCTGGCTGGGTACGACCTTCAAGCACTACGGGATTGATGGGCACCACGAGGGCCACTTCTTTGTAACAGGTAAGGTAGTCCACCAGCATTTTGATCAACGCCCTGTAGTAACTAAAAGTACCAATCGATACTTTCATCATCATGTGTTGGGTATTGGGAGCCTGGGGTTTGTTAACAAGCAAGTTGGTGAAGACCGGCTGGTTGATGGGGCAGGCAACGCAGAAAATATTTCATACGGTAGCAAAGTTAATCTCATCGGAGGTTACCAGTTTGGCGAATTCATCAATCGCCCCTACTTGTACTTGAACATAGCACACAGCAGACATTTACGGCAATTAGGTCACTTTTATGGCGCCATGCATGTGAGCGGATTTTGGGGCGAAAGGACCGTAGAACAAGGTATACTACAGCTTCAGTTGCATTATTTTACTCCACTGCTGGGCATGGGAAGCCAATTGATAAGGCAATTCATCAGACTCGATTATGTAGCTGGTTACAACATGTTTACGGGAGAGTTGATTAGCACAAATATCAAAAAGGTTGCTAAAAAGTTTAAAGACCCTTTCCTTGGGGGAACACGAAGATTATGTATAGGACTTGAAACGGTTCTTTTTACACCGACACGCTTGGCCGGTTGCCAGGTAGCCACCTTGGGGTTTGTAGACATGGCCAGACTAGAGGATGCGCGAGGAAAAGTACAACAAAATAGCTTTTGTAAAGCCTTGGGTATAGGATGGCGATGTACACACCCACGTTTTTCTCTCGGAACCTTGCAAGTTAAACTAGGATATGCGCCCATCACCCAGAACATGCTCTTCGCCATTAACCTCGGAACAGCGGACTCTTTGGATGACTTAGACATTGGCGAACCAGAGATAATGCTATTTCAGGAGTACTAGCTTATGTGCCCCTGCTGTTTTAGGTCGATTACTAAAAATTAAGCGCCAATGTATCAGACCTCCTTTGCGTAATTCAGTCTGATTCTAAGTGCCATACACCCAACTGCCCCAGTGTACCTTGCGGTATTCGCGCGGCTACTTCCAATGGCAAGTAGGCAAGGTGCTAGGACGCTATACTGTAAATTCAGGCTTCACCGATGTGGTGGCCTTATCTTTTGTCGATTATTTGTTGCGCAACATGATTGTACACGTCACCGGAAAACTCATCCACAAAACACCTACGCATGCGGTAGTAGAGGCGGGAGGATTGGGCTATGAAATCAAAATTTCCCTGCATACTTTCTCAGCGATCAAAACGCTAGCAACTTGCCAACTTTTTACACACCAATACATTCAAGGTGATGTGCGTGCGCTTTACGGGTTTGCAAGCATGGAGGAGAAACACTGGTTCCTGCACTTGATCAACGTGAATAGCGTGGGTCCCCGTACTGCGATGACTATTTTGTCTTCCCTGAGTCCACTAGAACTAGAACAGGTCATTAGCGACAACCAAGTGAGTGTCTTGAAGGGCATCAAGGGAATTGGAGACAAGGCAGCGCAGCGCATTGTTTTGGAACTCAAGGACAAGCTAGGGAATAACCTGGCACCGGCAGTAGGAAACGTTGTAGCACTGCAGAAGACTGAGCTAATAAGACAAGAAGCGTTAGCGGCGCTGATGAAGCTAGGCATTGGAAAGGCTGCGGCTGAGAGAGCCGTTGCTAAGGTGTGCAGCACCCACGCAGAAGTATCACTGGAATCTCTGATTAAACAGGCGCTGCAGGTGACTTAATCGTTAGGTCACACACTTTTCTATGTAGACATCTGCTAGTCATCAAGCTGACTAGCCCTCACGCCTATTGATATCAACGTTTCTCGTATACGAAGCCACTCCGCTTCGATCTCCGAACTATTACCGTTTAATACTCGCTCTCCCCTTAATGCTGCGTTTGCCTGGACAGCGATGTCTTCGCAGGACATAGGAGCCAATGAAAAAGGCATCTGCCGTATAATATGTAAAGCCAATTCAACATCATACCTCACCCGCCAAGCATATACCCACAAAGACATATGATCAGCCTCCTGATGAACGTTAATACCACACTTAGCATACTCTTTTATACACGCAACTACCTCTGCAGGAAGAGTCTGTTTGTCGCCAAATGAGACCCTATTAGACAGAAGCCATACACATTCTTCGACATCACGGTCCTCTTTATCAACTAAGGGATAGCATAGATCTCTCGGACAGTCCAAGTGATATACTGCATGATACAGTCCGTCCTTATTAGCTTGCTTGAAAGACATCTTTTCTACGATCTTGCGGGCAGTCTGTGGCATAAGATGCCCCAACGCATACAGCCACGGTGTAGGAAATCTGAACGATTGGCGCTCGTAGTGCGTTTGGTTAGTCTTTATGTCGTCAGCTGAACCCACCAAATCAAAAAACTGTTCGACTAGACTCGCCTTCTCTTGATCTCCTAATCGCGAATTTCTTACGAGTGCATGTAAAATACCAAAGCCCCCTTGATCTGCCACTTTAACGTCTGCACCCTTATCCAAAATTCTCTTGATAGTATCAAAGTCCTTATGGAGCAACAGTGCCGCATGCAGCAAAGAGAGATGGTCCCCATCGACGCACACTTGAACCGCATTAATTTTCGTCGGATCATTTTCAACTATTTTCCATGCAGCCTCAAAATGCTTCTCCTGTATAGCCAGTGTAATCGATTGAGTCGGGTCTTCTTGCTCTGGCAATCCTGGACCACTCTTAATGCTTTCATCATATTTTCCACAGCCACACAACAGACTGCAACATATGGAGAGCAGTAACCAACAAGCACGAGCGAAGCTCCATGAAAAGGTATATTTTTTCATATTCTCGTACGAATAAGTCCCCCAGTCTGAGGGAGATAGCCCGAGGATTATACCTATCAAACCCAAGGCTGCACACGGGCGTAATGATTATCCTT
>JALOLY010000045.1 GCA_025455725.1 Amoebophilaceae bacterium | reverse complement strand
ATGAATGTCTTATCATCAATTGGATGGTACATAACCTCCTCTTGACGAAGTTCGTCGGCCATGTCTCCAATGATTTCCTCAATAATATCTTTTAGCGTCAAGAGTCCTGAAGTGCCCCCATACTCGTCCACCACAACGGCCATCTGTATGCTTGTTTCTTGAAATTCTAATAGCAAGGCATCTATCTTTTTATTCTCTGGTACAAAAAAGCATCTGCGTAACAGCGTCTGCCAGGGGAAGTACTCACCTTGGTCCAAATGAGCTAGCAGATCTTTGGTGTATAGAATACCTTCAATCTTGTCGATTGTACCCTTGTATGCGGGGAGACGTGAGTGACCGGACTTATTGACCAGGTCCATGAGCTGGTGAAAATCAGTCGCTACATCTACAGCCGTCATTTCCATACGAGGCTTCATAAATCTGCTTGGCCGTTAGGCTACTAAAGTTGACAACGCCCTTGAGGATTTCTTTTTCTCCTGCCGAAGTGCCTTGGGTAGTTGTAAGCTCTAGCGCCCTGTTTAACTTATCGATAGACAATGAATACTTTTCCTGCAAAAGCGCATTCCCAAAAAGTTTACCGACGCGCAAAAGCAAACTAGAAAGTGGATGCAAAGTGTACGTGGCAATCGCAAGAAATCCAGCAAATCGCTTAGCAACCCGAAAATTGTCCTGATTAGCATAAATTTTAGGTATGATCTCCCCGAACAGCACAATGAAGGCAGTGGAAGCGAGGGTATAAACAAGCATCACTAGGCTACTTACATGCTCTGCCCCCACAAAACGCCACAGTAAATAAGTCGAGAACGTGACGAAAGCAACATTGACTAGATTGTTCAGAATAAGTACAGTGGCTAACACACGTCTGGGATACTGCAAGAGTCTTAAAATATTTTTCTCTCTTACATCTGTAGTGTTCTTGCATTGTACAACCTGCTTATGAGAAAGAGAAAAAAAGGCTGCTTCAATACCCGAAATAACAGCAGAGCACGATAAGAGCACAACAAGTACCAGACCCTCTAATGGGTGATAGGGAGAATTTAAAAAACTCATCAAAGCCAGCAACGGATCATTCTTACATGCGACAAAGAACCAAGCAGCGAGACAACGTGTAGCAAGGTCCCGCGGGCATTCCCGTAGCACTTGAGTTACCCAAGGGGGGGGTAGAACTGGGGATGATACCCACTAAAACGGCAGACCATCTAAACTCTCATCCTCTGCCGCGCCAGGTACATCCTCGCCTTGACCAGTGACAGCACCCACAGTGTCTACTGGTCTTCCTCCTAGCAGGACAAGATTTTGGCCCACTACTTCTGTAGTATGCCTCACTTGTCCTTCCTTGTCCACATAGGAGCGCGTAGTCAACTTCCCTTCAATGTATACTTGCTTGCCTTTTGCAAGGTATTGTTCCGCAATTTTGGCAAGCGACGCCCATAAAACTATGTTATGCCACTCTGTAGTAGTGACTTTCTCTCCAGCTTTATTCCTGTAGGTTTCGTTGGTAGCAAGCGTGAACGTAGTACGAATCCTATCGTTCTCTAAATACCTCACTTCAGGATCCTTGCCTAAGTTTCCGAGCAAGATAACCTTGTTGACTGCCGACATAATTTAAAGTCTCTGTTGATTGTCCCATAAGCTAGGAATAAAATTCTTCTTTCAAAAAATTGTCAATCAAGATAGGCTTGGGGAGGGCCCTGGTCTGGGCTATTGTAAAAGACCTGATCCCAGTTTGGCTCAACAACGGTGTTGCTTCTCGAATAAATGATGCAGTAGCTTGCACCCGCAAAAAGTGGACATACAACTGCCGGTGTGTGAGTAGGTACTTGTGGAGGGTAGGCTTGTTAGAAACCGGCAGTTTATGGTGTTGTATCAACGCCGCCAGTGTGTCGTCCAACCGATCTAGCCCACTGAGGCGCCTATTTTCTATCAGATAAAAATCGTACAACCCTTGCCAGATGTCACGGTCCTTTCTACACTTCATATACAGCTTATCTGCATGTTGTATGACTAGGTAGTGAAAAAATCGTTGCTTGATTTTTATTTTTTTACTCTTGACCGGCAACGCATACTGTCTACCGGTACGGAATGCCACGCAATGGGCCTTAAAAATACAAGACTCACATTTTGGGTTGTTTGGTGTACAATGCATGGCTCCAAACTCCATAATAGCTTGGTTGTACAAATCAGGGTCTTTAATGGGCACAAGTGACCGTGCAAGCGCATAAAAAACCTTGATGCCCCGGGTAGATGCGATATCTTCTTCTTCCCCAAAAACGCGGGATAACACCCGGTATACATTTCCATCCACGACAGGAACAGACTCCTTAAAGGCAATAGAGGCAATAGCACCAGCTGTGTATTGACCTATGCCCTTCAAATGCAATAAATCCTTGTAAGTACTAGGAAACTTACCGCCCAACTCGTTGACGACTACACGAGCACAAGCGTGTAGATTCCTAGCCCTGGAATAGTATCCCAATCCTTGCCACAAACGCAGTACTTCTTCTTCGTCGGCACAAGCTAATGCCTGAATAGAAGGATACCTCGCAACAAAACGTTGGTAATAGGGCAGCCCCTGTGCAACTCTAGTTTGCTGCAGAATGACTTCCGAAAGCCAGATCTTATAGGGGTCATTGGTCTCACGCCAAGGCAGATTACGCTTGTAGGCCTGGTACCAGGTAACCAGCCATGAGGCAAAAAGTGTTTTCTCTAGCATTTTGATAAGCCTACTGAATGGGCTTGAGCATCGTATCACAGCAATGCACTAAGTTGATTGCTGGAGTCATTACATCGCAACGACACACAAAGTAGCCGAACCCGTCGACAAGACCTATTTTTGCAAAAACTGGTAGTCGCGGGTGTGCACGCCCACGCAATTTTATTGGTTTATTATAGCCCAGCGCAACATCCTAACCTCAAATCAAGTGACCAAATCAGAAATTATTTCGGAAATTGCAAGGAAAACTGGTATCAACAAATCGAATGTACAGCTTGCCGTCGAGGTGCTTTTTCGAAGCATCCAGAGTGCTGTGTCTGAGAGAGGGCAAGTGCACTTTAGAGGGTTTGGCAGTTTCTTGCTCAAGAAAAGGGCTAGGAAAATAGCCCGAAATATCACTCAAAATACAGCAATCATTATTGAGGAACACTACGTACCCAGCTTTAAACCGTCTAAAGCCTTCATAGATAAGATCAAAACAAGAGTAAAGGATAGTGTCTAAGGGTATCTTGACCGCCTGCCTACCCAATAACTACTGTTCAGCGCGGTATCATAGCAACACGGAGGCTTCTTGATGGGTATCAGGGAGGGGTTGTTGCGCGCAGGGAAATAACAATGAAATACTAACACGGAGACACCCGCAGAAGGCAGGTCCTGTTTGGGGTAAGAATTCAAGAAAAAGTGTTAAACTTGTAGTGTGTCGGGTACGCGTCGACTGGGCACTGTAACGCATTAAACCGAGCACTACGGGGGCATTTTTGAGGAAGCTCAAAAGAGACTTAGCTACAAGTTAAGGGGCCTGTTCCTTTGCTCTGGTTGCCCCCACAAAACCGTTGAGCAGCCCACCGCCGAAATCCATTAAAAAATAACGACCAACATGCCTTGTGGTAAAAAAAGAAAAAGACATAAAATAGCTACCCACAAACGCAAGAAGCGCCTGAGGATGAATAGACACAAGAAGAAGTAAAGACCCACGAGAAATTTACGGTTTAGCCTGTTTTTTACGGATTCTTTTGCCATAATTTCTTTTGTCCGTTTTAACCAAAAAACACTTACAAGATTGGCTAACGAACTAGTTATCAATGTTACGCAACATGGCTTTCGGATAGCACTTCTAAGAGACAAGGGGCTTATTGAGTATCACGTAGACGAGAAAGACAATAGTTTTACGGTCGGGGATGTCTACTTAGGTACTCTTAAGAAGATTCTCCCCAGCCTCAATGCCAGTTTTATTGATATAGGGTACAAGAAAGACGCTTTTCTGCATTATTCCGACCTCGGCCCACAGTTTAGGTCCCTCAATAAGTTTGTTCAGCTTGTCACAAAGGGTAAGCATGACGAGCATGGCCTCGCTCAGTACCATATCGAACCCACCGTAGATAAGGTGGGAAAAATTGCCGACGTGCTCTCCAACAACCAGCACATCCTCGTACAGGTTGTCAAAGAGCCCATTTCCAACAAAGGCCCACGGCTATCTGCCGACATTTCCATAGCAGGCAGGTACATGATCCTAGTACCTTTTACCAACACTGTTAACCTTTCCAAAAAAATTACCAGCAGCGCGGAGAGAAACAGACTGCTCCGATTGATTACCTCTATCAAACCCCAAAATTTTGGTGTCATCGTTAGAACAGCTGCGGAGGGCCGAGAAGCAGCCAAATTGGACAGAGACCTCAAGGACCTACTGGGAAAGTGGGCAGAAGGCGTGAATAAGCTCAGGAATGCCGCCCCGAGGGATAAAATCATAGGAGAAATCAATCGTGCTTCTTCTATCCTGAGAGATATGCTCAATGAGTCTTTCGACAACATTGTTGTGGACGACAGGGAAACTTTTGATGGCATTAAACAGTACACCAGAAAAATTGCGCCTGAAAAAGAAAAAATTGTCAGACACTATCAGGAAAAAGCCAAGATATTCGAGCATTTTGGAATAGAGAAGCAACTCAAAATGCTTTTTGGCCAGACAGTCAACATGGAAAGTGGGGGCTACCTGATTATTGAGCACACAGAAGCCATGCATGTGGTAGATGTGAACAGTGGCAACAAGACTTCTGCAGCGGAAGATCAGGAGGAGATGGCACTGAACGTGAATATGGCTGCTGCTAAAGAGGTGGCACGACAAATCAGGCTGAGAGATATGGGGGGTATTATTGTTGTGGACTTCATCGATATGAAAGATGCTGAACACAAGCGTGAACTCTACCAAAAGATGAAGGAGTACTTAAAAGAAGATCGGTCCAAAACTACCGTACTGCCTCTATCAAAGTTTGGTCTGATGCAGATTACGCGCCAGCGTGTACGACCAGAGATGAATATCGTAACCCAAGAGCAGTGCCCCGCCTGTGCAGGAACAGGGAAAATAGATGCCTCGATTGCAATAGCCGAGCAGATTGAAAGAAAGCTGCAATTGGTGTTGGAGATGCAAAATGAAGCAAGAATAACACTCTTTGTACACCCTTATCTGTATGCCTATTTTACCGCTGGATTCCCTTCAAGAAGGATCAAATGGCTAGTGCAATACAAAAAGTGGGTAAAGCTTTTGGAAGATTCCTCCATAGGCGTCACCGAATTCAAATTCTTTGACCAACACGGAGAAGAAATAGAGCTTACGTAGAGTGAGTTCCAAGGAACTTTGAGGTCATTATCAGACGTATACATGTCTCTCTGCCCGGTACGAAGAGCGTACCAAAGGTCCTGACTCTACATATTTCAGGCCTCTTCGCAGGCCCTCTACTTTAAAGTGTGCGAACCTATCCGGAGATACATACTCCACTACCGCCAAGTGCAGCGGGGTGGGCCGTAGGTATTGGCCTATAGTGAGAATGTCGAGGCCATGGGCTACCAAGTCATCGATTGTCTCGTATACTTCATCATCAGTCTCTCCTAGCCCCAACATGATACCCGACTTAGTTTTTTTTCCATATGCCTTCGTCAGTTGAATCTGCTCTAGACTTCGGGCATACTTAGCTTGTGGTCTCACCCTGCGGTAAAGCCGTGCCACAGTTTCCAGATTATGAGAAACCACTTCCTGGCCTGCCTCAATCATTCTATACAGGGCCTCCCAGGTCCCTTTCACGTCTGGGATCAGCGTTTCGATAGTGGTCGTGGGGCAAAGTCTTTTAATTTCTCGGACTGTCTGAAACCATATTTCTGCACCTCGATCTTTTAACTCATCACGGTTCACAGAAGTAATGACCGCATGCTTGACCCCCATCCGCTTAACGGCTTCTGCAACACGCTTGGGTTCTTCCGCGTCATATTCAGTAGGCCTACCCGTAGCCACGGCACAGAAAGCACAACCGCGCGTGCAGACATTGCCCAAAATCATAAACGTGGCCGTACCTGATCCCCAACATTCCCCCATATTGGGGCAGTTACCACTTGTACAAATAGTGTGAAGCCTATGCTGGTCTACAATGGCGCGCACCCTGGCATATTCCTTGCCGACTGGTAGCTTGACCCGTAGCCAATCTGGCTTTCTTTCCCCGTCTTGTAACACTGCCTCGATAGGCGGCCTGTGAGTCATAGTTGCTTGCTTTGGAGCGCCTAAAAGTACCCATACTAACCCATAACCCCAAAAGCGGGCTCGTAGCTTAGCCGTCAGCAGAACAGGAGAGGAGAAGGCCACCCGAATGGATAGCCTCTCCTTAAACTGACAGTTTTACGACACTAAAGCAACTTGGCAAAGTTGTAACCCAGAGTGAACCCAAGTGAATAATTGAAGAAAGCAAGTGGCCCTGATTCGTTAAACCTTTCTCTCCCAAGGTTATAATAACAACCAGCTATGACACCAAAATCCAACTCGTAGTCTAGTCCGAAAAGGACACCTCGGTCGGTTTTTTTGCAACGTAACCACGATGCATTACGAAGCCTTAACAAATTGACTGCCTCCCTTTTCTCTTGACCGTCAACTACATGCTGGCCTTCGGCATAAGCCAGCCAACTGCCCCAATACCCTGCAAATACACAAAGCTGCCTACTACTCCCCGGATAATACCGGAGCACAGCCGACAGCATAATATATTCCAAGGAGATCCTGAAACCATCACAATCATGACGCATCCCGGGTAATTCGCCTCCATGCCCAGAGTATCCCAAAGACAACTGTACACCTAGCGCATCATCAGGAAGGTACTCCCCGAATAAATCAAAGGAGGGTCTGGAAAGCAACTTGCTTGATATTGCCTCTTGCTTTTCTAGATTTAGGAGCAATATGCCGGCATCCTGATACTTGAACTTACACCCCAATTTTATTCGTTCTAATTCTAACCTCCAAATGCCTCCAAAGAGTCTAGATCTTTGTGTCTTTCCATGAACATTCACAAAAAAAAATAACATAAACAGTGCACTGATCAGTAGTTTTTTTTGCTTTCTCATATCCGTAAGAAGTGAAACTTGCTAAGACGACGCTCTGGACTTCGTTCTAGAAATCCCTCGACGCGCAAAAATACAATTTTATGACAAAATATACTCTTTATAAAAGCGTAACATTTCTGCTTGGACCTGAGGCATGAAGTCAATCAATAGTAACTTAGAGGGTACAACTCCCATTCGCCCTTCAAGAAGGGAATATGCGTAACCTGGGACTTTAATTTATAATTTCCAAGCTATGGTTAACTTCGAAAGTTTTGCTCTAGATAACGGTCTTCGAGTCATCGTCCATGAGGATCCCAGCAGCACCATCGCTGTCGTTAACATCATGTACGACGTGGGCTCTCGTGATGAAGCAGCAAACAAAACAGGTTTTGCGCATCTTTTTGAA
>JALOLY010000044.1 GCA_025455725.1 Amoebophilaceae bacterium | reverse complement strand
GCAGAATATAATTTCCTTTTAGTGCCTTAGCTTCAACCAAGTAAGTGTCTTCTTTCTTATCGTAAGCACACGTAGCCCCCAGCTTATGCATGCCTGCAAAGTGCGTGTCTAACCGCCTTCTACCTATCCTATCTCCTCCAGGGTTAGGTATGGTGACTTTCCCAAAACGTGCTAGCAAAGGCCCCAAAATCATCACGGAACCCCTAAGTTGCGTAGCGAGCTTCTTTAACATTTCGGTGTCTACATCGGCGACATTGAGACGAGAAGGGTCGAAACAATAAGTGCCTTTTGCAGGTTGCGTTACACTGACGCCCAACACCTTAAGTAGCGCAATTAATCTTTGAACGTCGATGATATCAGGAACATTGTGGATAGTAACCGGGGAAGAAGTCAGCAACACAGCACAGATTACCTGTAAAGCTTCGTTTTTGGCACCTTGGGGTATGATGACCCCTTGAAGCGGTTTGCCTCCATGAATCGTGAACGTACTCATGCGGTCTTCTTGCGATTATCCGTGCTTCTATTGGTCTTACTCCCTCTATTTCTATCCTTGTGTGTCGTATGAAAAATATTTCGCGCTTTGAGCTTCTCAAAGTCAACGGCGAGCTTGTTGTCTGCCATGTGCTTGATGTTAACAAGCAGCGTGTTGCAGTCCACATTATCTCTATTCCATTCGTTGCTGAAATTTTTCATCAGTTTGACGATGCCGACCACCATTTTTTCTTGTTCCTTTGGGTCCTCTGTACACACTGCCTTCTGAATAAGACGCTCTACATTGCGGCCATAGCTCCTGAACTTGATAGGTTGTTTGGTATACGCTGGGCGTTGTAGATTTTTGTTGAGTATACTCTTCTCGGGCATCGGATAAGGTCCGTCCACATCTAAGGTATATTCAGAGATAATCATAAGATCATCCCAACGTTTTTGAGCATTCTCAGCACTGTACTTGTTGTTGGCATCTAGTATGGCCATCAGTCTCAAAACACCTTGGGCATGCAGCGTTCTTTGGGCTCTATCTTCCATGGTGCGCATAACCTCTGCAAGATTTTGAACATTTCTACCATACTCTCTTAAAATCAGGGGTTTGCGCGTAGCATTGTAGTCGTGCATCACGAATGTGTTTTAGAATCTAAAGTAAACGTTGGGGTTGATTATTCAGGAATGCGATCAAGGATCTTAATCTTGGCGAAGCTAAGCAATAAAGTCTTTTCCCCAAAGTCAACAAAATCTATTTTGGCTTTGCGCACATCACCTGATACATCTAGCTGACATACCGTACCTCGGCCAAATCTAGGATGGGCAACCTGCATGCCCACCTCGATGTGGGTCATATCGCTGGGCTGGAAGTTGTTCATGGCATGTGTTTGTTGTGGAGGTTTTTGTGCATTTCTAGCAATACTACTCACCAGCCGACGGGCATAACCCTCACTATGGGCAACCTGCAAAGCTCGTTGGGTCTTCATTTGCAAATAAGCTGGGTCGATCTCAGTAATGAAGCGGCTGGGTTCGCAGTGTTTGAGCCGACCAAAGCGATAGCGTGTCATGGCATAGGTCAAGAAAATTCTCTGTCGGGCACGAGTTACGGCTACGTAAAAGAGTCGGCGTTCTTCCTCCAGATCGGCACGGCTTTCTAGCATCAGTTGCGAAGGAAAAAGTCCCTCTTCCATCCCCACAACGTAGACATACGCAAATTCAAGTCCTTTGGCAGCATGGATGGTCATCAGTGTAATCTTGTCTGTAACCTCCTGATCTACTGTGTCAGCATTGGTGGCTAAGGCTACTTCTTGTAAAAAAGCTGCCAGGCTAGTGTCTTCATTTTCGGGGTTGGTAGTGAATTCCTTCACGCCGTTCAGAAGTTCCTGTACGTTTTCATATCGTCCAAGTCCTTCCACAGTTTTATCCTCGTGCAACTCCTTAAGTAGCCCAGAGCGCTTGGCAATGCAACTGGCAATATCATACGCATCTCTTTGGGATAGTTCTGCGGCAATCTGCTGAATCATGGCGGCAAACTCCTCAATAGTATTGCCTACTCGGCTGCCTAGAAAACTGGAGGCATGGCATACGACTTTCCAGAGGGGAATGGCATGGTCTGTGGCTGCTGTCACCATTTTGTCTACGCTGTTGGCGCCAATACCTCTCTTAGGTAGGTTGATGATGCGCTTCAGGGCTGCTTCATCGTTGGGATTGATCAACAGCCTCAGGTAAGCCAATAGATCTTTTACCTCCTTTCTTTGGTAGAAAGACATGCCTCCAACAACACGGTACGACATATTCATCTTCCGCAAAGCTTCTTCAATGGCTCTAGATTGGCTATTTGTGCGGTACAGTATAGCAAAGTCGTTGTTGCGGAGCTTGTGATTGGCCCTGGATTCATAGATGGAAGCAGCCACCAAGCGTCCCTCTTCGGCATCAGTAGTAGCCCTGATCAGGTCTATAGGTTCACCTACATCGTTATCTGTCCAAACCACTTTCTTGAATTGTGCTTTGTTGTGACTGATAATTGAGTTAGCAGCATAGACAATGTTCTGGGTAGAACGGTAATTCTGTTCCAACTTAATGACACTCAAGGTCGCGTAGTCTTTCTCAAAGTTGAGGATATTATGGATGTCTGCACCACGAAATGCATAAATGCTCTGGGCATCGTCACCTACAACGCAGATGTTTTTGTGCAGCATAGCGAGGTCCTTGACAATGGCGTATTGGGCCATGTTCGTGTCTTGAAACTCATCGATCATGATGTACCGAAAGCACTCCTGATACTTGTAGAGCACCTCAGCGTACCTTAAAAGCTGATGGGTATTAAAAATAAGGTCGTCAAAGTCCATAGCTCCCGCTTTGAAACAACGATCGACGTATTTTAGAAATATGGTACCCAAGTGAGGTTTTCGGGCGCTTTCATCATCTGCCTGATAGAGAGCGCTGTTGGCATACGCCTGGGCAGTGATCAGACGATTTTTGGCACCTGAAATACGAGCAAGCACCACATAGGGCTTATACACTTGGTCGTCTAGGTTCATCTCTTTAATGATCGACCGAAGCAATGCCCTGCTATCATCAGTGTCGTAAATGGTGAAATTGCGGGGGTAGCCCAATCGATCTGCTTCTTTGCGCAAAATTCTTGCAAAGATGCTGTGAAAAGTACCGAGCCATAGATTTTTGGCTGCTGGGCCGACCATGTTTTCGATACGTTGGCGCATCTCGGTGGCCGCTTTATTGGTAAAAGTCAGAGCCAAGATGTTGGAGGGGTTAATGTGTGCCGCCTCCAACAGATAGGCAATGCGATGCGTCAGGACACTGGTCTTTCCTGATCCTGCCCCTGCAATAACCATGTATGGCCCCTCCGTGCTGGTGACAGCTCGCTGTTGTATACTGTTGAGATGCGACAAGTTCATAGAACAGTCGTATGATGCACTGATTGGCAGTGTCGGTTTAATTCCTTGCTGCAAAGTAAGACTGATCGCATAAAAATTACCGAGAGCATCAGGTGGAAGGCTGCTCGAAACCAACCCCAATCAACAGATGATTTAATAAAATTTGTATCTATTGTCCGTGACTTTTGCCAACGCTTTTAGTGCCTCTAGGGTACTGTATGGTTGCCCGATTTGAGCCAAATACGTCAGACTTTGCTGGTAAGTTGCTACGTCTCTTACAGACCCTGCAACATTCTTGGCAACCACCTCTACGACCAGCACACCATTTTCATCGGCCACCGTGGCTTGCGCTCCGGGTTGTAGTGCGCAAGCGGTACCCACTGCCTGCCGTGCCATACCAGCACTTGAGAGGATGTCATCGTCAAAACGTAGCTCTTTAACCTCCAGGAGTCTGGCTCCATCGCCATACTGCGTCATTTTTTCTTCTAGAGTTGTTCCACTGAGTTGCTGCAACTTGGTCATGATGGTGCGAGCTTTGCGTTCGTTGTGTGTTTTAAGGGTAATCTCATCGCGTACTTGCGCCAGCGGAGCCACACCTTTAGACGCCTGGTTGGTCATGACAGCCACTACATACTCACCACCTAATTCAAAAACCGGAGATATTTGGCCCACAGCGGCATCGTTGTATAGCCACCGAACCAACTCTCGAGCTTGAGAAAGCGTGCCTATCTGTACATCATTCTTACCGACTTGCGCTTCGTACAGTGGTAACGCCTCTTGGGTACTGTAAGTTTTCAACTGTGCTGCGTTCTTGACAGTACTAGCGCAGTAATCCGCTTTCTTGAATATATGGTCACGAGTCTGGTCGCCTGGCACTAGGTGTTTCTCAATGACAGCGATGTCATATGGGTGAGTTGCTTGCGGGTCAATGGCTACTACCTTGTAGAGCTTGTACACCGTTCCTTCTTGTACAGGGCCTATGACCATGCCCTCCTTTAGCCGAGACTTTTGTGTTGCCAGTACTTCAGGAAGTTGCTGAGCGGTAAGTTGGAGGTAAGACGACGAAGGCATTCCGTCGGTATTGACTTTTGCAAAAACACGATCGGCTTTGGCTTGGGAGAAAGACTCCTTGACCGTTTTCAGCTCTTCGTGAAAAGCTTGCACATCCTCTTGGGTGGGGATAATCGGAAAGGTGACGTACCGTATGCTTCTACTTTCTTCTACTTGATAAGTACTTTTGTGTGATGAGAGATAGGCCTTTAGCATCTTGTCGGTGACCTGTGTTGCATCGTCTGAACAGGTGTAGTAAGGAACATAGAGGCACTTGACATGGAATGTGGTTTGATCCATGTCGTACTGCTCTTTGGCCTCTAGTGTAGTGATGAATGTGCTTTTCTTCATCAGTTGAGCGAGTTTTTCACGTTGCCTCAAAGTAGCTAGACCACTTTCAAATTGATGCCACTGCGCCTGTTGTGCTTCCGGCATTTGTGCTAACCTTTTCAGATAATCAATCAGCTGTTGTTTGTCGAACCGTTTTGTCTCAGAATTTTGGAAAGCAGTTTGTAGCTCTGGATGAATATGATCTCCCTGCACCATGTCTACTAACTCGTCTTCACTAATTGCTAATCCTAGATAACCACACTCTTTCTGATAGACTATATCGGTCACAAGCTGATTCCAAGCTTGGTCTCCAATAATCGCTTCCTGCGCACCAACATGGTTGTGAAAGTACCGACGCAGTTGCTCTACTTGCGTTTGGTATGCTTGCAGGGTTATTTTCTCTCCCGCTATAGTCCCCACCTCTGTCCGGTTTTTACCAGTCAGCATAGCACTAATCTGTATAATGTCCCCACTAATCAGAAATAAAATCAGTCCGATGGCGATAATTCCCACCGCCACGCCTGAGTGCTTTCGTATTGTGCTAATGATTGCCATAGCTCTAGGTTTGATTGATTGATTCCCGCATCGTACAAAAGTACATATTTATGGCGTTACCCATCTTCAAGAATTGCAAGCAGGAGCGGCATAACCTGAGGGTTGGGGGAGGAAGAGCTCCAGAGCAATTTGAGAGCACCCAACCGATCAGCCCAGCTTTAGTCCGCTGTGGGAGGTTTTATTGCAGCATGCTCATTCTGGAAGAAACCTGCCGAAGAGACGATTAGTACCATCCCTGTCACAACCAAAAACAGGGCTGATCTCGGATGGATACACGTGTTTGCCATAGGATGAGCCTGCATATATTGCACTGAGATTATTGGGATAAGATCTATAATTTTGGAGACCTGATCTGAAGGTAAAGGCTCTAAGTTTGCGGCCCACATGATGGTGGTAGAGCGAAAAGCCTGCAGGGCAAACCACTGACATCCCGGGCAAGGCGTTGTGAGGGGGCTGAGTGGGCACCTCAGAGGTGTAAAATGGACTCCATACCAGGATTCGGCGTTGGTTTGTAAGGTTAGTGACCTCTGTCTAGGCCTAGTTGGGACGTACGGGCCAGCGCGTATTAGGGGGTCTTGGCGTACGGTATGTGCGCATTCCCAAGAGGGATTTTCCATGTATCACTGAAAGTGGGTACGTGAGCGATCATACAGCACTCTATGTCCTTCCTCTCTTCGAAAAGGACAACATGACGCAATAGGCCTAAAACTAAAGGCAGAAAAGACACCTAAAAGGTTAAGAATAACTACAATGCATCTCGTAAAGACCTCGTATTATTCCAAGTCATGAATCACCTTCTTGCTGACCGTATCAGCGCCCTACAAAGCTCTGCCACCATCGAGATGCACCAAAAGGCTACGGACTTGCGGGCACAGGGGCACGACGTGATCAACCTGAGTGTAGGGGAGCCAGACTTCGCAACACCCTTGCCTATCCAGCAGGCAGCCAAGCAGGCGATCGACGCAGGGATTTACTTCTCTTATGCGCCAGTGGCAGGCTATGCTGATCTGCGCGCAGCCATTGCAGACAAACTCCGCCGGGAAAACAACATTCGTTGCGACCCTAGCCAAGTCGTCGTATCCAACGGCGCCAAGCAGGCCATTGCCAATGTTTTTTCGTGCTTGCTCAACCCTGGCGACGAGGTAGTAGTTTACACCCCCTACTGGGTCAGTTATGTAGCTATCATTCAATGTGCAGGGGGCAAGCCAGTTCTGGTACGCGGCAAGCTTTCCGACAACTTTGAAGTCACGCCTGACCAGCTAAACCAAGCCATCACCCCCAGGACCAAGGCAGTTATTTTTTCTAGCCCTTGTAATCCAACGGGTCATATTTTTCCCAAGCACGCACTCAAGGCCATGGCAAGGGTACTAGAAAAACATCCGCATGTTTTGGTCATCGCAGATGAAATCTACGAATACATCAACTTTATAGGTGAACATACCAGCATAGGTGCACTTCCGGGCATGCAAGACCGTGTAATTACCATCAATGGCTTTTCTAAGGGATTTGCCATGACAGGCTGGCGGGTAGGCTACATGGCAGCACCTGTGTGGCTAGCCAAAGCTTGTGAGAAAATCCAGGGACAGACCACCGGTGCCCCTTCCTCTGTTGCCCAGCGTGCTGCATTAGCTGCTATTCAAGGAGAAAGAGAAAATGTGCAACTCATGGTAGATGCTTACCGGAGGAGGCTCAACCTCTGCTTAGGGCTTCTACGGGATATCCCAGGAATACGCTCCAATACACCTTCGGGAGCCTTTTTTCTGTTTCCTGACGTGAGTGATTATTTGGGTCGTACAGATGGCCAGACGACAATACACAGCGTGGATACACTATGTGAGTACCTCTTGCAAGAAGCACATGTATCGTTGGTAACGGGCAGTGCGTTTGGCGCACCCGATTGCGTCAGAATCTCCTATGCAGCTGATGAAGGGCGGCTACGTACGGCACTACAACGGATCAAAATAGCTTTGGCCAAGCTAGAGGTTATCACTAAAAGATTGCCCTCCAGTTGAAATACTACTTGCACAAAAAGTACTCCGCAGGCAATTAGTCGAGTCTTAACAACTCGTCCGCGCGTGTTTACGATGTCTGCTGTAAGTGCTCTTGTCTAGGAAGCTCTAGTAGGGCTAACGCTCTGAACAGCAAGACAAAAAAATTACCTGCCAATTCTCTGAGTAACAGCATCAAGTTGAAGCCCATGCCTGCTAACAAGGCATGGTTCGTGTCACCGACACGCCTCTTGAGATAATTCCTGCCCAGCCTGTGCTCCCTCTTTAA
>JALOLY010000043.1 GCA_025455725.1 Amoebophilaceae bacterium | reverse complement strand
CTTTCCATGATAAAAATTCGCTCAAAACAAACTCGACTGTACAAATAATAATTAACTTGTCAAGGCGAAATGTATCAAGTCTCAGGTTCACATCTCTTCCAGTTTGTTCCTCAGGGAGACTCCCATTCTTTTCAAATCGCGTCCAATAATTGGGAGCAGGATTGAGTGTCCTGCTGAGCAGCTGAGGACCGTGTCTCTGCTCAGGCGTGACCGAACACATTATCGTCCTCGTCCGACACTGACGGCCGCTCCGACTCGCTGCCCACTGCAAACGGAAAAATGGAGGTGACGATCACGTAGGCTAGCGACCTTCCTAGATTCATACCCGATTTTAGTAGTAAGAAAATAGCCACAAAACCCCCACCTACGACAGAGGGAGTAACGGCCGAGGAGAACTCCCAGAGGACAATGATGTAAAAGCTGCTCAGCCAACTCAAGTTGGCATGAGTCAGCAACCTAATACGGTAAATGTACCCTACATCACGCACGATGACTGCTAAGAGTACCAAGAATAAGTACCGCCAATCGGCTTGACCAATAAAGCTGAGTTGGGCTAAGCTGAAGCTGTCATCACGAACGAATAGACAGAGTACAACGCCAACACCTATGACAATAGGCCACCATATTTTGCGAGTATCGAGTACCGTAAATACCTTTTTTGCGTCTGGCTCCATGCTACAATCGCCGTTTAAATCACAGGCGTTATTCTTTGACTTTTGGCACTCTGAAATAGTTGGAATCCCTGCTAGGCGCATTAGCCAGCGCCTTTGCATGCGCCAAGGGCGCCTGCGGGGTATCTTCTTGAAAGATATTGTACTCCGACGCCATCGTGACTAGTGGATTTACACCAGTTGTATCTAGTTCTTTCAACTTTTCAGCCCAGTCAACAATTTTATTCAAATCCTCAAGTAGGATAGGTTCATTGTGTACATCCACCTCTAGCTGGGCCAACTGGGCTAATTTTTGGAGTAAGGGCCTACCTATTTTCATGACAAGTAATTTCGTACGGGTATACACTCCCCCGTCACCTTTATAACCCATAAGGTCAGGAAAAACACAACGTAAAGACCACCACAGCTGCGTACTCCCAACCGAACGAGCCCGCAAATATGTCACGCATATCAAACAATTCATAGCGTTTGCCCTGATACTACATGTCTACCCTGATCCATGTGGATCAGGGCTTGGTCAGCCTTGACTCGCTGCATAATGGCAGCACTCTCCTTGCCTTTGGCATCTGTAATGAACACCTGGCCAAAGTGCTGCTGGATCATGAGCTGAACCAACCGATCCATACGTTGCTCATCCAGTTTATCAAAGATATCGTCCAAGAGTAATATGGGTTTTAGCTTCATGAATTGGTGCATGCACTCAAACTGTGCCAGTCTCAGTGCAATAACGAACGACTTCTGCTGTCCCTGGGAACCTCTTTTTTTGAGAGGATGGCCGTTAAGTAGGAAATGCACTTCATCGCGATGTACACCCTGGGTAGTACGTTGCAGAGCCAGGTCTTGTGGCAAGCTGTGGCGAAACTTTTGTTCAAAGTCAGGAGATGCTACCTCTGATGCATAAACCAGCTGTACCTCCTCAGATGCAGCCACAAAATACCGATAGTGTTTTTGAAAGCTCGGCATAAAGGTCTTGATGAAAGCCGATCGGGCCGAAAACAACTGCTGACCCAAAGGGAGCAGGCGCTGCTCATAGAAGTGTAACAAATCTTGATCTACCTGCCCCGCTGCTTTGCACAATTTCAACAGGCTATTGCGTTGCTTCAGCAGCTGTTGGTATTGCAGAAGTGTGTTTAAGTAGCTCCTATCTAACTGACACAGGAGCGTGTCAAAAAACCTTCTCCTACCCTCACTTCCCCCACGAATCAGGTCCATGTCATAGGGTGTTGTCAGGACAATTGGGAAGAGTCCAATATGGTCCCGCAGTCTTTCATAAGGCTTTCCATCGATTTGGAAACACTTGCCGCCGTACTTCTGAAAAGTGCATTTTACAGCATAGGGCTTCTCTTCCTTCACGAAGTGCCCCTCCACAGCAAAGACCTCCTTTCCGTACTGGATATTCTGTGTGTCAACCGTATTAAGAGCGCTCTTGGTCAAAGAGAGGTAGTGAATTCCATCCAAAAGTGTGGTCTTTCCCGCTCCATTGGGACCTACGATAAAGTTGAGCTGGGCTGCAAAATTTAACTCGACGGCAGTGTGATTTTTAAAGTGTGCGCACCGTAGCTTTCTAAGCAGCATCAATTCTTTTTTGGATGTTTTTGGCTAGCTTCGTGTCTTTCTATCACCCTCATAGGAATTGCATGAAGCCTGAACCACACCGTTCGACAACCAAGCTGCCAACCAACCCGAAAATAGAGTCGCCAGAAGAGTTTTCAAAGGAAGTCTATATGTTCTGGTACGAGAGAATGCTGCTCATGCGCAAGTTTGAAGAGAAAGCAGGCCAGCTCTATGGGCAGCAGAAAATAAAAGGATTTTGCCACCTGTACAATGGCCAGGAGGCCTGTATTGCCGGAGCAGTCACGGCTTTGAATAACGAAGATAAATACATCACTGCCTACCGCGACCATGCCCATCCTATTGCACTGGGCACTCCTCCTCGCTACGTCATGGCAGAGCTATTTGCCAAAGCCAGTGGCATCTCTAAAGGCAAAGGGGGCTCCATGCACATGTTTGATAAAGCACATCATCTATTCGGTGGTCATGGCATTGTAGGCGGGCAGATTCCCCTAGGCGTGGGTATCGCTTTTGCGGAAAAATATAAGAAGACCCATAACCTGTGCATCACTTTTATGGGCGATGGGGCCGTGCGTCAAGGGGCTTTTCATGAGTCATTGAATTTGGCCATGCTCTACCAATTACCAGTCATTTTTGTGATTGAAAACAACGGCTATTCCATGGGTACCTCTGTAGAACGGAGCTCTAACGTCACAGCGCTTTACAAGCTTGGCACTGCGTATGAGATGCCCTCTGAAGCTGTAGACGGGATGAATGTCATCGCTGTGCATCGTGCCGTGGAGAAGGCCGCTAAAAAAGCGAGGAGGGGTCTGCCTAGCTTATTAGAGCTTAAAACTTATCGCTACAAAGGACACTCTATCTCTGACCCGGCCAATTACCGTACCAAAGAAGAAATAGCCACCTACAAACAACAAGATCCTATAGAGAGATTGCGCGCCGAAATACTAGACAAACAAATAGTCAGTGAAGAAGCCTTGGATTTAGTTGATCAACAGGTGAAACAGCAAATAGCCGATGCCGTGGCTTTTGCTGAAGCTGCCGCGTATCCCCAGCCATCGGCAGCTTACGAGGATGTATACGCCCAAAGAGATTACCCATTTTTGAAGAGCTGACTACCCATCTTCAGTGCTTTCGCACCAACGCCAGCAGCGTGGTAGCTTCAAACTAACGTTTATACTTCATAACTATGACTCAGAAATACACTCCAAGGTCTCTAGCAACCGGCGATAGTATCCAGCAAATAGCTGTACGTATCAAAAGACAACAGCGACGTTTGTACCTAGTTGGCCTAGTAGCTTGCATAGGCATCGCTGGTTTTGTCTCTTTTAGGTACTACCAACAAAAGCGAAATAAAGTGGCGCAAGGTGAAATGTTCCAGGCTGTCTACTATTTCGAACAAGAAGCATTTGACAAAGCCCTACACGGCGATGGCGTATATGCAGGGCTGCTGGATATTATCAAAGAATATCGCTTTACACAAGCAGCCAACCTCGCACATTTCTATGCCGGGGTGAGCTACCTACACAAGAAAGACTATACCAAGGCGGTGCAGCATCTCACCAAGTTCAGTTCCAACGACTTCCTGCTACAGGCTCGGGCCTGGGCGCTCCTAGGTGATGCATATGCTGAAAGTAAGCACTATCCATCGGCCGTTACCTATTACATGAAGGCTGCAGCTTACAAACCCAACAAAGTGTTTACACCTATCTACCTAGCCAAAGCTGCATTGGCCTATGAAGCCCAACAAGCTTATGGGGAGGCACTAGGTTGCTACCAGCGCATCGTGCAGGAGTTTCCAGGGGCAGCGCAGTATAGAGATGCCCTCAAGCATACAGCAAGGCTCAAGGCCATCAATACAAAGACTACCCCATAAACATGTGTGGTATCATTGCTTATGTGGGGCACCAAGAAAGCTATCCCATCCTTATAAGAGGACTCAAAAGACTAGAATACAGGGGATATGATAGTGCGGGCATTGCACTGCTCGACGGGGGCCTTAAAGTGTACAAGAAAGCAGGAAGAGTCAGTGAGCTAGAGAATGCAATAGCCAACAAAAACCTAAGAAGCCACATTGGCATCGGACATACACGTTGGGCAACGCATGGTGCACCTAGCGATGTGAATGCCCATCCTCACGTGGCGGCTTCGGGAAAGTTTGCGGTTGTGCACAACGGAATCATTGAAAACTACCGCATGCTCAAAAAATACCTCCTCAACAAAGGCTATTTTTTTGAGAGTGATACAGACACTGAGGTTTTGGCGCACTTTGTTGAAGATGTACAACAGTGCAATCAGTGTACGCTAGAAGAGGCAGTTAGGTTGGCAATGGCCAAAGTCGTAGGCGCCTACGCCCTAGTTGTCCTATCCGAAGACCTACCCAACACACTGATCGCTGCACGAAAAGGAAGCCCTATGGTGGTTGGTATAGGAAGAGATGAGTTTTTCATTGCCTCAGATGCAACACCCATTGTCGCGTACACAGATCAAGTAGTTTTTGTCAATGACCACGAAGTTGTCTTCATTCAGGACGATCGGTTGTTCATGACAAACAGTGAGAATAGGCCCCTAATACCTGCCGTTCAGCAACTCGACATCACACTGGAGACGATAGAGAAAGGAGATTTTGAGCACTTCATGCTAAAAGAAATTTTCGAGCAACCTAATGCCATTAGAGACTGTATGCGAGGGCGCCTTTCCACGGACAGCCAGAAGTTAGTACTGGGGGGCATCAGTGACTACATGGATCAGCTAACCAAAGCTCATAAAATCACCATTGTAGCATGCGGTACCTCGTGGCACGTCGGGTTGATAGCAGAGTACCTTGTAGAGGAATTCTGTAAGATACCTGTGGAAGTAGAGTATGCCTCAGAGTTTCGTTATCGAAAACCGATTATTGGTGCAGGAGACCTTGTATGGGCTATTTCTCAATCTGGAGAAACGGCAGATACATTGGCAGCTATGACACTAGCCAAAAAGCAAGGGGCCACCATCTTGGGTATTTGTAACGTGGTAGAATCCTCCATTGCTAGAATGGCGCACGCAGGCATATACACACATGCAGGCCCTGAGATTGGTGTGGCTAGTACCAAGGCTTTCACCGCGCAGCTGACGGCAATTGTCATGATGGCGCTAGCCGTAGCGCGTCAACGGGGGACCATCACGACATTCATGTTCAACGAGTTGCTGCAGCACTTGACTGATGTGCCCGAAACGATAGAGGTTGTATTGCAGCAGTACGATCAAGTGAAGCACATGGCGCAGGCATACAAAGACATGAGCAACTTTCTATTTTTGGGCAGGGGCTATAATTTCCCGGTAGCCTTAGAAGGAGCGCTCAAACTCAAAGAGCTCTCCTATATTCATGCAGAAGGGTACCCTGCTGCAGAGATGAAACACGGTCCTATTGCCCTCATCGACGAAGCAATGCCTGTGGTATTCATTGCCACCCAGGATAGATCTTACGATAAAATCATAGCAAACATAGAAGAAGTAAAAGCTAGAAAAGGAAAAATCATTGCTATTGTAACACGGGGTGACAAGACGGCTACCCAACTTGCTGATCACGTTATTGAAGTACCACCTATCCATGAAGCACTCATGCCAATGATAGCGGTGGTGCCCTTGCAGCTACTTGCCTATCACATGGCAGTGATACGCGGCTGCGATGTAGATCGCCCTAGAAACCTAGCCAAGTCGGTCACCGTGGAGTAGAACAAAACAGGCAAGCTAGCTCCCTAGGCGGCTTAGAAGATAAGTCCTCATACTAACATCTGGCGTTTTGCGTCGCACCCCCTCACACACCTTGCATGCCGTTCAACACGCTAAAGCTTCTTGCTCTCAACTCTTCAGCAGCTTCATACAGGAACAGGGACCTGGCCAAAGGCACAAAGAAAAGTAGTGTCTCCTCGGCAGTCCTCCGCTGGCTCTCGGCCCCCTTGACATGAATGGTGCGCATGTTGTGCATCCTATCTGCCAGCTTCACATACAGCACCCGGGTGTCTTCTACGTCCAAGAGTTTGTGGATATTCTCGGGGTGGGAGAGCAATACTTTGTAGATCGTCCCCTTGTTGCTCTCCATGTGCGTCACTCCATTGACAATGGTACGCACCTCGTCGTTGAATAATAACGCTATCTGCTCCAGCGTCAGGGGCGTGTCCTCTACCGCATCATGGAGTAGTGCACCTAATATGGTGGCTTCATCTTGGTTGTAGTCCAGCACGATCTGAGCCACAGCCAGCGGGTGCAGATAGAACGGCTCGCCACTCTTGCGCAGTACGGGACCATGATAATCCTTGAGTAAGTCTATTGCATGCTCTACTAGCGATAGATCGGCCTTTGACTTATCCTTGACTGCTGCCAAAAAGGCTTGTTCCTGTTCTTGTGCGCCTGGGTAAGTGTCATCGGCGCGTGGCCACTCCGTACCTCCTAGCATCTGAGGTGTGTCCATGTCTTTGGAGCGTACTTCGCGCACATCGACAGGGATTACGTAGACCATCGTAATCCCCTCTTCTTCATTGATGGTGCTCGTGTAGCCATAGTGCGCCTTCACGATCCGCTCATTGGCCAGCAATGGTAGATCACCCGTCTCTTCAGGGATGACAAGCATTTCCTCATTTACTTGCGACATGTACACCTTATTCAGTACAGGAAGGGTGGGAGAAGAAGTAATCGTCAAGCGCAACGCCGCTATCTGCTTGGTGTGCTCACCTTCAACGATTTTGAGGGGATAGCCCAGCTGAGTCTCTTCTACGCCCAGCAATACTGACTCTTCCTCTTCCGTTTCAGTCGCTGACACTGAGCGTATAAAGGAAAAACTGTTGAGAATAACTTGCTGCATCTTCTCTACATCACACTGAAGTGCTCTTTCTTGGGTATGTACGACTATCTTAGCACTGTATCCCTTGTCTTGAAGTGCCTGCCGTATTTTTTGTAAAAATTCGTCAAGCAGCAATTGCTGAACGTTCTCTAACAGCAACACGCCCGTGGTACGGTGTACAAACTTATCCATATTCAGCGCCATGGGAGTGAGTTGGGCAGTGAGTTGTTGCGCCAGCTTTTCGACTTCCTTGATGGACCCACCCTGCTTGCTGAGGGCGAGGAGTTGTTTGCTCAGGTGCGCTGCGCTTTCTAGCTTCTCTATGCCCGCCTTCTTAAGGACACTCGTGAATCGCATTTGTGCTTCAGTAGCTGATAAAAGCTCTTTTCGTGATGCTTGATGGTCTTGAAAGAGCTGTGCCCGTTGCGTGGAGAGGGTGTCAAAGCTTTTTTGCTTCCGGCGGGCAAAGAGCAGGCCTATGAGTGTAGCAAAGATACCCTGGTACACCAGCAAATACCCCGTACTAAAGTCTAGCTGCAGCTGGATGGGGCCTATGGCTAGTGTGTAGAACAGGGACCCCAGGGCTATACCTATCGTGGTAAGCATGACAAAGCTCAGCCAGTCTACC
>JALOLY010000042.1 GCA_025455725.1 Amoebophilaceae bacterium | reverse complement strand
CTCTTTTGCTGAGCAATTGGTAAAGGACTAGCTGGTACTCTTCTTCAAAATCTGCAAAAACGGCTCCCTGAAGTTCTTGGGGGAGGAGTGTGAATAAGGCTAATAATTTTTGGGGCGGCTGTTGGGCCAAAAATTCTGCCACTTCGACGGCAGGGGCATCGCACAGTAGCGTAAGCAACTGCTCTTCTTGCTGCTGCTCCAGCAACTGAGTCCATTGTGTTAGGTTAGTTGTTTCCACTGCGTTGGCCATATTTACAACTCTTTTACAGGCCGACAACTAGGATTGCTGCTGGGTCCTTTAGTCCTGAGTGATAGCAAAAAACTGCTCTTCAGCGAATTTATGCAATTCATTTGTCAGGCCCAATCTGCCTGGATGTTTCCTGGTAACCGAAGGGATACCAGCTGTTCTCTTCTCAGATTTTTGTACCTTCGTTGTAGCTCGGGATGTAGCGCAGTCCGGTTAGCGCACTCGCTTAGGGTGCGAGAGGTCGGGGGTTCGAATCCCCCCATCCCGACACTCATTGCCTTCTCAGAACTTTCTCATCATTATTTTTTTGTCGGCGCGTCGGCTGCGCATGCGCGTGCCGCGCTGAACGACAGGGCACATGGACAGAGCTATTGTATCAAGAGGGGGCTAAGCGTACCCGTGAGAACAACGCAGACCAAGAGCGTACAGACAGACGCCCGACGTAACAAGATAGACACCCTAACTGACTATGTCGCTTGGTCGTTGTTGTGTTCGGGAGATGTAACTGGCGCCGTGTCTTGTGTGTTGGATGGCGCGGCTACTTCAGGTGTTGTGAGAGCTTCCTGCACGTGTTCTGCGGCTGGAGTTACTGCCTTTGTTGGCACTGCTGGGGGGGCTTCTTGCTGTTTGGCGGGGACCTCTACTTTGTCTTTTGCAGCGATCTGTCCGTCTTTTTTTGCGCGTTGCTCTCCTTTGCTTGCTTGCCAAGCTGCCAACTTCGCGTCGGCTGCCTCTTGTGTGATGGCTCCTTTGTCAACACCTAGCTGAAGGTGTTTTCTGAGCAAGACGCCGTGAGAAGACAAGATGGTTCTTGCGGTGTTGGTAGGCTGTGCACCCTTTCTCAGCCACTGTAGGGCAAGTTCTTCCTTGAGTTCAATGGTAGCTGGGTGGGTATTAGGGTTGTAATTACCCAATTTTTCAATAAATCGACCATCTCTGGGCGCACGTGCGTCCGCTACTACGATATCGTAAAGGGCTAACTTCTTACGCCCCCTTCTGGTAAGTCTTATCTTTACTGCCATACATTCGTTTTCGACGGAGCTCGTCCGCCACGGTTGGTGATATGATATGCAACTGTGCCTATATTACAGATACGAACGATCGCCCCTTACGACCTTTCTTGAAGGTTACGACGCCGGCGGCCAGCGCATATAGCGTGTGGTCCTTGCCTAGGCCTACATTGCTCGCTGGGTGATGCTTGGTGCCTCGTTGTCTCACAATGATGTTACCCGCAAGAACTTGCTGACCGCCAAACTTCTTCACGCCTAGTCGCTGGCTTGCAGATTCTCTGCCGTTGCGCGAGCTTCCCGCGCCCTTCTTGTGTGCCATGATACTTTACTTTACAATGCGCTCTATGAGCACCCTGGTGTAATCTTGTCGGTGTCCCTGGGTCTTCTTGTAGCCCTTCCTTCTTTTTTTCTTAAAAACGATGATCTTGTCTCCCCGAACGTGGTCTAGCACTTTGCCCATCACCTGGGCACCAGCTACAACGGGGGTGCCTACAGCCACTGTGTCCCCATCTTCTACCAGCAGAACCTTGTCGAAGGTAATAGAACTGCCTGCTTCTACGTCGAGTTGAGGCGTGTATAGCTGCTGGTCTTGGATGACCTTGAACTGCTTTCCAGCAATTTCTACAATGGCATACATAAGCGAAAAGGCTTTTTAGTAACACTAAGAGAGCTGCAAACCTAAGGCTTTGCGATTAGACTAACAAGTACACCTAATAACTACTTCGTCCAGCGAGATCACAGCAAGCATCGAGGTGCCTCGTACGTCGACGTTTACTGCCGAGATAACGTGCCGATACGCCCCCAATTAGACCGGTGTCAAGGCCATCTGATCACGAAAAACGTAGGGCTTCTCCCTACACAATGGGCCATTACAGCCATATGTAAAGGGCCCGTGAAAGCTGAGCATTTTTGCGATGACGGTGACCTTTTTTCCAATCTCTTCCAGGTGCCTTTGACCTTTCAAGAGGCTTTGCTAGGTTTGTGTTCGTCGTCGCTATTACATCAATTCTTACAAAATTGGGGTAACCAGAACCCACTGGACCTCATGTGGTGGCAGGGGGCTTATGTCCTAAGCCCTACAGGGGAAGGTCAAGTTTTTTAAGTCGAGCTAACCCGAAAAATGTATGCAGCATAACCCGAAGATGGTAGAAGAACCGCTTTTAAGAGAGAATAAAAATAGATTTGTATTGTTCCCCATTGAGCATCGCGACGTTTGGGAGTTTTACAAACGAGCGGAGGCTAGCTTTTGGACAGCCGAGGAGATTGATTTGAGTCAAGATTTAAAGGACTGGGATCAGCTGAACAGTGGAGAGAAGCACTTTGTGTCGCATGTGCTTGCCTTCTTTGCAGCCAGTGATGGCATCGTCAATGAAAACATAGCAGAGAACTTCGTGTCAGAGGTTCAGTACACGGAAGCGAAGTTTTTCTACGGGTTTCAAATTGCCATCGAAAATATTCACTCCGAGGTGTATTCCCTCCTGATTGACACGTATGTCAAGGATGTGAAAGAAAAGGATCAACTTTTCAATGCCATCGAGACGTTGGACTGCGTGAAGAAGAAGGCCGAGTGGGCATTGCGCTGGATTGCAAAAGCAAGTTTTGCTGAGCGACTTGTTGCCTTTGCAGCCGTAGAGGGTATCTTCTTTTCTGGGAGTTTTTGTTCTATTTTTTGGCTCAAAAAAAGAGGGCTGATGCCTGGTTTGAGCTTTTCTAATGAGCTCATCTCTCGCGATGAAGGGTTGCACTGTGACTTTGCCTGCTTGCTCTACAACGACCACCTCGTTAGCAAGCTGCCTGTGGCGAGGGTAACGCAAATTATCACTGATGCTGTGGCCATTGAGAAAGAATTTGTCACGGATGCACTCCCTGTAAGGCTCATTGGTATGAATGCAGACCTCATGAGTCAGTACATTGAATTTGTAGCAGACAGGCTACTGGTGGCGCTCAACTGCCCTAAAGTGTACCATTCGGCCAACCCATTTGACTTCATGGAGATGATTTCCTTACAGGGAAAAACAAATTTCTTTGAAAAACGAGTGGGGGAGTACCAAAAAGCTGGCGTCATGAAGCAAGAAGCAGATAAAGACACGGTGAGGTTTACTTTGGATGAAGACTTTTAGTGTCACTCAGGCTATCTTCATTCACTCACTCGCACAAACTAGTTAGTCCACCATGCTCGTTGTAAAAAGAGACGGGAGGTTAGAATCGGTCAAGTTCGATAAGATCACCGCCAGAATTGAGAAGCTTTGCCATGGGTTGAATATGGCTTACATCAACCCTGTAGACATTGCCAAGAAGGTGATCGCAGGTATCTACGATCGGGTGACCACAGTGGCGTTGGATAACCTGGCTGCGGAGGTTACCGCTTCCATGACCAGTGCACATCCAGACTATTCTATTCTGGCGGCAAGGATTGCCATTTCTAATCTTCACAAGGTTACTAGCAATTCTTTTTCCAACACCATGAAGAGGCTCTATACGTACATAGATCCTAAAACAGGTGAAAATGCGTCTTTGATTGATAAAGAAGTCTACAGTGTTGTCAAGGAGCATGCCTCCCTGCTCGACAACACGATCGACTATACACGTGACTTTGGCTATGACTACTTTGGTTTCAAGACGCTAGAGCGGTCCTATCTCATGAAACTTGATGGGAAAGTGTCCGAGCGTCCTCAGCATATGCTGATGCGGGTGTCGGTAGGTATTCACAAAGATGATATCGACGCAGCCGTTGAGACATACCATTTGATGTCTGAGAGGTGGTTTACACATGCCACGCCTACTCTGTTCAACGCAGGTACGCCCAAGCCTCAGCTGTCTTCCTGTTTCTTGCTCACCATGAAGGAAGACAGTATTGAGGGTATCTACGATACACTGAAACAATGTGCTCAGATATCTCAGTCGGCAGGCGGTATTGGGCTGAGTATCCACAACATCCGAGCTACTGGTTCCTATATCAAGGGAACTAACGGCGTTTCCAACGGTATTGTGCCGATGCTCCGTAATTTTGACATGACGGCGCGCTATGTCGACCAAGGTGGCGGTAGGCGTAAGGGTAGTTTTGCCATCTACCTAGAGCCGTGGCATGCCGACATTTTTTCTTTCTTGGACTTGAGGAAAAATCATGGCAAGGAGGAGCTGCGTGCGCGTGATCTTTTCTATGCATTATGGATTCCCGATCTGTTTATGCAGCGTGTAGAAAACAACGAAACGTGGTCGCTCTTTTGTCCGAAGGAGGCACCTGGCCTGTCAGACTGCTATGGAGAAGACTTTGAGAAGCTTTACCAGCAGTATGAGCGTGAAGGTAGGGCTCGCAAGGCGGTCAAAGCCCAAGAACTTTGGTTTGAAATCTTGACAGCACAAGTAGAAACAGGCACGCCGTATATGCTCTACAAGGATGCAGCCAATCGAAAGTCTAATCAAAAAAATCTGGGCACCATCAAATCCAGCAACCTATGTACAGAAATCATAGAATACACAGCACCTGATGAGGTGGCTGTATGTAACCTGGCCTCCATTGCGTTACCTAGGTTGATTGATGACAAGGGCTCTTTTGACCATCACAAGCTGTACGAGGTTACTTATAAAGTGACACATAACCTTAACAAGGTCATCGACATCAACTATTATCCTATACCTGAGGCCCGCAACTCTAACCTGAAGCACCGGCCTATTGGCATTGGTGTACAGGGTCTGGCCGATACTTTTTTGCGGTTGCGCATGCCTTTTGATGCGCCCGAGGCCCGCAACTTGAACAAGGATATTTTTGAGACTATTTATTTTGCTGCCATGACCGCGTCGAAAGACTTGGCACAACAATACGGTCCTTACGAAAGCTTTGCAGGCTCCCCACTCTCCCAAGGTATCTTCCAATTTGACATGTGGGGCGTAGTGCCTAGCTCTGGTCGATGGGATTGGGAGCAACTCAGACAAGAGGTGCAAACGTACGGGGCCAGAAATTCTTTGCTGGTGGCCCCCATGCCCACGGCTTCTACCTCGCAGATACTGGGTAATAACGAGTGTTTCGAGCCGTATACTTCCAACATCTACACCAGAAGGGTGCTTTCTGGTGAGTTTGTTGTGGTGAACAAGCACCTCCTCAAAGATCTCATTGAGCTGAACTTGTGGAATGACCAGATGAAGAATGCACTCATCATTGCCAATGGTTCTATACAGCACGTGGATAGTATTCCTGCACACATCAAAGCGCTCTACAGGACTGTCTGGGAGATTCCGCAAAAATCTATACTAGACATGGCAGCAGACCGGGGTGCTTACATTTGTCAGAGCCAGAGCCTCAACATCCACATTCAGGAGCCCAACTTTGGAAAGCTTACCTCTATGCACTTCTATGCATGGAAGAAAGGCTTGAAGACAGGTATGTACTACCTGAGAACCAAGGCTGCGGCAGATGCTATCAAGTTTACTGTACAAAAACAGCCGTCAAACGAGGCCCCTGTGCCGGTACCCGTGGCCGATGATCGGCAACAACCGGAGGCGATCCTTTGCGCTTTGGACAACCCTGATGATTGTGTGGCTTGTGGAAGCTAGCACTGCTTACCGATGGACTGCAGGCGCAGGGAGGGGTTTCCTAGAGCTAGGGCCGTCCACGTGTCTCCTCGCTTCGCATGGTTTGTCTTGCAGCGCCTAGTCGGGTTTTATAGCATGAGATGATGGTAAGACTCGATGGAAGACAATTTCAGGATGCACCAGAGGTATTATATAGTTGTTGCAAGCCCCTTATAGCATATTTTTTGCGTCACCTCATACACTTGCTAAGAGTTATATCTGGGTTTTCTCCTTGTCTCTGGCGTGTTGTACGCCTGCCAGAGGTCTACCAATGCAGCATCTTGCCAAGCACTGCCCTCCCTGGCAGCGGCCTGATCTGTGGTGGGGTACTGCTGCCCTGTATGGTAACGGCTCGATGAACAGCCCCGGCGATCTGCTGGGGGAAGATGTACTAGTCGATGTTTTTTTGCGCTGCCGTATTAGCTGTGTAGGACGCGAGAAGACTGTCATGTAAGCCATACGGGGTATAGTCTTGAAGTGCTCGAGCTACCGCTATCCATGTTTTTGCGATCATTTCGGGGAGCTTGCCTCTACCTGTGTTCTTGGAGTACTCTGTATCGTCGGTCATGATATTGTACTATATTCCAGGGATGTAACTCGTGTGAATTCACCAGCTTGGGTGTCTAATGCTGTCGCTATGGTAATGCTCCGTAATATTCTATACTCCTTCCCCGTACAACTACTTGTTAATCACATCAAGGAGAATAAAACCCTATTGTTCTTCTGGTTTATTCTGTTTGGCTCTGTTACAGGCAATCTAGGTGGTTTTTTGGGATTACGTCATCTCCTCCTAGCCCCCGAATATCTGGGTACTAGTGATGTTGGAGGATTTTTCATCATGGGTGTCGCTTTGGGTGGGTTTACTATGGCCTTCCACATTACTACCTGTATCGCCGATATACATAGGTTCCCTTTTGTGGGCGCCTTGTCCAGGCCTTTTGCCAAGCTTTGTCTTAATAATAGCATCATACCCCTTGCGTTTTTGATCACCTATATCGTCTCTATGGTCCACTTTCAACGGCTAGAGCAGCAGGATGCAGCGATGACGGTTGCGATTAAGGTACTAGGGCTACTGGTAGGCTTTATGTTGATATCGCTTTTACTTTTTGCCTACATGGTCGTCACGAATAAAGACATCTTTGAGTATCGAGCCCAAAGTGTAACTAGACGACTGAAACATGCCTTACTCTACAGGGCACATCTGATTCGAAAACTCTTGATGTCTAAAAAGTATGTATCTGAAGTAAGGAGCTATTTAGAGACTCCCCTGCGCATTGGATACACTAAGGATTTGGATCAGTACGATGATCCATCGGTCATACTACCAATCTTCACCCATAATCAACGTAACCTGATCTTCTTGGAGTTGGTAACAGTGGCCCTTTTATTTGCTTTGGGGTTTTTTAGTCATTACAGGTTCTCCCAAATACCTGCTGCGGCTAGTGGCATTTTGTTTTTAACTATCCTCATGATGCTCACGGGTCTTCTCTCCTTCTGGGCGAGAGGTTGGGCTTCTACGACTATCATCGTGCTGGCAATTGTCCTCAACATGCTTACTGAGAGTGGGATCACCTTTGGCGCCAAGGAAAGTCATGCTTTCGGACTACGCTATGCATCGGATAAGGCGGACTACTCTCTTGAGAAGGTCAGAGAGATCAATAGCCAGGACAACTACCTAGAAGACAAACACACCACCTTACAGATTCTGAATAATTGGCGTAAGAAGTTTCCAACTGCTACGGCTCCTAAGCTGGACAAACAGCTGATAGTATCACCAAGGGAAGGCTGATGGAGCATACGATGCTCATGAGTTGTGTTTCTGGCGGTGCCTTGGGCGCCAGTTATTTTAGGGAGTTATGTCTAAGGAAAAAGTTGGGAGAAGCTATTGACCCTTATGACAAAAAATACCTCGACAAAATAGCATACAACACGCTTAACCCTATTGTGTTTAACCTTTTCACCAACGACATCCTGCTGGATGTCAACAAGTTTCAATACCAGGGCATCACGTACCGCAGAGATCGGGGGTATGCGCTGGAGGACCAGATTAACAAGTATACAGACTTTATACTGGAAAAACCTCTTAAGGCTTACCAAGATCCAGAGCTAAAAAGTACAATTCCTATGTTGCTTCTGGCGCCTACCATCATCAACGATGGGAGGAAGCTCTTGATCTCTCCTCATAGTGTTTCTTACATGGGGACAGACTTCATGGAAGGCAAGACTGACGAGAAACATGGTAAGATCAAGGGAATCGACTTCATGCGTTGCTTTAAAGCCCAGGGAGCTGAAAATCTACGCTTTTTGAGTGCCTTAAGAATGACTGCTACGTACCCATATGTACTGCCTAGTGTGACACTGCCGAGTACGCCTGCTGTGGAGGTGATGGATGCGGCTTTGTTTGATAATTTTGGAGTCACTGATGCCGTACAGTTTTTGTATGTTTTTCGAGATTGGATCGCAAAGCATACTTCAGGTGTCATCCTAGTTACTATAAGAGGCTTTGCTAAGGAACAACAAGAAGAAGACCAAGACAGATTAAAATCTTTGTTTCAAACGCTTGTCAACCCCATTGGCAACCTTCAGATTGCCTGGATCAACATGCAGGACATCAGGAATGATAACCTGATTGAGCTTGCCAATACATGTTTTGAGTACGATATCGAAGAGATTTCATTTCAGTGTGCGCCAGCACGGCAAGGGCAAAACAGGTATTCTCAGTTTAAAAGGGCCTCACTGAGCTGGCATCTGACTGCCGAAGAGAAATTACATATCACGCAAGCCATGCAGGCAACTGATAATCAACAGGCACTGGCAAGACTCAAGGATTTGTTAGAAGGTGGCTGACGTTGTCTAGGATACAAGCCAGAAGAGCAACATTGCCAAAGCGTCCAGAGCTAGCCAGCTATGGACTGTTTTGGGTATATCGGGGAGGAGATGCATCTTCTACCCTACTCCTTGCAGTCGGTGTAGTGTTGCGCTCCTTATTTCCCTTAGGTGCTATGGTGTTGGTGGTTCGCCCCACTGCACTCGAATAGCTCGGGATATGTCTCAGGTATGCGGTGGTAACAAGTGCTTATTTGTTTTGCTTGCGTCATCATACCGATCGGGCCTATTCAGGGTAACGGTGCGAATACATATACAGCGTTATCGATGAGCAGTTAAACATCGATTGATCTACTTCGTTGTCCCTTAAGAAAGGTTACTATGTGTATTATACTAAGTGGAGGAGTGTTCTTGCGGGTAATGTTCTTAGAAAGGGGTAGGAAAAAACGCAAGAAAATGTTTGATTGAATGGGAAACCT
>JALOLY010000041.1 GCA_025455725.1 Amoebophilaceae bacterium | reverse complement strand
AGTTGTAGAGGTATTTGAGCATCAAAAGGGCACTCATCTTCCTAACAGGATGACCCGGTCAACCCACACGCCCATAGAGAGGAGCAAAATGCTCTTCTAGCTGTTTCCAGGGGATGACATGTCCTAACACGTAGTGGGGGGTGCTGCGGATTGAGCTGCTTGGAGAGTAGGCTTTTAAGCAGATCGGTTTGTGATTGATGAGGTGAGTGACCCCACCTATGCGCACGATTTTTTTTGCAAGGGGTTTATCTCAAGCAATCATTTCCTTACATTTTTTCCTACCCTTTTTTAAGAAAATTAACCCCGAAAACCCGCATGAACGGTGTAGCTTGCACAAATCGTTTCTTTTTAAGGGGCTACTACTTAATCTCAACAGTAGGTACCCCTAAGCAAACGTTATCTACGCCCCCTTCTCTGTCTCATGTGGTACGGAATGACGGACAGTCAAGGGAACTCGCTACAAGTACGCCTGTCAAGCAACAACTGTTTGATTTGGGAAAATTCTCCATGTCTAGTCTCCTAGAAGCATGGAGCGGGGCGCAGAAATCGTAATATTTAATAGGAGATACAGAGTAGTAGCGGGGGCAGGAATCGAACCTACGACCTTCGGATTATGAGCCCGACGAGCTACCGCTGCTCCACCCCGCAATGTCAGTCAACAGATCTTGAGGCTTGATCTGTCGCTAGTACGGCCTATCCAGGAACCGGCACAGAGTGCCCAACGAACCTCGGGGAAGAGAAAAGTGCTTTGCCGGCAACGCAACCTCTTTCTCTTCTTTTCTTTCGCTAAGGTACGCTTTTTTTAGTGTAAATTGCTACAAGGTTTTTAAATTTTTCACCACCACATGTCTTCAGTACCCCATAAAGCTGGTTTTGTCAGCATCATTGGCAAGCCCAATGTAGGTAAATCTACTTTGATGAACGCACTGCTAGGCGAAAAGCTATCCATCACCACAGCTAAGGAACAAACTACACGCCACCGCATAGCAGGCATTTTTAGCGGGGAAAATTTTCAGATCATTTATACAGATACACCTGGTATCATTACCCCCAACTATGAACTGCAACAATGCATGATGCGCGCAGTGCACCATGCATTGGAAGATACAGATGTGCTTATATGGGTAGTAGACGTTTTAGATAAAGACTTTCCTGTTGATTTTAGAATAAATATGCTACAACGAAATACTCCTGTCGTCTTACTCCTCAACAAGGTAGACTTAGTAAGCAAAGAAGTATTAGAGAAAATGCTCCAGTATTGGTCTGTCCATACATCAGTCAATACCATCATTCCTATCTCTGCCTTGCAGTCCCACAACACTGCATTAGTTCTTACGCATATTTTAGACTGCTTGCCTGAACACCCTCCTTACTATCCCAAAGACATGCTTAGCGACAAACCTGAACGTTTCTTTGCCTCAGAAATCATCCGCGAAAAGATACTATGTCGCTACCATCAGGAGATTCCTTACAGTGTTGAAATAGTCATTGACACATTCAAGGAAGAGGAAAAGCTCGTCAAGATTAATGTCACCATTAACACGGAAAGGCAAAGTCAAAAAAGTATCCTCATTGGAAAAAAGGGAGAGGCGCTGAAGCAGGTGGGCATAGCAGCACGCCACGATTTAGAAAAGTTCTTAGGCAAGAAGGTCTTTTTGGAACAACACGTAAAAGTGGTACCTGGCTGGCGCACAAAACCGCAGTGCCTTCGACGGTTCGGATATACTTAGACCGTAGATGGCAATTAACCAGAGCAGACTCAATAGACTCCGTAAGATACAACAAAGAGCAACGCTACTATACCAAGATCTGTCATTTTTTAGCATCTAATCTCAAGTCCTGATGGCAAATATTGTAGCAATTGTAGGTAGGCCCAACGTGGGCAAGTCAACACTGTTTAACAGACTAGTCGAACAGCGTAAAGCAATTATGGATAACGAAAGTGGTATCACACGTGACCGACACTATGGCTACGCAGAGTGGACTAACAAGCATTTTACCGTCATAGACACAGGAGGGTATGTACAGGGAAGCAACGACGTATTTGAAAGTGCTATCCGCCAGCAAGTACAGATAGCCATCGACGAGGCAACCGTCATCCTATTCGTCGTAGACTGTAAAGATGGGCTCACAGGGTCAGACAAAGAGTTTGCAGCAGTACTGCGGGCTTCCTCCAAACCTGTACTGGTGGTAGCTAACAAAGCAGACAATGTGTCCAACACACTGATGATGCACGATTTTTATCCACTAGGCATGGGGACGCCCTACCCTATTTCGGCTGCTAGTGGCTCCGGCACAGGCGAACTGCTGGATGAAGTGATCCAACATTTTCAAGAAGAGGCTTTGCCAAAAGAGGAAACACTACCAAAAGTTGCTATCCTGGGTAGGCCTAACGTGGGAAAATCCTCTTTTATCAATGTGTTGCTGGGAACAACGCGGAGCATTGTTACCCCTTTTGCTGGTACTACCCGGGATGCTACCGGTACAGCCTACAAACTGTATGGCAAACAAATGCTACTGACTGACACTGCGGGTATTCGTAAAAAGGCGAAGGTAAAAGACAACATAGAATTCTATTCAGTAATTCGATCCATCAGTGCCCTACAAGAAGCTGATGTCTGTATTATCATACTAGACGCCACACAGGGACTTGAAGGTCAAGACATTAACTTGATCTCGCTGGCTCACCGTCACAAAAAAGGCTTGGTAATCTTAGTCAATAAGTGGGACTTGATTCAGAAAGACAACCACACAGCAGAGGCTTACAAAAAAGACCTCATAAAAAAACTAACGCCCCTAAATTATATCCCTATTTTGTTTACATCGACAGTCAAAAAACAACGGATCTATCAGGCCGTCAAAAAGACACTGGAAGTTTATGAAAGTAGAAGGAGAAAAATTGCTACATCGGCACTGAACAAGGCAATGCTGACTTCTATTGAACGATATGAACCACCTGCTGTCAAGGGTAAGCACATCAAAATCAAGTACGTTACACAACTACCTACTTACACGCCTGTTTTTGCTTTTTTTTGCAACCTGCCACAGTACATCAAACCTCCTTACAAGAGCTACCTAGAAAACCAACTGCGTAGTCATTTCAACTTAGAAGGAGTACCTATCAAGTTGGCCTTCAGGAAGAAGTAATAAGCAGCGTGGCAGGCACATCAAGAGAGGACGGCTGTGACCAAAACGTCAGAAGAAACCGGAGTGAAAGCTTTTATGACCCGGTTGCGCAATACTAATGCCTCGCCTCTTTGTATCTTGCCGTCCGGCTCTCTCCGATTGTAGAATTGCTTACAAACTTTCCCACGATGCCCCTCCCAATGTTTAGTCTGGCAATATCCCTAGCGTGCTTTAAGACTTTTACTGGCATGGCAATCGGTATGTATCCAAGCCGTTGCCTGTCAGTGTATTAACCTGCACTCTCGTGATTAGCAGATAAGTACCTTAGGCCTTCTTCAACGTAGGAGTTACCAGAAAAACAGGTTTCTTTTAATTCAATCAGCACCGCGATAGACTCCCCTTGGGAGCGTGTCAAAACACCTGTCAACGCGCTCCCTATTAAGGGATGAAGAAGGGCCTACGTATACCCTTACCTCAGTCCTGTTCAAAACGATAACCCTTGTAGACTTGGTACCATCTCTCTGACATGAGAAGATATAGTCAATGATATCTTCGTCTACGAATGCCCTCTGTGGCCTACAAGTGGAAGAAGGCACAGGGCTCGATTCATAGCACACTAAGCCGCTTTATAGGCAAACTCTTAAAGAAGAAAGCCATACATAAGCTACTACTAGACCCAATGCCCAACTTGTACACCATGGTTATCTTGAAACAACAAGACAGTACCACAGATACTACTACCACTCTCTGTCTCATAAGAACTAATAAGACCCAAATACTAGATCGCTAAAGTACCCCAACGCTCTCGCAACCAAGAAGCACACCAAATCAAAAGAAAGCGGCTAGCCCGTTGCTCCCACGAGCACCATTACCCGACATGAAGGATTGAAGCTTGGCAAAGACACACATGCTTCATCTTCTCACGTGTACAATAGCTGGATACTGAGAATGTCGAAATGCTACCAAGGGGGCACATATTCTGCGAAAAGTCTCAAAAAGTACCATCAAAGATGTCCAACCACATCGTATTCGCTTCTCAAGGGAGCAACAGCTCTAGTGGTTAGATCGTTAGGTAGCCACTGCAGATCTTCGGCTCTCTCTATATCTCATTCAGCACCCGCACGACGGTAGGCTAATACCTGTACATTTACCCGATACAACTCCCAGACCCAAGGAGCGAAAAGCTTTAGTTGTATCTTTCATGCATCGCACTACCTTCTTGAATCTACAAGCCTAGAAACAGCGGCATCGACAACGCGACAGCCCTGCACAATCGCGTAAAAGAGACCAGCAGTAGGGTGCACGAGCGCGCATTGGAAAAAGATAGGGCTCTTCCCCTCGCACAATAGATCAGTTACTCCCCCCTCTAGAAAAAATTGCCCCACCACATGGGCAGACGGAAGGCAGGTCAAATCACACACGCCAAGTCTCCGAAGGCCAAGTGCTAAAGTCTCCGGAGACTGGCCATACCGATGAATTGGCTGTCTTCATAGTCGTGGCCCACATCGATCCCCCCGGAGGAGAAACATCCCACAATAGCGGGATAATGACTACCACTCCATTCCACCAGCTCTTGACATCGTGTCCAGGTCCCTATAGCATCTGTATACAAACGCTCTCCGCTACGCACGTAGTGTGACAAAATAGCAGTGGCGGCTTCTAATGCACCAGGTAGCTTATAAGGAAGGCCCGTGCGACCTGCGTGATGCGCAACCAAGACTATCTGAGAAGCATACGTCTTATACATACTGCCCTCAAGCACATCCCGCGTCATCAAGACCCAATAGGAACGCTCAGGCGACTGAGCACCCAACTGTATTTTGACTTCATCGGCATAGCCGTCGTACTCTGTGGAGTGGCCCCCGCCTTGGGGGCTCTTGATAAGCTCTCCAAGCAGATTCAAGCTGAAAAGCCTGCCAGCCACTGTAGCTGGTATCAAGACCAACAAGTGCGTGTCTCTGACTACTTCCCCCGGCCAGAACGGACAAGGGCCGCTCAAAATCGTATCTATGTCTGGTGGCAAAAGAGGCGCCTGACCTACCTCGCCAAAGTACCGGCTCCATTCCTCGGCACCAAACGAGTGCAATAGCGCCGACGGACGGTAATCCCAAGTGTCAAATTTACGAAGGCAAGATATTCCAAATTCTTCTGCGTCATCGTCGAATCCACAAAGAAAGACCAGCCCCCTGGAACCAAAGCGACCCACCGCAATTGGTGATTGGCACTCAGCTACATCTTCCAGTAGCGCCGTACAACGTGTAGAAGTACTTATCATCTCGTCGCCAATCTCTGCTCCTACATATTTTCTCTCATAAAGACGATGACCACTACGCACATAGTGTGACAAAATAGCAGTCGCTGCCTCTAGCACATTCGGGACTTCATACGGGGCATAACGAACACGAGAGGCCTGCGCAGCAACCAGAGCTTGTTGTACCTCATAAGGCTCACCTCTACTCCCGGGAAGCACGTCATGCGTCAGCAAGATCCAATAAGAGCTGCTGGGGTATGAATCCCTTGACGACCGTTGCACCTCATCATCATACAAAAAGTACTGCGTGCGATGGCCATCTCCACGAGGGTTTTGTATCAACTTTTCCAGTAAATCTAGGGTGAAGGCCTTACCATCTACAGTAGACGGTATCAAAACCAACAAGTGCGTTTCTTTGACCACTCTCCCAGACCAGAACGGACAAGGACTGGCTAAAATCTCGTCTATATCTGCCGGCAGGGAAGGCTCCTCCCCCACTTCACCAAAGTACTGGCTCCACTCCTGTGCACCAAAGACCGCAGAAGATTGCAGTGTTCTCGCACTTGCTTCTTCAGACTCTGTTGACAACGATATCTGCCAAGAAACAGCATCAAGATCAATAGAAGGACGATCCGTAGGCGAAATAGCCTTAATCTTGGAATCAGTTACTGAAGGCAAGGACGCTAATGTATCTGCTGGCACTCCCCCATTGGACACAGAAAGCTGACCATCTGGCACTAAAACCTGGGCAACGGCCGACTCATCATCACTTGTCACGCGTGGCTTTTTAGGGACAGGCTCCTCAGAAGTTACCTGGAGGGTCGACTGACATCCCTGCAAACAAAGGCTAGACAGCACCAAGGCTACTATTAAGCAATTAGACAGAAAAGAGTACATCGTCGGTACGTTGAAATGGGTGAAATGGGCGAGACATCCCACGCGCGTTGCTGCACGGTACGGCAAAAAGACACGCCTCACGGGCCACAAGACTTGAAGCATTTCTCTTCTTCAATTTTACAAAACCGAAGTTTACCATGCAATAAACAGCACACAACAACAGTTTTACATAATCGCATAGAAATCCTACGCCATAACGCACTGACACATTATGAGACCTTTGCATGGTAATTACTGACAGGGATATTTTTTAGTAAGCCGAAGCCTTTGACTATCAAGCCATTACTCCCCTCTCCGATGATCAAGAACGAGTTATAGCAAGTTTGATAGGTGTAGCGTAGATGTTATTGGAGAGACAAGCCAGAGCAAATTCCCTCATCCAATCAACACCTCGATAGGCTGGGCTGTGTTGGAAAAAGAGCTTGAAAAGGTTGGTAAACACTCTGTTGAGGATGCAACAGGCAGGCCTGCCTGGAATCACCTGGTACTGTGCAAGATGCTGCTGCTAGAAACCTGAAATTATCTCTCTTCTCTTACATAAGTGTAGCAGACATGGCCCATGATACTCTACGAGTGCCTTTTGTGGTGTACACGTAGAAGACACCGTACCTGACCATAGCACACTCAGCCGTTTTAGAAGTGAGCTATTCGAGAAGAGAGCCATCCTAGGCTACTAGTGAAACTCAATAGGCAACATGCGCAGCGTGGTATTTGTGTACAACAAGGCGGTGGCATAATCGATGCCCGCTATAACGCCTACGGTCCGTAAGGTTCAGGGAAAGTCCACTTATATGCTTCTAGAGCACCCCAACACCCCTCCCACCAAGGAAGTGAAGTCTAGCGCAAACCGAGAAGCACGTAGAGTCAAGAGGGTAAGTAAGCTCCAGTGTGGCTACAAGAGTCATTGCCTGGTAGCTGAATGTACAGCCTTAGTCTTAGTAGTACACACTACCGATGCCAACGTCCATATTAGACATTGTATGGCATCCAGTTTTGATCAAGTGTCACTCCCTGCAGGTAGTCGGATCCTAGCAGACAGAGGATATGGTTCAGCCAAGAACGATCAGCTATTACGCCAAAGAGATTGACGCAGCGGTATCCAACATAAGGCCCACCAGCATAGTCCCTTGTCTGTCTGAGCAAGGCGCCGCAACGGGATGATGGGAGTCGTAGTCGCTCGGGTGCTTGGCAATATAAAGCGTCGGTTTGGTAGGCTAGAGGTTAGGTATGTAGGCATGGCTACAACCCATGAGCAACATGTTCTGGAGGCTATCACTTCTATTATACAGACTCCTGGGGATCATCATATCGAAAGCGTAGTAAAAACAGGGAGCCAGGTACTTAAGAGAGCACCTGGCTCCCACAACATGGGGGTAGTAAGGGCATTGAATACCTAAGAATGATCTCCAAGAAGCGCTGCAGAGATGGTGCGCCTTCTATACAAAGGTCTCATGATTGAAATAAATAGTATAATCCTCAGCTTTGCACAACAAATCAATCCCCCCAATACACGGGCTTCTCATAGCACAGCCAGAGAACTGATCGAGCCGCGCTCGCCAAGTCGCTAATAGCCAAGTGCTAGAACTTCCGGAGACTCGACATCCCGCGGAAGCTGCGGTCGTCAGCGTAGTAGTTGTAGACACCGAGCCCCCCATCGGAGAACCCCCCA
>JALOLY010000040.1 GCA_025455725.1 Amoebophilaceae bacterium | reverse complement strand
ATGAATGTCTTATCATCAATTGGATGGTACATAACCTCCTCTTGACGAAGTTCGTCGGCCATGTCTCCAATGATTTCCTCAATAATATCTTTTAGCGTCGAGAGTCCTGAAGTGCCCCCATACTCGTCCACCACAACGGCCATCTGTATGCTTGTTTCTTGAAATTCTAATAGCAAGGCATCTATCTTTTTACTCTCTGGTACAAAAAAGCATCTGCGTAACAGCGTCTGCCAGACACGTATCGAGCCTGATTATTGATTGACAGCGAATCATGAAAACAAGAAGAAGACGGTTGGTTGTAGTTCTGGTGGCTACGTCTTTTCTGTTTCTCAGTCTTTTGTAGCGTGTTGTCTTTGCTTTTTTAGTAAGTCTACCTCGTTGGCAACGTCTTTATTGCTAAGTCGCGTCACTTGTTGGAGCGTAAACGATATACTTGGTGTTTCCTTGCTCGTCGTTGCATGTGGTAAAGTCCTTCAAGACCTGGGATCGCTCGTTTATTCGGAGTCTACAAACACCCCTCAAAGTAGCCTAAGAACACGTGTGTTTTTAGCTGCTGCGCCAGAGTCGAGTGAAAAAGTAAGCGCAACGGCCATGGCGACTGGAGATACAAACACTCCTATAGGATCGTTTGTAAATTCACCTTTTCAAATAGATAATTTCTTACTGCTCCGATTGGAAGTCTTTGCTGTTGCATACTGTCTCGCTCTCTCAGTGTGACAGTGTCATCTGTGAGCGTTTGATGGTCTACCGTAATGCAGTAAGGAGTCCCAATCAAATCTTGTCGAGCGTATCGTTTACCAATGGACTGATTTTCTTCGTACGCAAGGGGGAAGGCTAAACGCAGTTCCGCAACAAGCTTTTGGGCCTTTTCAGGTAGACCATCCTTCTTGACAAGGGGCAAGATTGCTACTTTAATGGGAGCCAGAGCAGGAGGGAGTTTCAAATAAGTCCTAGTCTTTTGCTGCCCACTCTCTGTCACTGTTTCATGCACAAGTCCCTGACACAGGAGTAGCAAGACCAAGCGGTCGCACCCTAGCGAGGTCTCAATGACATAAGGCGTATAGTTTTGGTTAATCTCTGGGTCAAAGTATTGAAGTTTCTTTTTGGAGTGCGTTTCGTGGTTCCTTAGATCAAAATCTGTTCTAGAATGAATACCTTCCACTTCTTTTTGGCCAAAGGGGAAAGCATATTCGATATCTACGGCCTCCTGGGCGTAGTGGGCCAAATGCTTGTGGGGTTGCAAGCTAAGCCGAGTGCTGGGGATACCTAAAGCTAGGTACCATTTCAACCGCTGTTCTTTCCAGTAGTCAAACCAGTAAGATTCTGTACCGGGTCGTACAAAGAACTGCATTTCCATTTGTTCAAACTCGCGCATACGGAAAATGAATTGTCGAGCGACGATCTCATTGCGAAAAGATTTCCCGATTTGTGCAATGCCAAAAGGCACCTTCATGCGAGCTGTTTTTTGTACGTTTAGGAAGTTCACGAAAATTCCTTGCGCTGTTTCTGGCCTCAGGTATATGGTATCGGCTTTTTCTTCTAGGGCTCCTGCCTGCGTAGCAAACATGAGGTTAAATTGCCTCACAGCGGTCCAGTTGCTAGTCTTAGCCACTGGACACTGAATGCCTGTAGAAACAATAAGGCGATGCAACCCGACGAGGTCTTGGGCTTGAAGCAGGTGATGCATAGTTTGGAGCAAGTCCTCAGCTGCTTCTTCGTTGCCTTGTTGTGCCCAAGCCGTTGCTTGGGCTTCAAGTAGTGCATCTACTCGGTACCGTTTTTTGGAGTCTTTGTTATCAATCAAAGGATCACTGAAACTGTCTAGATGCCCTGAAGCTTGCCAAGTGTGTGGATGCATGAAAATGGCTGCATCGATGCCTACGATGTTTTGGTGAAGCTGAGTCATACTTCGCCACCACAAGTCCTGTAGGTTGCGTTTGAGGGCAGCTCCATAAGGACCATAATCGTACACTGCCTGTAGACCGCCATAAATTTCACTAGAGGGGTACAAAAATCCATACTCCTTGGCGTGGGCAATAATGGCTTGGAGTGGGTTGCTGTGGTCAGCAGCAGTCGTTGCTTGGGCCATGGTCAAATAGATTCATCAGCGAAGAAAATGGATATTGTGTCATCGCCTACATTACTCAACAGCTAAAATCTGATGGTTCCCTTGTGTTGATTATGTCTTTCCTGTTGCCTGCCAGGTCTAGCACTACTCTAGAGGTAGGGAGAGCTAATTGAGGATACCTTGCTACTAATAAACAGAGCAGCCACAATGCCTCATTAGCTTCCTTACCCTCACTGACTCGATGAGGCACCTTTCGCAGCAAGGTTACAATATTTCCCCTGGCTAGTCTCGGGTTTTCCGTAAGTAACTGGTACGCTTTCTGGCATGCTGCTCCCCGAATGAGTTCCTCTTTATGAGCGATATTGGCCAGTAATTTTTTGAGACGCTTCTTACTTGAGTCTTTTGCCCTGAGTGTTGTGTCAAGCCACCGCTGTTGCGCAGTAGTGAGTATTAGCTCGTTTATAGTCGTGGGAGGCGGTGTATTCCCTATCTGCGGTTGTTCCTCATGCATATGACCCGTAGTTGCTGCTACGGGCGACTCTTGCCTACCCAGGACTACTGGATTCATGGTCAGCAGGCATACTAGCGTGGCGTATATACGATGGTGACTGTAGTTCGACTGATACACAATGATGTCCTGAAGAGTAATTTTTCTTGAACGTAAGCGCCATTTGATCGAACGCACCTCTGTAAGCCCAACCCATGCAATCTATGACACTATTTTAGCAATTACAAAATAGCTTAACTAGACTCTGTTTGGGTACTGTATTGATGTTTTATGTATCTCAATACACATCCAGCCAATTTGCACCAATTCTTACATCTACTTCGATGGGCACGGACAAAGGCAACGCATCTTGCATCATTTGGGGGATGTACTGTTGCAAGAGGGGGATTTCCTCCTTGGGGGCGTCAAATACCAGCTCATCGTGCACTTGCAAGACCATACGAGAGCGGAGTTTTTTCTTCAGCATCCAGTCATAAATCTGAATCATGGCCAGTTTAATCATCTCTGCGGCAGTACCTTGAATGGGAGCATTGATGGCATTTCTCTCTGCAAAGCCGCGGAGCCCTGCATTGCTGGAATTGATGTCTCTCAGTTCCCTCTTTCTGCCTAATAGTGTAGTGACATATCCTTGCGATCTGGCTTTTTTAACCACAGTGTCCATGTACGTTTTAATAGCAGGAAACTCTTTAAAGTAAGCCTGGATCAGGGCCGTAGCTTCGCTGCGGGGGATATTGAGTCGTTGTGCTAGGCCAAAAGCAGAGATGCCGTAAATAATGCCAAAATTGGCTGTCTTGGCTTGGCGGCGCATATCTTTGTCTACAGCCTCTGTAGGTACTTTGAACAACCGGCTGGCCGTGGCTTGGTGGATATCTTTGCCAGCCTGAAAAGCAGCCATCATGGTGGAATCTTTGGAAAACGAGGCCATGATACGCAATTCTATCTGCGAGTAGTCGGCAGTAAGCAAGAGATGGTCGGCGTTGCGCGGTACAAAGGCTTTTCGGATGGCCCTACCTCTTGTTGTGCGGATAGGAATATTTTGCAGATTGGGGTGGGTAGAGCTGAGTCTTCCCGTGGAAGTCACAGCCTGGTTATACGAGGTATGGATCATGCCATCCACCGGACTGATCATGGTGGGCAGAGCATCTATGTAGGTGGATTTTAGCTTCTTCAATTCTCGATATTCCATGATTTTATCTACAATGGGATGCTCTTTGGCTAGTCCTTGCAAGGCCTCTTCTCCTGTGGTGTATTGACCAGATTTGGTTTTCTTGGGGTTTTCGACAAGCTTTAACTTGTTGAATAGAATATTGCCCAGTTGCTTGGGAGACGCAATGTTGAAAGTATCTCCTGCTAAGTTGTGGATGGCTCGTTCGAGGATCTGAGTTTCTTTTGCCATGCTTTTTGCCAGCGTTCTCAGCGCCTCTGTATCCACTTTAACTCCTGTATGTTCCATGGCAGCAAGCACGTTGACAAGTGGTAATTCGACTTCATGGAGCATCTTGGTAAGCCCTTGAGCCGCAATTTCTGGGGCTAATTTTTGATAAATCTGCAGTGTAACATCGGCATCTTCCCCAGCATATTCTTTGATTAAGTTTGTGTCGATTGCTTGCATGTTCTTTTGTGACTTTCCTTTAGGGCCAATTAAACTTTCTATAGGAAGCGGGGTGTAGTGCAGGTACTGCTCAGCCATCGTATTCAGGTTGTGGCGTGTGTCAGGGGAAAGCAGGTAGTGTGCCAGCATGGTATCAAAGATTGGCGTACTTATGTTAACACCATATCGCTTCAAAACGCTGATGTCGTACTTGAGATTCTGTCCAATTTTGCAAATGGTCGTGCTTTCTAATACTCCTTTGAATTCTTGTACTATTTGTGTGGCAGCTTCTTGGTTTGTCGGTACCGGCACATAATAAGCTTCGCCAGGATAGTATGCGAAAGCGAGACCCAGGAGTGTGGCCTGGTGGGGATCGGTGCCAGTAGTTTCTGTATCGATACACACTTCTGCTTGTAGCGTCAGATAATGCATTAACTCCTGTCTGAGTGCGGGTGTATCGATGAGGTGATATTGGTGTGGTGTAGTGGTTAGGGTAGACAGAAGCACGGAAGATGGAGATGCCTTGATTGCAGTGGGGGCTTGTTGCGGCACTTCAAGCGGTGTTTCAAAGAGAGCTGTCTGGGAGGTGTCAGGTTGTTGTATGCCGGGCCTCTTTGGCTTGCCTAGAATTCTTTGTAATAGGTTATGAAACTCTAGTTCACGAAAGAGAGCTTTGAGTTGAACCTCGTCGGGCCCTTGGTAGTGGCTCTGTTCTAGTGAAAATGCCAGTGGTACATCGGTGTGGATGGTAGCCAGCTCTTTGGAGAGTACGCCTTGTGAGCCGTAGTTACGTACATTTTCTCTCAATTTGCCTTGTAACTTATCAGCGTTGGCTATGAGATTTTCTACAGATCCAAAAATTTGGACTAGTTTCTGAGCTGTTTTCGCCCCGATACCAGGAATGCCAGGAATATTGTCTACAGCATCGCCTTGCAGACCCAGAATATCGCGCACCTGGTCTACCCGCTTGATTCCCCACTGGGCCAGTACCTCTTCTTTATCCAGCACAGCAACGCCATTACCCATGAAGGCGGGTTTGTAGAGTAGGACATGATCATCTACTAGCTGGGCAAAATCTTTGTCAGGAGTCATCATGTACACTAAAAAATCTTCCTGAGCTGCTCGTTTTGACAGTGTGCCAATAATGTCATCTGCTTCGTAACCTTCTTTTTCTAGTACCGGTATCTGAAAGGCACGAACAACCTTTTTAGCGTAGGGAATAGCCAACGTAATGTCTTCTGGTTGGGCTTCTCGGTGTGCTTTGTAGGCCTCAAAGGCTTGATGCCTGAATGTGGGTGCCGGTGTATCGAAGGCAACAGCCAGGTGTGTAGGGGCTTCCTTGTTAATAACTTCCACGAGCGCATTGGTAAAGCCTAACACAGCGCCAGTGTCCATTCCCTTAGAGTTGATCCTTTTATTTTTGATGAAAGCAAAGTGGGCCCGGTATATCAAGGCCATGGCATCGAGTAGAAAAAGTTTTTTTTTAGGGGTATGCATATGATTTAGATTGATGTTGCCTGTAGAGCAGACCCTTCACTCAAGCCATCCATGCAGCGTGAGCAGTTCATCAAGATCATGAGCAGCTGGTGCTGCTGTGTAACATGCAAAACAGCTTAGCACAGCGGGGAGTGCCTTGAAAGCGGTCTTTGCTACATTCACCCTTTTGATCTGGCATTTGTGTTGTGATCCAGTGGGTGTAGGGTATGCACCCTGCAAAGGTTTCACTCTTTTGCAAGAAGAACTAATCACGGAACATGCTAGGAAAGACTTTCTACGCTGTCGGTATGTTCGCGCTTTATACATCTCGTCTTATTCTATACTTTTGGGGCGTTCACTATAGGGATACCATCTGATATTGCAAGTTGAAGAGCTCATAGCGCTGTACGAAAAAGACGGCTGGGTGGGTGCATGGGTCGAGAGACTCCGTGTAGCTGCCGGTCGATGTCTGCATCTCAAAGGTCTTGCCGGCAGCCTGGACGCTGTGTTGGCTGCTGCTACTTACAAGTGTACGGCGGCTACGCAGTTGTTCATTTTGCATGATCAAGAGGAGGCAGCTTACTTTTATAGCGATTTGCAGTCGCTTCTGGGGCCAGATGTGGTTCTGCTGTATCCTGCCTCTCACAATGTACCTTACGCCCCTATTATGGAGGCCCATACTGACCAATTGGTACGTGCAGAAGTGGTGCAGCGCATCTGCCATCCCACACACCAGGCTCTTCTGATAGTGACCTACCCGGCAGCGCTTTCTGAGAAAGTGGTTCATCCGGAAGTACTTTCGGATCATACATGGTCAGTGCAGGCAGGCGACGGGCTTACCACTTCTGTTGTGATTGTACGGCTCTTGGAGCAAGGGTTTGAAAAAGTAGACTTTGTCTACGAAGCAGGTCAGTTTGCCGTTCGTGGTGGTATCATCGATATCTTTTCTTACGCTTACCAGTTACCTTTTCGGCTAGTACTCTGGGGCAGTGAGGTGGAAAGTATCTACACTTTTGACCCCACCAACCAGCTTTCTTTGGAAGCTATTCCACAAGCAACCATTTTGCCCAGTTTGCAGGCGCAGATTGCCTCGCTGCCACGCCAGTCATTGCTGGATTGCTTATGTCCTGCCACACCCGTTTGGATCAAAGACCGTGCACTTGTCCTTACCGCCATTGAGAAAAGCTACGCGCAGGCCACTCAAGTTTTCCAAGAGAAGTCTGCAGCGCCACTTACAGTGGTCTTGCCGCCGCCATCACTGTGTTGGGAAACTCCAGCCAGTTGGACCCAATCCTTGCAAAGACTAGTAACCATCGAGTTTGGCAAACGTTTTTATGGAACTCCTCATGAGGTATTTCAGTATGAGGCATCGGCCCAGCTTGTCTTTAACCAAAACTTTGCGCTACTGGCAGAAAACCTGCGCGAAAATCAATCTAAGGGACTGGATAACATCATCACTGCAGAATCAACTGGCCCGTTTGACCGGTTGAGGAGCTTGTTAGCACCGTTAGACGACACGGTCCATTTCAGAGCACTGTCTCTGGGTTTGCACCAGGGCTTTGTAGACCATCAAGTGGGTATTGCGTGCTATACCGACCATCAGATCTTTGAGCGCTACTATCGCTACAAGATTCCCAAACGGTATTCTAAGACCAAGGCCGTTACGCTGCGTGCGTTGCAAGCTTTGCAACCAGGTGACTATGTGGTGCACATTGATCATGGTATTGGGCGTTTTGCAGGGTTAAGCAAAGTTAAAGTCAACGACAAGAGCCAAGAAGTGATACGGCTGCTTTACAAAGACGACGACCTGGTTTATGTCAACCTTCAGTCCTTACACAAGATCTCCAAGTACACTAGCCAAGAGGGCGTCGTACCCGCTATCACGAAGCTAGGGGCATCGGCATGGTCCCAGAAAAAAGGAAAAGTTAAAGAGAAAATAAAAAGTATTGCCAGGGAGCTCATCCAGCTGTATGGCAAGCGCAAACAAGCCCCTGGGTTCTCTTTCAGTTCAGACGGCTTTTTGCAAGCTCAATTGGAATCCTCTTTTATTTACGAAGACACGCCCGACCAGTTAGAAGCTACGAAAGCGGTGAAGAAAGACATGGAGGCGCCCTACCCTATGGACCGCCTCGTTTGTGGCGATGTAGGATTTGGTAAAACTGAAGTAGCCATCCGAGCTGCCTTTAAGGCCATCAATGACGGCAAGCAAGTAGCCGTGTTGGTTCCTACAACTATCTTGGCTTTACAGCACTACAACTCTTTCTGTGCCAGGTTGGCGCACTTTGATGTCAACATTGCCTACGTCAACCGCTTCAANAAAACGACTTTGGAGGCCACTGCAACCGGTAAGGTTCAAATTCTTATTGGCACTCACCGCATCCTGAGCAAAACAGTGCAATTTCAAGACCTTGGCCTGCTCATCATTGATGAAGAGCAAAAATTTGGTGTTAAAGCCAAAGATTACCTCAAACAACTGCGAGTCAATGTAGATGTTCTCACACTCACCGCCACACCTATTCCTAGGACTCTCCACTTTTCCCTCATGGGCGCCCGTGACCTTAGTGTTATTGCTACGCCTCCGCCCAACAGGCAGCCCGTGGCCACGTCCATCCATACTTTTGACCCAACAGTGATCAAAGATGCTATCAACTACGAGCTACAGCGGGGCGGCCAGGTATTCTTTGTGCACAACAGAGTGGGCGATATTGGAGAGGTAGCCCACATGATTCACAAGCTTGTGCCCGACTGTCGCATAGGTGTGGTTCACGGCCGCATGGAAGGCTCACGGCTAGAGCAATGTATGCTTCGATTCATTCAGGGAGCCTATGACGTGCTAGTGGCCACCAGCATTATTGAATCAGGGTTGGATATTCCTAATACCAATACTATCTTTATCAACAACAGCCATCTGTTTGGTTTGTCAGACCTACACCAAATGCGAGGCAGGGTAGGGCGTTCTAACAGGAAGGCTTTTTGTTACCTCTTGGCTCCGCCTGCTTCCATGCTCACGGCGGAGGCGCGTACAAGACTCAGTGCCTTAGAGGAGTTTTCAGACTTAGGAGATGGTTTTAAGGTAGCCATGCGCGATCTAGACATTCGGGGGGCGGGAGACCTACTAGGCGCCGAGCAGAGCGGTTTTATAGCTGACGTAGGCTTCGACACGTATTGTAAAATTCTAGATGATGCTGTCCAGGAGCTTAAAGAGGGGGAGTTTAAGGCGTTGTTTGCCCAAGAGCTTCAGGAAAGAGCCGATGCCCCCGCTATCCTAGAATGCGCTCTGGAGACTGATCTCGAAGTATGCATTCCGGATGATTACGTTAGCAATGTCGCTGAGCGAATCAGCCTCTATACCCGTCTTGACAGGCTGCAAGACGACGCGGCACTGAAGGCCTTTCGGCAAGAGCTCCAGGATCGGTTTGGCCCCCTGCCTTTGCCTGTGCAAAACCTCACACAACTGGTCGAATTGCGCTGGATCGCTCGAACGTTGGGGCTCACCAAACTGAAACTCAAGAGTGGAGCCATGCGGTGCTATTTTGCGCCCTCTGTACACTCCCATCAAGACGATGTGTTGGCGCGTGTGTTTGTTTATGTACAGCAGCACCCCCGGCGATGTCGTATGCAGGAAGTCAAGGCACAGCTGCTGCTGATCATCGACCATGTAGCTGATATTGAGCAGGCGCGCAATGCCCTGGAAGCGCTGTGCGTCGGAGAAGGTCAACCTGCTTTTTGGGTCAAACTCGAAGGATAATCATTACGCC
>JALOLY010000007.1 GCA_025455725.1 Amoebophilaceae bacterium | reverse complement strand
GGAGTTTATCCGGCATCCCCAAGGCGGAGGCCACCCTACTGAGTACGACGACTATGATAGTGACCTCCGCCAACAATTCGGAACGCAATCGCCTAGGCGTTCCTATTGGGTGCTGATGACCCGGGATGTGCTTGAGGGCAGTAGGAGGAAGACGTACACGTCTCAGCAGGCCTTGGTAGCTGGGCACGTAGAGCGCACAGGCCTTCCTTATGAGTTGCCTAGTGCCTTAGAAGCCGCGACGGCTATCCTGTCACATTACGTGCGCAGTGGGGAGCGTCTGTATGCAGATAATCCATTAACCTGCACACGATGCCGAGAGTTGGTAAGTGGCCAATATCCTGCCGTTGTTGGGGATTTTTCCTCCGAGGGGCTCGGTGTCTACAACTTCTACGACGATGACGGCAGCAACAGCGGCGTGGCTGTTCTCCGGAAGTTCCAGCACTTGGCCTTTTTAGCCTCAGTCGCTTGGCACTTGGGCCCTTGGATGCCTGGTCGGCGCGGCCTGGCTTGTGTTCCGGTCACAAGAGGCGTGTGGTGGGGCAATTTTTTTGAGGGGGATTGCTCCGTTGCATAAGGCCCGTGACGATGCTTTTTTGAAATGCGTGAATTCCTTATAACTTGAGCTCCTTTCGTGCGATAATGCGAAACTATCGCTGTTTACGGTTTGTTGTATGGGAGGTTGTGATGTGAGAGGATGCAACCGGGCCTTGGGCCCAGGCATACCTGCGGTGCGCGTTGCCATGCTGTGCTGTGACACGTGTAGGATATCGCATTCACTTTAACCCACTGATGATGTATTGTTCTCTGCAGAATCGCTTGACAGCAACGGCTGTCTTATGTAGTCTATTGCTTCAGAGTTGCGGGTCGGGTATGCATGCAATCATTGAGGAACCTGTTGTCAGGCAGGAGCACTCAGCGAAAGTCGATCGTGTGCGAGCGTCGGGCGAGGGTTTGTTGCCAGGTGCGCTTGTTCTTGCTTCTTCAAGCACCCTTGATGGACCCGTCAGCGATAGGTTGGGCAGTGTGCCCTTTGTCGAGCCAGCCGCCGTGGTGCCTGTGTCGGCTGCTGTTTCAGAATCTGCCACTGCTCGCGCTGGGATCGATGCCTTTTCTCAGTCTTTTGCCAGGCCTTGCACAACTTTTTCTGGTACGCGTGTCCTATTGAGTCAGCAACCGCAACAAGCGCAGTCCCTGACAGAGGAATGGATGCTTGGCCCCACCGTGATACTCGGTAGTGATGCCACGAGTAAGGAGTCATACCGAATCCCCTCAGGTTATCGTTACAAAGGATATCGATTGACGGCAGACTCAATGATCCAGCGTGCGCGTTTAACCCTCTACTATGTAGCAGCTAACAACGAAGGAGCATACCGCAAGCTAGAAGCCGCTCAAGACGATCACACTGTAGCGGGAGCATTTGGGGATGATATGGGTCAGGTCGTTGCTTTGAACACACTGGAAAGTGGCGTTAGCCACGCAGCTTTTGTAGGGCATGAGGGCCTCGATCTGAAGCATGCGAAGTATGCCGGTCTGGTGTTGTACGGCAGCACAGCAAGGAACAGAATGTGCCGTCCAAAGAGTATGATGCACATACAGGTCGAGATTTTGTTGGAGAAAATGGAGGAGGCTGCGCCTGTTCACTGTAGTAAACGAATCCCTGCCATGGCCTTTGGAGCGCAGGCCTGGCGGCAATACTTTGGGGAAGTGGGTATGCAACCCTGCTTGCCGTCAGACATAGGCGAGATCTTAAACAGCGTTTGCCCGTTCTGGCCCGGGAAGTTAGTCAAAGACACGCACCTGCTGGTCTTAATACCGGCTACAGTAGACAGTAAAGCTTTTACCTTGGATCTACTGGGGGAGTTGGTACGAAATCCTCGTGGGGGTGGCCACAGTACGCAGTACTTTTTGTACGATGATGAGGTGCGGAGATCATCGGGTGATGTGTATTCCAGTAGTTCCTATTGGGTCTTGCTGACGCGCGACGTGCTTCCCGGTAGCAGAAGTAAGCCTTATACAGCTCAACAAGCTTTGATTGCTGAGCAAACTTCCCATATCGATTATCCTCCTTATGAAACCCCACGTGTATTGGAGGCAGCTACTGCTATTTTGTCACACTACGTGCGTAGTGGAGAGCGTCTTTATGAAGGTGTTGACAACGAATTGCTCAGTACTTCTACGCGTTGTGCGGAGCTATTGGAAGATGTAGCCGGGCACCTATTGCCGGTTACGGTGGGGCGCTTTTGTTCCAGGGGTTTGGTCTTTCTTAGTGGTTTTGACGACGATGCGGAATCTGGGCTATCGTGCCTGCGCCAATTTGGCAATCGGGATTACCGTTCGTCGGTCCTGTTTCACTTGTTTGGTGCTCAGGAATGGAGCCGGTACTTTGGCGAGGTGGGGCCAGCTCCTCCACTACCAGCGGATATCATCGACACGCTGAACGGTATTTGCCCGTTCTGGCCAGAGAAGCAAGTAAAAGACACGCATCTGTTGGTCTTGATACCGGCTACAGTAGCTGGCGAGCCTTTTAGCTTCAACTTGCTCGGGGAGCTTATCAAGCGCCCCACAGACGGAGGCTGCTCTACCAAGTATCGTGTCTATGCTAGTGATGTGCAAGAGCAATTCGGTGCTCAATCGCCTGTACATTCCTATTGGGTGTTGATGACGCGAGATGTGATTGAAGGCAGCAGAAACCAGGGTTACTCATCCCAGAAGGCCTTGGTTGCTCATCATGCGAATCGTACGGGCCTGCCCTATGAGCTACCTGGTGCCCTTGAAGCCGCAACGGCTATTTTGTTACATTATGTGCGTAGTGGAGAGCGTCTCTATACCAATAATCCCTTGACCTACACGCGGTGCCAAGAGTTGGTAGCGTGGGACTTTGGTAATTGTCCCGCTGCTGTTGGGAGTTTTTCCTCTGGGGGGGTTAGTATCCGCTTCGTCAGCAGCGACGGTGACCTCCACGGAATCGGTGTGGCGGGTCTTCGAAAGTTATAGCATTGGGCTCTTTTGGCTTCAGTTGCTTGACTTGGCACGTGCGGTTCGGCCTGTGCTTTCTCTTTAGGATATGTGTAGTGGGGTAATTTTTAGGAGGGTGATTGATCTGTCGGGGCATGATTTTTCCCCGGACTGACGCTCGTTTGGGTCGTTGTGCATGATCTCATGACGGTACTCTATGGGAGTGTGACGGGCAACACTGGGTTTTTAGCCATGTAGACAACTTGGCTACTGTATGCCAGCCACACCTGAAAGGGGACTATTGCTGTGGAGACAAACAATATATCGAAGCAGGGGTGGTATACAAGCATTTTCTAAAGAGCGGTTCAAAAGCTATCAGAGAGGTCGGGGCTGAGATAGGCCCAACCAAGACGCAAACAGCAAACTGTCTTGGTTATCAAAAGATGCAACGGAATCCACGATGTAGCGTGGGAGGTGATCAAAGACCGGAGTAGTGGTATGGCTAGGGTCGCCGTTTGTGCATACCACCGTGTGACTTTTCCATCACTTCACATCCTGTAGAAGACGACCAAAAGAAGCACAGTCAGAAAAATGCTACTTTTGTCGCCTCTTCATAACGATATCAAACCTTGAATCTCAAAAAGACGTTTGCTGGCTGGCTAGCCCATCGTTACCAGCTCGTTGTTCGCAACGAAGAAAATTTTGCCGAAAGGGCTACTTTCAATTTCAGTCATGCTCAATTTATCTCTTTGAGTGTTGTCTTGTTGAGCATTTTGGTGGTGTTTAGTATGGCACTGACCACTACTATCTTAGCCAAGTGGTTGAATCCTGCTCACGCAGAGCGAGAGAACAGAGAGAAACTTGTTCAGCTGGCTCTAGAAGTAGACAGGCTCGAGGAACAAACCATCCAACAGAAAAATTTTATTGCGCTCCTGCAAAGTATTATTGCGGGCAAAGAGCCACCTGACAATAAGCTTGTCACAGCTGAAAAGAAGCAAACTAATAAGGCTGCTATGCCTTACTCACCAGAAGAACTCTCTGCTGCTGATGCACTACTTCGGAGAGAGGTTGAGGCTAGCGGCTCATTCTCGCCGTCTGTCCACAGCGGGCCCAACAAAGACGTGCAAGAAATGGTTGTATTCCCTCCCATCCGTGGTGTTATTACTGCTCCTTTCAAAAAAAAAAGGGGACATTATGGTATCGATATAGTTGCCAAAGAACGGGAACCGATTAAGTGTGTGGCCGACGGCACAGTCATTTTTGCTTCATGGACGTTAGAAATAGGTTGGATCGTGGTTGTTCAACACGATAAAGAGTTGATTTCTATCTACCAACACAATGCAGCGTTTTTGAAGAAAGTTGGTAACTTCGTGAGAGCGGGGGAGGTCATGGCAGTCGTGGGAAAATCGGGCAGTCATTCTGCGAAGCCTCATCTGCACTTCGAGCTTTGGTATGGAGGAGAAGCGTTAGACCCAGAGCATTTTGTCACCTTCTAAGCTACTGTTATAGCATACTATTATGTTCAGCAACGCTAAAAAAACGGTTGTTCAAGAGGAATCGAGCAACTCCAGTAATATGATTGGTCAAGGGACAAGTTTCGAAGGCCATTTAAATACTGCGGGGAACATTCGTGTGGAGGGTAAGGTAGTTGGGAGCATTCAGACCAAAGCCAAAATAGTCTTAAGTCATACCTCAGTAGTAGAAGGCAATATCATTGCCAAAACGGCAGAGATTGGTGGAGAGGTACAGGGTGCCATTATGGTGTCAGGGTTGCTAACCTTAAAGCCTACAGCGACAGTCAAGGGGGATATTATGACTAGCAAGCTGGTGTTTGAGGAAGGGGCCAAGTTCAACGGAAAGTGTAGTATGGACAGCCCTCTCAAAGTAACAGGGGTAACGCAATCCACAGCAGTGGTCCACAAAGAAAATAGTAGTCCCGTTGAGCCTATTCTTCAACAAGTTATACTTTCCAAAAACGGAGGGAAGGGGCCCCAATAGTTACCTCTCACATACCCACTTTGGTAGATAGTGGCGACCATAGAGATGCGCTAGCTTCAGTAGTACCCCAGTACTTGCGCAGGCAAGTAGAAAAGTATGATGCCCCTTATCTCCTTTTAGGACTTTTTTGTGTGGTCAACTACATCGTTCCTTACTTCATGTGGGCGTATAGGGGTACAACTTGGTGAGCGGATGCTCTATCTGCAGCTCTTAGGGGCCATAGCATGTGGATTTTTGGTAGTCAAGGACAAGTGGCCTGAGTCCTTGCTGCCTTACCTGCCTACCTACGGGCATCTGACGCTGCTGTACTGTCTTCCCTTCACCAGCACGGTGATGTCCCTGCTCACTCAGGGTAGTGTGAAATGGCTCATCAATGTGGCGCTGACCATCATGTTCCTCATTGTGCTGGTAGACTGGCTGAGCTTTGTCATACTTACCGCGCTAGGTATAGCCCTGGGGTCCCTGTTCTACACACTGGCCATAGGCCCCATCCAGCTGCAGCTAGATTTTAGTACGGGGTATTTGCTGGTGTATACCTGTCTCTTCTTCACGCTGATCGCTCTGCTATTTGCCGGACGCAGAGAGCAACACCTCGAGGCCAAGCTCAGGGAGATCAGTGACCATCACCACGCCAATAGACCTGTGGATGTTTACCCGGCAGTATGCAGAATCGTTACCATGATTGAACAGCAAGTCCAGTTATTTTCTAATAACTATCGGTAGCCATTTGAGACCCCCATGCAACTCACCTCAGAAAGGGAACTAATGACACCCCTGTATAAGAGGTAGCAGTCGTGCGTGTCTTGGTATCTTGGAACCATGTGCCGCACTTGATAGCGTTGCTGTAGTACGACCGTTGTCGTTTCGGGTACGTCAGCCAAGTACTGTAGCAATTCGTTGGGAACGGGTACGGCGATGGCACGCTATTGACGCGCTGTGGCTAGTGCCATCATGACTAGTACGGTTAGCTGGGTTGTTTTTTCTCGGCTATCACGACGGATGCCTTTCTCTGGGTATTCAATATGATCTAGCAACCGGTGAGTTAGCTATCTGAAACACTGTTTGGTTGTTATGCAGTTCGAGGAGGAATTCTTGATTTTGGGCAGTGGTGTGGGCCCTTTCTCAGAGAATGCTTTGAAGGTTATTCGATGTGCTCCTTCGTGTAGTCTAAGGCGGGCATAGTAAATGCTGTGGGGTATAGTTTGCCAGTTTCTTGTATCTGCCTGCTCGGTAGCAAATCCAATGCCTCCTACAATCTTGCCTAGCAACTCATTCTGCTTTTTGATTTTATACTCGGCCGCTTTCTTTAGAGCAACTCTCAAAAGAGATTTGCCTAGTTCCGATGCCGTGCGCTGTCTCAATACCTGAAAGGCAATGGAATTGACATCTTCAAGTACTTCCAATGCATGCTGTTGTCCGTCATGTGTATATATAATGGCCTTATCATATAACAACGGTCTTTCTCGATACTTTGGCAAGGTTACCCGAATACGTGTTAAATCTGAGAGTGATTTACTTTCATCGTTGGTGAGAAGCGGAAAAGTAAAAAATAGCCCCAGTGCTTCATTCCTAAAAGAGACCACTCTATCGGCCTTATGCGACAGCACAAAATTGATATTCCACTTATCTTTCACTGGCCCTAAACCATTGTTCCACAGAAAAACGACATCACTGCCTACAACTTCCTCTGCAGGATCATAAGCAAGCTTAAATTCTTGTTTGTATTGATCTACCTGTTCATACAGCCCTGTTTTGTAAGCAGTGTAAATCAAATCCTTTTTAAGCTGATCTGGTGCCTCTAATCCAAATAAGTGTTGGTAGTCTTCTTGGTATATTTCAATGGCGTTACGGTAAGCAATAAAGGCGTTGTTGTACTCATGGTTGGCTTGATACACGAGGCCCATGAGTGTATGGATAAAAGCGTCACGTCTGTATTTTTTGTCACTGCTGTATTGATCACTCAGCTGATTCAGCTTGATATTAAGCCGGCGACATTCTACTAAGGCTGACTCCTTTTGTCCCAATTGCAAAAAATTGAGGGTTTTGTAATAGTGCAACAAAAGAATTTCGTGATCTTCGCCTCTGTAATCAACTATGGTAGGATGAATGATAAAGGCCAGGATCTTAGCTAAAGGCTTGGCTGAGAAGTTTTCGCATGTGAGGTATGCTTGCTCGAAGAAGTAGTTGCTCGCCTCGTACTGTTGCATCAGATGCGCTAGAGTCCCCTTGTCTAAATAGTAGAGTAGCTGAGCCTTATGCTGCATGGCATACTTTCTCTTGGAAAGTAATGCGTCGGCGTCCCTGAATGCACCGGCCAAAAACAGCGCATGGAATTCAGCATGTCTTTGGTAATGGGTGACGTGGCAAGCCTGTGACAACATTAGAAATCCCACGAGTACCCAAAGACGAGTTGTACGCATTGTAATTTTAATGGAGCCCATACGCCCACCTTGGAGCCAATGAGCCGTCTCAATTAGTGCTTGCCCTTCTTTTGTATGCTAGGAGCACTAAGCTGTAGGGATGACTCCCCGGTATTTTCTCTTTATTTTTTCCCCTTTTCCTCTATACTTTTTGATTTTCTTTGTTCCAATCCATACAAGTTCACTGGTTTCCAGATCGGTCAGTTCTAGATCAATTTGGTAGAATGTGACCTTATTCTCTCCCTCCGTGTCTACGATAGTATTGATAGTCCCAAACAGCATGTAATCTGCCCCCAACTCACGACCTAAACGTTTTTGTGTTTCTGGAGAAGAAAAGACAGTTTGTTCTGATCTCTCGTCTCGCAACTTTTCCCTGAAGTAGCTGTTGGCTACTATACGCACTTCTCCCTCCTGGATCAGTACTCTTTCCAAATCTTTGAGAAAAGTATCTGCCTCAATATGCTCGTGGCTTTTGTTGAGTATTGTGCCTACAAGGAGCACCGGCTTACGTGTGCTGTGAACCGAGGTCTGTTCCACCTCAGTCTCTCCAGAAAGGAATGGCGGCACTTGCTTTGTGTGCGTTTGTCGAAATCTGTCTAACCAGGGAGCTTTGGTAATGCCCTCTAACATTTTCTCAGCGACCAATTTGGAATCAGTGTCATTCCACCGTCCACTCAGGTCGGTTACCCGGTCAGCGCTCGTACGGGTTACCCTCAACGAAGTACAGCCGACCATGATGGCCACAAAGCATCCACTAAGTAATCCTGCTCTTGATATCTTTTTCATATTACGTTTCTTGAAGAATTACACCGGCGCGGTGTTATATGTTACTTGGCATTTAAACTAGAGTTTAAACAAAGTATTTAACTTTTTGATGATGGTCAATCAATTTAGCTATTTTTGCGGTTATTGTAGCGCGGCTACCCCTGGCAATGAGGTACCCCCAATGTATGCTAACAGTGCTCCGCCACCGGTAGACAGATGAGATACTTGATTGGCGTAGCCTAAGCTTCTGATAGCTGCTGCAGAATCACCACCGCCAATCAGGGAGAAAGCACCTTGCTTGGTTGCCTGTGCCACGACCGCTGCTAGCGCTCGCGTGCCCTGCTGGAAGCTTGGTATCTCGAAAACACCTATGGGTCCGCACCACAGGATAGTCCGAGCAGCCTGCACAATGGCTGTAAATTCTTGCTGTGCTTGGGGGCCTATATCTAAGGCCATCCAGCCAGCAGGTACTGTCCCGCTTGCTACCACGCTCGTGGTAACCGGTCCTTCTAGTCGAGGTGCTATGACTACATCTGTAGGCAACACCAATTGTACCTTTTTTTGCTGCGTTTTTTGCACCAAATGCCTCGCCATCTCCACCTGATCAGGTTCTATCAACGAATCACCTACTTGCCCTCCTAAAGCTTTCTGGACGGTATTGGCCACACCACCCCCTACCAGTAAATAGTCGAGTCGATCTAATAAGTGCACTGAGGACTTGATTTTGTCTGAGATTTTGGAACCTCCTATGAGGGCTACAAAAGGCTTTTGGGGCTCTTTCAAGATTTTGTCAGCACTTTCTAGCTCCTTTTGCATGAGGTAACCCACCAGTTTGTCATGGAAGTATTGGGTTATACATGTTGTTGAAGCATGGTTCCGATGGGCTGTACCAAAGGCATCGTTAATGTACACATCTCCCCAAGTAGCCAACGTCTGTGCAAAGGCAGGGTCCCCTGTTGTTTCTCCAACTTGAAAGCGAATATTTTCTAGCAATAGCACCTTGCCTAACTCAAGTTGCCGCACTTGGGCTTGTATTTCAGTACCTACACAACTGGGAAAAAAAGTTACTTCCCTACCTAAAGCGTGGCTCAGACAGGGGACGAGGTGGCGTAAAGAAAACCGTCGTTCATATCCTTGCTTTGGTCTGCCTAGGTGTGCAAGTAGGATAGCAGCTCCTCCTTCATTGAGCACCTTTAGAATGGTGGGTACGGCCCCTTGAATTCTGCTATCATCTACTACCCTAAAATGATCATCCAAAGGCACATTGAAATCTACCCGAATCAATGCTTTTTTCCCTTTAAAATTATACTCCTGTATAGAACGCATGTGCATCATTCCTTTTTGTGGTAGTTTCATCAACAGCGCACCCGGCACGTAGCTGCTTTTTTGAGTCGGTCATTAATAGCTCTACCAATGCCTATGCTAGGAACAAGTTCTGCCAAGATAATCTCTACGGGTAGGGTATCAAGCGTTCTGAGGGCAGCAAAGAGTTTCTGTGCAGCTTCTTCCAGATTGCCTGTGCGCGAAAGTACGACTTGCCGGTTGTGCACAACGCCTAGACGGTATTGTTGAAAAGCAAGTACTCCGACTTGCTGCGTGGCATATGCGGCAAGCAATTCTGGTAGTTTTCCCAAGATTAAAGGGTTCTTAGGCGCATAATGACTAGTTAGCATGCCTGGTGCTTGGGGATGGTTATTCGCTTGATGCACAACTTTTACGGGTCCTACTGTGCGTTCGATGGCTTCTAGGCTCACGCCGCCTAGTCGATATAGGATGGGCTGTTCTGCATCAAAGCCGACAATCGTCGATTCAACGCCAACAGCACAAGCGCCACCGTCTAGGATATAAGGGATATGTATACCCAGCTGATCCTGCACGTGCTGGGGAGTGGTGGGGCTAATGTAGCCAAAAGGATTAGCACTAGGCGCAGCTAGTGGGAAGTCTAGCCGACGTAGTAGTTGGAGGGTTAATACATGTTGCGGCACCCTGACTCCTACACTAGGGAGCCCTGCTGTAACGATGTCAGGGATGGTCGATTTTTTCTCTAGTACTAACGTCAGAGGACCAGGCCAAAAGCGACGCGCTAGTTTGAGCGCCTTACTAGGAAGAGGTTTTACAAAGCCTTGTATTTGTTGAAGGCCGCTTGCGTGTACAATCAAAGGATCGAAGCTGGGACGCCGTTTGGTGCGAAATATTTTCAACACTGATGTTTCATCGTAGGCATTCCCTGCTAGGCCGTAGACTGTTTCGGTGGGAATAGCCACTATACTACCAGCTTCTAGTAGCCTTTGAACGTATAAAATATCCGAGCCTATAGGAGCCACTGCGCCTTGCTGAGTAAGAGAACTTGTACTTATCTTTGGGGAAGTGTAAATCCTCCGCTTAGAGCATCAAAAATAAACTATTGAGCGTGTGAGTCAAAAAACAAAGTTGACACTCCGGTTTGTCGCGGTCATGGTTGTCCTCTTAACCTTGGGAATGCAATTGCAGTTTGTGATCATTCCTGCTCTAAGTACCTATAAGTTTTGGCTTGCTGTTGGTGCCTTTGCCTTGTTGCTTATCGCCGACCGCTAGTTCGGTTCCTCAAAGACTTATAAATTACTCGTTCTCTTACGATCAAGGCCGGCGTCGTGTGGCGACTGTGTTGTTTTTACCGTTATGCCATGAGTCTAAAGCGCCGAGATGTGCGACAAAATTATTTCTTGTTCGCTGACACTTGGCATCATAAATTTTTAAAGAAAAACAAAAAGATATACGTAATTACAGGCCATGGAAAAAATATCGTACTATACCGAAGCAGGGTTACAAAAGCTCAAGGATGAGCTTCATGCGTTGAAGACAAAGGGAAGAGCCGCTGTGGCCGAGCAGCTGGCCGAGGCGCGAGGTCAGGGCGATCTGAGTGAAAATGCTGAATATGATGCTGCTAAAGATGCTCAGGGACTGATGGAAATGAAAATCAGTAAGCTAGAGGAGGTGCTTGCGAGTGCGCGTGTCATTTCGGAAACAGATATTGATACCTCTCAGGTTTCTATCTTGACCAGGGTGAAGATCAAGCATGCCAGTAATGGGCAGACTTTTGCTTATACCATTGTCGCTGAAGAAGAAGCAAATCTAAAGGTTGGGAAGATATCTGTTGATTCGCCCATCGGCAAAGGCCTGCTTGGAAAAAGAGTAGGAGACATAGCAACCATTGACGCACCCTCTGGTATGGTATCATTTGAAATTCTTGAGATCGGGTTATAACCTCGCTCGCGAGGGTATCTGATACAACAAAAAGTCACGCAGTGTACTTCAATAGTAATTTGGCTTCATCGCTACCCACTATGGCAAGTATATTCACTCAAATCATCAACCGAGATATTCCAGGATATATTGTTGCTGAAGAGTCAAACTACATTGCTTTTTTAGACATTCACCCCTTAGCAATGGGACATACCTTGGTAGTGCCCAAGAAAGAAGTAGACTGTTTGTTTGATCTAGACGATACAACATTTGCCGGGCTCATGATCTTTGCAAAAAAGGTAGCCTTGGGTATCCAGAAAGTGGTCCCTTGTTTGCGTGTGGGGATGGCTGTAGTAGGCTTGGAGGTACCTCACGCTCACATACACCTCATCCCACTTAATGATCCGTATGATATCGACTTCAAGAGGCCCAAGCTCCAGCAGCATCCGTCAGCATTCAGTAAAATGACCCACCAATTGCAAGCTGCCATAGCAGAAGCTTCTCTGTGTCTCGCCCGCACAGCAAAGCCAGAGTGAGCACTCAAGCAGTGCGACATGAGGTTTGTATCGGTTACTCGAACGATCAAGACACGTTTTCGTATATTCGTCCCGTATTGCGAAGCGTCTGTGTGTACACACGCGTGGTATCAGAATAAACTCCGATATGGAAAAGCATCCTTGGTGGCAACACTATCCTCGGGCTGTATCCCACACTATTGATCTTGAGCGTTATGAATCGCTCCTCAATTTTTTTGAGGAGTGCTTTGAGCGCTATCACAGCTTGCCGATGTATGAAAATATGGGGAAAGTGATGACTTACTTTGAAGTAGATCAACTTTCTAAGGCCTTTGCCGCCTATTTACAGCAGGAGAAGCACCTAAAAATGGGGGACCACGTTGCTATTCAGTTGCCCAACCTGCTACAGTACCCCATTGCACTACTGGGCATACTCAGAGCAGGTATGGTAGTGGTCAACGTCAATCCCCTGTATACTTCTTATGAGATGGAGTACCAACTCCGAGACTCCGAAGCTAAGGCCATCATCTTACTGGATAATTTTACACATAAACTGGAGAAAATATTATCTCAAACGTTTATACAGACGGTCATCATCACCAAAATAGGGGATATGCTGGGTAGGCTGAAGGGACCTTTAGTCAACTTTGCTGTCAAGCATATCAAACGGCTAGTCCCACATTATGACCTACCCCATGCCGTTGCGTGGAAGAAAGTACTGCAAATAGGGCAGCAGGCAACCTTTCATCGGGTGAATCTACGCAGTGATCACACTGCCTTTTTACAATACACAGGAGGCACCACAGGGGTATCCAAGGGTGCGGTGCTCACTCATCGGAATATTCTGGCCAATATAGAACAGATGACCGCCTGTATGCGTGTACAAATGCAAGAAAAGAAGGAGATCATTATCACTCCATTGCCGCTTTACCACATCTTTGCCCTCATCGTCAATTTGCTCGCCATGATGCGACTAGGGGCTAAAAATGTACTGATTACTAATCCCAGGAATATACAGGGCTTGATCAAAGAGTTACGCAAGCACCCTTTCACATGTATCTCAGGAGTGAATACACTATTCCGAACGCTGCTGGCGCATAAACATTTTGCATCTCTTGATTTTTCCAGTCTCAAGGTTGCCCTTGCAGGAGGAGTAGCGCTACAAAAGCAAGTGGCCCAACAATGGGAAGCTGTTACCGGAGTACCTTTGGTGGAAGGATATGGTCTGACAGAATCCTCACCCGCTGTAACCTGTAATATGCTAGATGGCACGCATCGCATAGGCACCGTAGGTATCCCACTACCAGGGACTGTAGTGAAAATAGTGGATGAAAATGGCAAAAAAGTGCCTTTCGGTACCCCAGGTAACTTGCTTGTTAAGGGTCCACAAGTAATGAAAGCATACTGGAAACAGCCAGAAGAAACATCCCGAGTTTTTTTAGAAGGTTGGCTCCAAACGGGCGATGTAGCAGTGATGGACCAAGATGGGTTTATCAGTATTATCGACCGCAAGAAGGAAATGATCAACGTATCTGGCTTTAACGTATACCCTAATGAAATAGAAAGTGTAGTAAGCGAACATCCCGAAGTATTGGAAGTGGGCGCCATTGGTGTACTCAATGAAGATGGCAAAGAAGAGGTAAGGCTATATGTTGTAAAAAAAGACCCTCAATTGACATCAGAAGCGGTCATTTCTTATTGTAGGGAAAGACTAACCCAATACAAAGTACCCAAACATGTTGTGTTCCGGGACAGTCTTCCCAAGTCAGGTGTTGGCAAAATTCTAAGAAGAACACTTAAAGAGGAAGCTATGAAAGCGACACCAGTCTGAAGCGGTTAAAGGCTACACTTTGAGCTATCATATGCTCAGTGTGTCGCGTAAGCTTTCGGATCCTTCCAATTTTTTGCGTGTGAGAACAAAGAGATGTAAAATTTCCCACTGTAGTTACGTGACCTATTGATAGCCTCTGATGACCGTCCGATACATTCAACAGTTTTTTTTCACCCTACTGGCCGTAGCGTTTGTCTTTTCTACATCGGGCTGTCGAGATTTTGGAGATAGTCGAACGCCCTACAAATCTTTTGTAACAGTGGCGTTCTGTGATATCAGCGGAAAGGATCATCCTGATATCGTATTAATTACCGATGCAGTTACTGATAAATCACTAACGCTCTGTGAGAACAAGGTTGCCCAATTACCCCTTAATCCTGATACCGACGTTGCACAGTTTAAAGTTTACCGCTTTTCTTCTTCAGATGTTGCTGCAGAGTTGACTATTCACTATCAACGAGAGGGAGTACTCATATCTCACCAACGTGGTGGTACACAGAAATATGTGCTCAAAAGAGTAGCGGGCAATTTTATTAGGGAATACAAAATCCTTAATAAAGAGTTAAGTACACTCAATGACTCACGGATTGATGTTCAGATATATTTGTAGTGTTTGTCTCTGTTTGGGGATACTCGCAAGGAGCGCACCCGTATGGGCTAGGGCGAGCCACCGGCCTACGGGCATCCACCTAGGCGTGGACGTATTCCGCCCTTTTCAGTATAAGTATTACGAGCGGAAAGGTACTCAGTATGAACTGAACGCTTGTACTGATTTTTCAAGTATGATGCTTGAAGGAGACTACGGATGGGGCAGTATCTGTTGGGAGGGATATAACCCCAAAGCCGATGTGCTATCATCTTACACTAGCAGTGGACAATATTTTCGAGTCGGCCTGAACTATAATTTCTTGCCAGATACGCCCAATAAAAATCAGGCCTTTTTGGGGTTACGGTATGCTACAAGTTTTTTTCAGGATCAGCTTGTCAGTAAAGTGGTCTATGACAGCACGGGGCTGATCAAAGGTGGCGGTGGTAGAGGACCTATAAATAGCAAGCAAACCAACGTGAGGGCACGTTGGTTTGAGGCGGTAGCTGGGGTAAAGGTTAGGATATGGAGGCTGCTATATGCGGGGGGTACTATACGCTACAAATTTGTCCTGCGCACTGATTATGCCAAATCTTACGTCCCCTATGATGTGCTTGGGTGGGGCTTGAATGAGCAGGGGGCTAGCTTTGGTGTTAGCTACTACCTCTCCCTACGCATCCCCCTTGCAAGCGAAACATCAGTCCGTCTTAAATCATCGCAGCCTCATCGCTAGCCCAGTGAGCTATTCTGGGGAAGCGCCTATTTGAAATAGCTGAAACTGTGCTGTGGGTCTAGCTGTACTAAGAACTGGTACATCAATGCAATGACATGCTCCATGTCTTGCTCATGAACCATCTCTACTGTAGTATGCATGTACTTAAGAGGCAAGGAGATTAGCCCAGATGCTACCCCTACGCTGGAATAAGCGAAAGCGTCTGTATCGGTGCCTGTGCGACTCGAAGAGGCCTGCCTCTGAAACGGTAAATTGTTCTTTCGGGCTACTTCGATAAGCATTTTTAGCACGTTGTGCTGTACTGACGGAGCATGGCTCAGCACGGGGCCCTTACCACATGCGATATCCCCTTCTTTAACTTTGTTGTAGAGTGGAGACTGAGTATCATGCGTCACGTCTGTTATGATGGCTAAGTCAGGTTTGAGCCGACGGGCCACCATGGCTGCTCCATTGAGTCCTACCTCTTCTTGCACCGCGTTGACGATATAGAGTCCAAAGGGTAACTTTTGCTTGTGCTCATGGAGTCTTCTGGCTACTTCAGCAATCATAAAGCCACCTATCCTATTGTCTAGGCCACGACCCACTAAAAAATCTCGGTTGAGCGTGATCAGATCCGCATCAAAAGTGACCACAGAGCCGACATGGACGCCTAGTGCCTCTACTTCCTCCGCTGAACTGCAGCCACAGTCGAGCACAATCTTTTCGATGTCAAGCTTTGGAGCCTTGTCTTTATCTTCACGCACATGAATAGCTGGCCAACCAAAGACGGCAGGGATCGTGCCTTTTTCAGTATGAATCTTGGCACGCTGAGAAGGCGCAATTTGGTAATCGGATCCACCGTTACGAATTACGTAGATGTACCCATCTTTTGTTATGTAATTTACGAACCAGGAGATCTCGTCAGCGTGAGCTTCGATGACTACCTTGTAGGTCGCTTGAGGATTGATGATACCCACTGCAGTGCCGTAAGTATCCGTCAGAAAATCATCTATATAAGGGTTGAGATAGTTCAACCAAATCTTTTGACCCGCGGTCTCGTAGCCCGTAGGGGAGGTGTTGTTAAGGTATTCGAATAAAAAGGATTTACTCTCTCTGTGCATGCGTCAAGTCAAATTTTAAAGTTACACATAATCAAAAAGCGGCAGGTTCCTTGCCTAGAAAAAAAAAGCTCCAGGCTACGTGCCCCTCACTGTGGCAACTAGCTCGCCATGCTTGTTTAGAAGCCACGCCCGCGGCACACAGGCTTGTCCACCATAGCCTTTAACTTACTCCGTATCAACCACCTCAGGCAAAGACAACACTGATTCCCTACCGTGATTAACACTGTTGTCAGGTGCTATTCCGTCACCTGTCCTTCGCTTCTCCGGCAATTCGTTAGTGCGGTTCATTGCAAAGGAACCGGCACAAGAAGCGGCGTGGTTGAGGTAAGGCCTCCTCATATGCCCTAAAGGAAATATTCCAGATATCTCTGTGGTGTCAGTCTGTCGGCGCACAAACAAGAACAACCCGAGCGTCTCGACGCGAAAAGAAAAACACGTGAAGTTAAAGATTGTCCATCAAAGTGACAAGTGAGCTGTCTCAAGCGACTAAATTAAGATAGAAGCTTTGGTTTTCCCCGGGTACTTGATACCCCCACATACCGTCCAGTTGGGGCTTTTTGTCACCTGTACTATGGTACGATACCGCCGCAAGTAGCGCCCAGATTACGGCCGTCTCGACTTGCTGCCACGGTAGTCTAGGTATTTTTTTGTATCGCTGCAGCGTCACCTTTTGAGGTTGCCATCAAGACGCCATCGCGCGGCATCTGTGCATGGACGGAGCAGGGAAAAGGAGAAATGCCTTGTTGTTTATTACTGAGCAGTTGGCCATGGGCTCCTACATAAGAACCCTTATGACGCCTACGGCAGTCTGTGGCGCTTGCTACTGAGTGCCGAGCTATACGCCGTCCTCTCTAGAGAAGAAGACGACAGACAACGACTGCTTCAACATTCATTGCCGAAGGCTGTTAACCCGCCGGTATTACCTTATCTCAACGCAGTGCTCGGTCAACGATACCTTCGGCGGCACGGGTCTTACATTACTTACCTTCCTGCAAGCCAATAGAAGCAGTACAGCACACCCGCAACACAGAGCCTGTTTGGGGGACCTAAGAACACTACAGGCCGAGCTTAGCAACACCAGGACACGTGCGCCATGCTCGTCGTTGACCTGGGCCGCCGTACGTGTTTTTAACTACCACCGTTCAGCGCTCCGATTGCCTTGTCTATGGTGTAGCGCCCAATGCCTTCCTCACCAATCACGTCAAATAGCTCAACAGCTCTTCTAGTCACAACCTCTTCTTCTATTTGCTCAGCTACAAACCATTGTAAAAAGTTGAATGTAGAGAAATCCTTGACAGCAAGGCAGTGGTCAACCAAACGGTGAACAGACTGTGTAACCTTGGTTTCCTGGACTAGCGTCAGCTCAAAGACTTGCCTGAATGAGTCAAAATCGTGCTTCACCTCAGTTATTTCGGGATGTATAGCACGGCCCCCTGCATCATTGATGTAGTGAAATAGTTTGAGCATGTGTGCCCTCTCTTCTTCGGCGTGATGATACAAAAACTTAGCTGCATTCTTGTATCCTTGGGTATCACACCAGGAAGCCATGGCTAGGTAATAAGCAGATGACCTGCCCTCTGCACCCACTTGCTGGTTAAGTAGTTGCGCTGTCTCCTGGCTTAAAGAACACTTTGATCGGTCTACGTTCTCCATAAAAGTGCTTATTATGTTAATAAATTAAATCAATAAATATTGATGCTTTCTCTTCTTTACCTGCTTTTGCGATAACGGAGAGCGAAAGGGACGCAATGATACCAAAAATACCCGGGAAAAAAAATCGTGTTTGTATGTACCTTTTTGGGCTACTTTTAGATTGGGTAATTCGTCGTCACGCGGCAAGTAGATCTGCTCTTTTTCGAAAAGTGATGTCAGATTCTTTGTGTGCAGCCTAAAAGTTTTAACTACATTGCCCCGGGATTTATAAAAAATATCGAACATGGCTATTATGATCACCGATGCGTGCATCAATTGCGGTGCTTGTGAACCAGAGTGTCCCAACAATGCCATTTATGAGGGTGGAGTAGGTTGGAAATGGGCTGAGGGCACTAGTTTGAAGCGGGTCAGTGTAGGTGGGGCCGTTGTGGACGCCAACACCACCCAAGATGCTTATTCGGATGAATTTTATTACATCGTGCCAGACAAGTGCACGGAGTGCGTGGGATTTTATGAGGAACCTCAATGTGCAGCGGTGTGCCCGGTAGACTGCTGTATACCAGATACTAATCGAGAAGAAACTGTGGATGAGCTGCAGCGTAAAAAGCACTGGTTGCATGGGGGCTTGTAAACGCTCATCTCCTTGTTTTATCTCTCTAAAAAAGCTTTATTCGTCATTTATCGGGTTGTTGTGTAATTTAAACTTTCAAAACTGTGGAAGAGCATAAAGAGGCTAACGAGGTTTATTCGAAGAGCGTAAAGGCAGGTAAGAGAACCTACTTTTTTGATGTAAAAGCCACGCGCGCTAATGATTACTATCTCACGATTACAGAAAGTAGGAAGAAGTTCAAAGGGGATGATCGTTCTTACGAGAAGCATAAGATCTTCTTATACAAGGAGGATTTCCATAAGTTTATGGAGGCGTTGCATGGCACAGCAGAGTACATCAAGAGGGAGCTACTACCTGATTATGACTCCGAGCAGTTTGGAAGCAGAGGCCATGAAGGGGGGACTACTGGCGGTTTCACCCATGAGGATATCGATGCCAACATCACGTTTTGCTAGCCCAACTGGTTGTCAGCCTGCCGGCCGTGAGGTTGTTGGTCGGTAACGTAGCTATCAGTTTTGGTGTCTTCTTGGCTTCTTTCTGTTGCATTCACACCCCTTAATCTCTCTTAGATGGCTCTCAGGTATGGCATTGTAGGATTGCCTAATGTGGGCAAGTCTACGCTATTTAATGCACTCTCTAGCGGCAATGCTGCGGTTGCTAACTTCCCTTTTTGTACCATAGAGCCCAATATAGGCGTCGTCAGAGTGCCAGACGAACGCATACAGGCCCTTGCTATTTTAATAGCCTCCCAAAAGGTGATCCCCACGTTCATAGAATTTGTGGACATTGCTGGCTTGGTAAAAGGTGCTAGCCAAGGAGAAGGATTAGGTAATCAATTTTTGGCCAATATCAGGGAAGTAGACGCCATTGTACATGTGGTACGGTGTTTTCAAGACAGCCGTGTGGTACACGTGGCAGGACAGGTAGATCCAGTTTTTGATAAAGAAGTCATAGACTACGAGCTACAGATGAAGGATCTGGAGACCATCCGCAAGCGTATAGCAAAGCTCGAGAAGTTAACCAAGTCAGACAACAAACAAGCCCAACACGAGTACAGTCTCTTGCAATGCCTTGCGGCGCATCTTGCCCAAGGGGGCAACGCGCGTACTGTTGCCATAGCAAGATCCGATTATCCACTCGTCCAGTCTTGGCAGCTCTTGACCTTTAAACCCGTGCTTTACGTAGCCAATGTAGACGAAAAAACCCTTCAAGAGGGTACCAATGACTACGTAGAAGATTTGCGTAATATCGTCAGGGAAGAGCATGCAGAAGTCGTTTTAGTCAGTGCCGCGCTTGAAGCACAGATGGCCACGTTATTGCAGCCTGACCAAACACTCTTTCTTGAAGAATATAATCTTAAGGCGTCTGCACTGGAGGTACTCATCAGTGCTTCTTATAAGCTACTCGGTCTTATCACGTATTTCACAGCAGGTCCTCAAGAAGTAAGAGCTTGGACGATTATGGCTGGTACAAAGGCGCCGCAAGCAGCAGGTGTTATTCACAGCGATTTTGAAAAAAGATTCATTAAGGCTGAAGTCATCAAGTTGTCGGACTATCTATACTACAAGACAGAGTTGGCTTGCCGAGCAGCGGGGAAAGTGCGTATCGAGGGGAAAAGCTATGTAGTAGAAGACGGGGATATTATGCACTTTCGGCACGCTTAGCAAGGATAGGCAGTGACATGCTAAGGCCTCGCTACGAACGACAAGCTTTCTGGGTGGCTGCCGGTTTTTGCCTAGGTCTGCCGTTGCTCGATGGTGCGAAATGGCCAAACGGCTGCCTCAGCAATAAGTGGCTAAAAACGTATACGTCTTTGAAGGTGTCTTGCTTTCTTGCTGTATTGACCTTCAAACAAGAACATACCCCTCTCTAAAATTCCTGCCTTGGTTCTGAGACTACTTCTGAATGATGTTGCAGCTGTGTACAAGGTATCTTGGTTAAAGTTTCTTGGGCAGGCCGCAAAAGCCCTGCCCTTTAGATGGAGCGATGTGGTGCACTCGCAAGATCGGTTGCAACCTGTCTGTACAGATAGTCCGCAATGTGGCCAGGTTTGTAGAACCCCCAATCAATCAGGAACCCCCGTCAAAAAATGTTGGATTCAGCTTCTCAATGGGTTTTAAAGCCTACCTGTGGTCTTGGTTTTTGCTTGTCGGCCATGAATAGTTTGATGTACTGTAAAAGTTGTTGGATGCTCATGTCATGTGTAGCTTGTTGTCTTTCAAGCTGTTCCAATTTCAAGAGAATGTCCTTATGGGTGAGTACCATTTCCCGTAATCTCACAAAGATTTCTATGATATGTACACTAGCTTTGATGGCTGTCTTGCTCTTCAGGATACTTGCCAGCATTAGTACTCCGTGTTCTGTAAAAGCGTATGGTAGCGTCCGGGTCTTGGTCGATACATTTGCGGTCGCAATTTGCGACCGCAAATGCTCTTCCTCTTTTGCCGTCAGTTGAAACATGAAACTATCAGGAAATCTTTCCAGATTCCTCTTTACCTGTTCGTTCATGCGTTTGGTTTCATAGCCGTAGAGTGCTGCTAGATCTCTATCTATCATTACTTTTCGGCCTCTGATCAAGTAGATCTTTCGCATGACTACCTCATCTGCAATCACCGACTGTCCTGCCTGGGGTTGTGTATCCATAAGCTTAGGAATTTTGTAGCGTGCTATTCTGCATGGTCCAATGTATAGTTTTTGAAGATTTTTTATCGATAGCAGTGCCTGGCTTTGGATACGGTACCAAGATTGGCGTAACGATGGCACTCCTACCAAGAGACCGTGAGTGCCCCTTGTTGTGACAAAAAATGACTACGCACACCGTGTTGAATGGCTTCTTCTTGGAGCCGCTGTGCCAGAAATATTTGATTAGACGTGCCGATGACCAAAATCCCAAAATCAAACCTGTCTAGCAATGGTTGGATCGTCTTGATAGCATTGTTCCCTATAACCAAAAAGTCGGTATGCACCTTTGTAGACAAGTGTGGCAAATTTTTGCTGTCTTGATCAATAAAAATGAATTTTTTTCCCTGCCAGACTACCACTTTTAAGCCTTCCCAGACCCGTATGGGCCATGTCTTTTGCTGTATTGCTTCTGCTAACCTACAGGTGTTAGAGGAGGTAATGCCCAAGACTCTCTGACTGGGCTGAATGTGATAGGTATATAGTTGGGAGTCAAGCTGAAAGTGATTGTCAACGCATAAAGTACTATGGCAGCCTTGGATGAAAGCCGTGATTTGATGGTGATCGATACTGTAAAAAATAACCTTGCGTTGTACTTGACGGATGCAGTATTCCCGTACACTATGCAGGGACAGTAGTATAACTGACATACTGGCGACTATTAGGTACTTTATACTCTTTGTATGCAAAAAAACCAAGAAAAGAAGCAGTATCCCGTACAGCAGCAGCACTGTGGCAACGTTGAGATGCACGGATTCGACAAGGCTCCATGGCAGTTTTTGGATAAGTCTAACAAACGCATTGACACTTAATACGACGTTTTCAAGTAGCCAGGCAACAAGTACACTGAGACTGGCCCAACAACTAGTCATCAGTACGAAGAGTCCCAAGCACAAGATGACCAAAGCAGCGGGTACTACTACCCAATTGGCTACCACGAAGTAAGTAGGGAACTGATGAAAATAGTACAAGCTGCAAGGCGCAGTAGCGACCTGTGCCCCTATGGATATGGAAGAAAGAAGCCAGAGTTTGTCGAGAATCTGATTGTGCAGCGTCAAGAGTTTATAGATCCTGGGCTGTAAGTGTACGATGCCAAGCACAGCCAAATAGGAAAGTTGGAAGCCCACAGCAAAGAGTAACATTGGATGCCAAAACAGTAACAAAAAAGCAGAAGCTGCCAGTGTATTGTAAATGCTTGTGGGCCTGCCCAGCATAGAAGCCGTGACCATGAAGGTAAACATTGTGGTGGCCCGCAGGACAGAGGGGGCCAGACCCGTCACAAAAGCATAAAGCCAAAGTACTGCCAAAGAGATTGCCGGTGACAACCATCTCGCCTTCCAGATAATGCTTAAGAGTTTCAAGAGAAGGCGAAGGCACCAATACAGAATTCCTACATGCAAGCCTGAAACTGCCAGCACGTGCATTGTTCCAGTACGTATATAGGAGGTGCTCACCTCAGGAGTTAAGGTGTCTTTTTGACCTAGTACCAACGCCATGGCTACAGCACGTGCTTCGGGGTGGCGAATGTATTGCGTAAACAGGGATTGGCAGTAACGGAGTACTTGGAAAGACCATACCTTCACAATGTTAGGAGGCTGGTGCGCCATCACTGCTATCTGCTTCTCTAGTACAAAATGCTGGTGGTAAGTTTGAGAAATACCCAGAAAAGCCGCATAGTCAAACTCGTGAGGATTCCTGGCAGCTGGCACTGTTCTAGGCCGGCCCTGAATCATCAATACATCACCGTAACGTATGTGTAATACTGCAGAGTTGGGAAAAGACAACAAAACTTTTCCCTGCACCTGCTGCCATTGGCCTTGGATGCGAGCCCGACAAATGGAGACTATTACATTGCTGCGGGCACTTTTTCTATGAACATCTTCCGAGACTATCGCTTCGTAAGCCTCTATGGAGGCTGAGCAATGCGTGAGGTGCCTAAGATCGGAACGTACTTCATGTGTCAGCCAGCATACATAACCAAGTAGAAAAGTGCTCCCTAGACCCAAAAAACCTATCCAAGGGCTCCAAGCACGAAAGGTAGTGGGCGATACACTCATGACCACAGAGACATAGACGAGTAATAGCAAGCTCAACAAGCCAGATGCCATCCAGACCTGCCCCTCCCAGTAACGGGCAGCCAGAATACCCCCGACTAGGGCCAGGGTGATCCTCACAAAAGGAAAGCTAGACCAAGGAGACATATACACCTATACGTAATAGCACGTCGGCTGATTGCACACACCCTACAGTTTAATCAAAATAGTTTAAGTCGAAGACGTGTAGTTAACCCTCAATATTTGTATATCCTGGCGGTGGCCCATCGTAGAATACGCCACCTCGATCTCTTACTCATGGCCCGAGAAATCTCGTGCTATTTGGTGTGTCGGCTCATGGCTGTGCGTCTTGGCTGGCATAGGCCCAAATGTCCAGGGTATTAACTCGACGTCATCCTTGGTAATACATTGACTGAGATCTTTGAATAGGGCTGAAGGCTGTTGCTAGCTACGAGCAGTACCACGGACACTCGTTGCAGTAGTACAATGGTAGGATACATGGCCAAGTATTATGGGTTATGCAAAAGGTTGTATTGGTCAGTTTTTTAGGATTTTCCTTGTCGATCATACACGATGCCAAAAGCTAGTGGTAGATGAGGGTGGCGACGAATGTCCTACTATTGCTGGGGGCTCCTCTAAAAGGTAATGTCAGTGACAGCCACCATGGCTTCTGATACGTCCTCACGCAGTGTGTCAGGCCTTCGGAAGTTTTAGTATTTGGTCGCTGGTATTTTAAGAATGTGGTGCGTGTAGTTCGATTTTATGGGCGGATGATTAATCTGCTGTACTAGGCCGGGAGTCGTGTTTTTTGTTTTAGCGTGTGTGGGTGTATCATAATATTGAAATCTACTTCTGTGTGATGATGCAAAATCATTGTCATGTATTGTATATTGCATGATACACCGTGGTTAGCGAAATTAGAACCAAGAATTATATCGCGAGGCCCGCAACGCGTGACATTGTGCGGCAACATGCGTGAAGTATTTCACCTACTTAAACATGCTGACGATGTACCTTTCTCTATTGAATCGCCTGATGGCAACTTTGGTACTGTGTAGTCTATGTCTGCCGGGCTGTCGGTCCGGTGCTCAGGTTCCTCTTGAAGATGTTGTGCTCGAAAAGTCGGGCGAGACAAGCGATGATGAGCTAGCATCATTAGGCGAACAGCTAACTCGGTCTCTTGCTGCTTTTGGTTCTAAGGAATGGCGCCGGTACTTTGGCGAAGTAGGGTCAGTCCCCCCGCTACCAGAGGATATCGTCGATATACTCAATAGTGCTTGCCCGTTCTGGGAAGGGAAAGTAGTCAAAGATACACACTTGCTGGTCTTGATACCGGCTGCGGTAGACGGCGAGCCTTTTAGCTTAAACCTGCTTGGGAATCTCATCCGGAACCCCAAGGGCGGGGGCCACTCTACCAGTTATTGCTATTATAATGCCGATGTCGAGAGGCAGTTAGGTGCTCAGTCGCCTGTGGGGTCCTACTGGGTGTTGATGACGCGGGAAGTGCTCGAAGGCAGCAGAGACAAGGGGTATGAATCTCAGAAGGAGTTGGTTGCCCAATATGCAAGTCGTAAATCCCTTCCTTACGAGCTACCCGGCGTGCTAGAGGCGGCTACCGCCATTTTGTCACATTATGTGCGTAGTGGAGAGCGTCTTTATGCAGATAGTCCTTCTGAATACACGCGGTGCCAGTGGTGGGTGGTAGGTGAGGGTGGCGATGGCTGTAAATACCCTGCTGCTGTTGGGGGGTTCTCCCCTGGGGGGGTCTGTATCTACGATTGTGGTAGCGGCGCCCATGGTGACAGCCGCGACGGCGTGTCGGGTCTCCGGAAGCTCTCTAGCACCTGGCCCCTTCAGCCCTAATACGTTTCAGGTCGTAGGGCTTACAGCACGTGTTGTTGTGCTATACTGTGCAGCAGTGTACGCTAGAACTTTCACCCATTTCAACGTGCTGAAGATGTGTGCTTCTCTATTGAATCGCTTGATAGCAACCTTGATGCTATGTAGCCTGTGTCTGCAGGGTTGTCGATCCAGCTTTCAGGTAACCGCTGAGGATTTTGTGCGTGAAGAGTCGCGCGAGACAAGAGATAATGGTGGCGAGCCAGCCGCTGGCCTAGTTTTAGTGCCAGATGGTCAGTCTTCTGTACCCTCTGATGTCCCCAATAGCGGGCTGCCAGCAGCTATATTGGCGGCCCTGCCTTCAATAGCTGCTTCTACGGTTCGGGTCGCCTTGCCCATGCGTCATCTTACCGTCGAGTCCGATGCTGTTTCTTGGCAGTCATCGTTGTCAACAGAGTCTGAAGAAGTAGACACGAAATCATTGCGACTTCCTGCGGTCTTCGGTTCTCAGGAATGGAACCAGTACTTTGGCGAAGTGGGGGAGGAGCCCTTCCTGCCATTAGACATAGACGAGATTTTGCACAGCGCTTGCCCGTTCTGGCCTGGGAAATTAGTCAAGAACACACACTTGTTGGTCTTGATACCGTCTACTGTAGACGGTAAAGCTTTCACCCTAGATCTACTTGGGGAGTTGATACAAAGCCCACGCGGAGATGGTCATCGTACGCAGTACTTTTTGTACGAAGATGAGGTGCAACGATCGTCAAGGGATGCGTATTCCACTAGCTCCTATTGGGTCTTGCTGACGCGTGACATACTTCCCGGGAGTAGAAGCAAGCCTTACACAGTCCAACAAGCTTTGGTTGCTGCGCAGGCCCCTCGTGTCGATCATTCCCCTTATGAAATTCCGAATGTGCTAGAGACAGCGACCGCTATTTTGTCGCACTACGTGCGTAGTAGTCATCGTCTTTATGAGGGGTATGAAGGAGCAGGAATTGACGAGTTGCCAAGCACTTCTACCCGTTGTACGGTGTTATTGGAGGATATAGCCGAGCACCCATCACCGATTGCGGTGGGTCGCTTTTGTTCTAGGGGTCTGGTATTTCTCAGTGGATTCGATGACGACGCGGAGCTTGGAATATCGTGTCTTCGAAAATTTGGTACTCGGAATTACCGTCCTTCGGCTTTATTACACTTGTTTGGTGCTGAGGAATGGAGCCGGTATTTTGGCGAGGTGGAGCCAATCCCTCCGCTACCCGAGCATATCGTTGATACGCTCAACAGTCCTTGTCCGTTCTGGCCCGGGAGAGCGGTCAAGGACACGCACCTGTTGGTCTTAATACCGGCTAAAGTAGCCGGCGAGCCTTTCAGCTTAAGCCTTCTCGGGGAGCTTGTCAAGTGTCCTAAAAGCGGAGGCTACCCCACCAAGTATCGCTACTACAATGGTGATGTCCAGAAACATGGCTGCGAAAGTGTATGATAACTGACTGCGGCGATAGACCCAGAGTTACTTTGGTGCTAAATGTCGCTTTCATATTGTTTCATGCTTCCTCATTAGCTTCGTTCTGATGCGTCATTTCAAGCATGCAATATGTAATCCCAGTGAAATCGATTGAGGTAAGTGTTTACGACTGATGACGTTTGCTGTGAAGGTGAATAGTTAATTCGATAAACTGCGGTATGAGGGCCGAGTGAACGAGAGTCG
>JALOLY010000006.1 GCA_025455725.1 Amoebophilaceae bacterium | reverse complement strand
AAGAGGTAAAAAGTAGTGCTAGCGTGTTAGATTTCGATGATGTCCAGCAAAAGTTAAGCACACTCACCAGCATAGTCAGTCACCTTCCTGAGGTACCACTACTTTGCAACGTCAATGTGCTACGAAGGCATGTTCACAATTGCCAGGCTAACAAAGACAATAAAGAAGCGTTCAAAGAACGCCTAGCTGCGCTGAGGGAGGAATTGGAAGAAGTAAAAAGAAGGCTAGCCTTAGCACGGGAACAGGAACAGCTGAGTATGCAAGACGACCCCCAAGAAATCCTAAACAACAAGCTCCGTGACCCTGAGACCGTGCTCACGCCCAACCAGAGTATCTCTCTCATCGATTACTGTACTGAGCTAGGTGAGAAAAATGCAGCACATGCCGCCGAGAAGACGGTCAGCATATTCTTGGGCAATACCGGGGCCGGAAAGAGTACCACCATCAATGCCTTACTTAGGATGCCAGATGAGGGCAGTGAGACCTAGAGAATTGGGGCTGCCTGGCATGAAAAGAGTGGTCGTCGTAGCACCTAAAAGTCCTCGCGAGGAGGTCATGCCCATTGGACATAGTGGACAATCGCAAACTTTCTTGCCCCAAGTAGTACAAACAACTGATGAACCTAACAGCGCCTACTGCGACTGTCCTGGATTCTACGATACGAGGGGAGCTGAAATCAACATCGCTAATGCTATCAACATCAGAAAAATCTTACAGCAAGCAACCGGTGTAAAAGCCGTTTTTTTGGCGGAATACGATGAATTAACGGCCGACAGAGGCCGCTACATCCAGGATCTAGAAACCATGTGCAGAGCAATGTTTGGTGGCGTAGACAACCTGAGGAATTACCAAAATTCTGTGCTCATCGGGATCACCAAAGCACCCCTTTATGAAGAAGATGAGCTACTCACAACAAACGCAGTACGGGGGCAGCTGTTGATGGGTGTCAATAGCGATGTCGCAACGATACTTGCTGATCGCATCTTTCTCTTCGATCCCCTCGATCGCGCAATAGATAACCCGGACTTTTGGCCTATAGAACGCTTTCGTACCGAGATAGCGCAACTCGAGTACATCCCACAACAGCAGGCCGTACACCTCTTTCAGACAACACTTACCGACAGTGACAAGGTGCACTTGCTAACCACCATTCGACAATTGCATGCCCAAATAGCCAGTGCTATCACGCAAGGTGACGTCACGGCACTGGGCCAGCACTGGCAACTCCTCCAGCGCCTACGGATCATTGAACATCCTGAAGTGCATGAACTCATCGAAGGCCAGGTGTTGCCTGACATCAATATAGCTATCTTACAAAAGGCCAACGCGGTCAGAAGTAGTGCTAACGTATTAGATTTTGAAGATGCCCGGCGGCAGTTAAGTGAACTCATCAGCATCATCGGTCACCTCCCTGGTGTGCCACTAGCTTGCGACATCAACGCAATACAAAAGCATATTCACGATTGCAAAGCCAATAAAGACAATGAAGACGCTCGCCAAGAAAATCTGGCTACGCTGAGGGCGGAATTGGCAGAAGTACACAAAAGACTAGCTTTGGTACGGGAACAACTGGACAGGACAAGCAAGAAATGAGAGATAAGTTATCTGCCTTTGACCATCTCTTGGCATTATTCCAGTGAATCAACTCATCGAAGGCCAGGTATTGCCTGACATCGATGTAGTTATCTTAACGAAGGGCCGAAGTAGTGCTAGCACGTACAACTTCAGAGAGGCAGAGGATCAACTATTCCTGATCAGAGCGTTATCAAACGCGCTCGATGGCGCTCCCCTAGTTGTCAACACAGATACGTTGTGTCAACACTTAGGACATCGTAGAGAGGCATATCGAGACCAACAATGGACGAAAGAGGAAGTAAAGAGGAGACGAACGGACTAAAAAAGCTAGAAGAAAAACGTGCACAGCTAGAGCACATGCGTCACGGCAACGAAAATATATGTCCTATCTTGTCATTTATCATACGTAGTGTGGTGCTTTATGCAATGTCCGCGTAATGAAGAAAATGACATTTATCCTTATGCATTGTAAAGGAGATTGGGATTAGGTAACGTATACCGGGTTTCAAGGTCGCGTCAGTAGCTCCTCAACGACCCTATGTACCTTCGCGCATGTAGGGCAAACGTCTGGATAGGCTGTATCCTCACTTGAGCATCCTTGTGGTACTCTAAAATTTTTCTCGGCTCTTTTACCGGCACATGCTGGGTCAACCATAAATAAGTGAAAGGAAATCCGTAATCATCTGCACTAAAGCGCCAAAGTAAAGGGGGTAGTCGTTCAAGGCTCATGGGTGAATGTAGTAGGAACACGATACAGCTCGGATAGCTAGTTGCCGAAGGGCGACCAAATTGGTTCCTTTCTGTGTGCTCCTAGATTAGAAGGGATAGTCGATGCCGATGTGTAGGACAGGATAATCAGAAAAAAGCTGTCGACCTACGAAGCGTTCCCCTAAAGACTTTGCTGGATCGTAGAGCTTGAACCCCACATCTAACCGCAAGACAAGTAGTCTAAAATTGAGTCGTAAGCCCACACCTACCCCTATCGCGATTTCTTTGTAGAAATCCTGGATACTAAATCGACCATTTTGACAGCTATCTTCATTCAAAGTCCAAATGTTACCCGCGTCTACAAAGAATGCCCCCTCTATCAAGCCCACCAGCTGTTTCCGTAACTCCACGCTGCCTTGCAGTAACAGTGTGCCGATTTGCTCCGTAGAACGCCCTGAACCAGACCCCTCTGGGGCACTGTAGCTACCTGGACCAAGGCTACGAGGCCCCCAAGCCCTCATTCCATTAGAGCTACCTAGAAAATAGTAACGACTGTACGGAAGTAATTTCTCCCGGCCATAAGCATGGGTAATGCCTACATTAATGCAATAGGCAAAAACAGTACCGGAACGCACAGGTATACGTTGGCTGTAGCCCATATCAAATTTTATATACTGGTGATAGGCGAGCTTGGGCATCACCTTACGTAGGTCGATAAAGTTTTGGAGTGCCCCCCCACTCTCAAACAGCAATGTCAACAAAAAATACGGTAGGTCTGTACCAGATGCAGGCTTCTCACAAAAAGTACCTTGAAAAGATAGCAGCGTTACCCACGAAGGTTTAAAAGTTTTGTACAAACGGTTGCCCTGACCTCGAAGTTTTTTAAGATTTGCTTCAAATTCATCAGACCTGTCCCAGGTATCAGTCAACTCAATACCAAGCGGTGTAAACGCATACGCACCACGATTTTGGTCCTGCCAGTCGTAGCGGACGAAACTTGTAACAATGCTCTGTTTGTAGTCTGGATGCCGGGTATATTGATAGTCCAACAACAACTTTGTCACCGGATATAAACGCTCCAAGCGGGTACGAGTAGTAGCTCTTAAGGGTAGCAGAAATTGCGGCCAAGAAAGCGAAAGATCGGCGCCATATGTCTGGCTACTGACGGTACTTTGTTTAGTTGTAAGCGCTGCTACACCCTCAATACCAATGTGGGTCTTTAGCTCCAAGATCTCCAGATTCCTAAAAAGATTACTGCTTTTAAAAGATAACTTATAAAAAGGCTTAGGCAACCAATAGTTGTGGCTTACCTGAAGTCCTAATTCGTTAGAGAGTTGAAATTGATCGGATGGCTTGGTATAAATGCGTGACACCAACTCATTGCTGTCTATCACGTCGCAATCAATATGGACGTACCTGAAACTGCCTGACCTAGCAAGGCGTCGTTGTGTTTCAATCAGGTCTTGCTTACTATAAACCTGGGGAGGACGAAGCGTTATATTTCTTGCCAGGACATCGGGTCTGAACTGGCGGCTCAGGTTCTTAAAAACGATGTCGCTATGGAACACGTCTTTCTCCTTCGTAACTTCCTCTGCCTGGGCTGTACTACCAACATCCCACTCCACCCGAGTTATGTAAAATACTGGATGTGACTGGCTGTCTATAGGAAGATCAATCACAGTCTCTACAACCACAGAATTGTCCGCTGCCGTGGTGTCTACAGCAAACCGAATGTACTGCCTATTGAACCTGAAATAACCATGGTTACGCAATAGTTCATAAATATGTTCTCTTTCTTGATACAACACCTCCTGGTCATAGTAATCTCCTTTTCTCAGTAACCTTTGCCACCGATGGTCTTGAAGCAGTTTCTCGATGGCCTTATCAGGCGTGTTAAGCCTTAACTCACCGAGCAAATAAGGTTGGTTTTCTTCAATCTGGTAGGTGATGGTTGCCTTCCGATCGCACAGCGTCACCACACTACTCACTTGGGCGTTGAAATAACCCTTAGCATGTAAATAAGCCAACAAGTGCTGCTCTGTAGCTACTCTTTGCCGAGGGCTATACATCACAGGCAGCTCCCCATAACGCATCAGTAGGTTGCCCTCTTGAAGATATTTTTCCCGTTCTTTTTGCTTCTTATCTAGCTTTTTCTTCAAGCGTTTTAGCTTGCGCTCGTCGCCAACAGCAGCCGCTATCTTATCCTCAAACTTAGCTTCTATTCGGGCTGTTCGTCGCTGTATAGATACTGCGTCAAAACTACGCTTCCCAGCCTGGTACATCCACAGTAAAAATGGGGCCCCCAGCCACTTAGTATTAGGCTGCTGCTGATAGTACTGTGTCAACGCGTGCTTACTTACTTTCTGGGTACCTTGGATTTGCTGTTTGCTCAACAAATACTCATCTTCTCGCAGCAAGCGAGTGGCCACACACCCTGACTGAAAAAAAGTGATACCAACAAGTAGAAATAGATAGTATGTGTGTTGCACCTCTAGTTCCTTTTCAAAGGCTCCCCAGTAAGCAGGCAAAATTCATAAAAAGCCTACACCTAAAGAAGTACCGCCAACAAGAAAAAGTTTTTATCGTAGAAGGGGCTAAAAATGTCCTTTTGCTGCTGGCTTCTCACTATACCGTGCGGATGATTGTGGGGACACCTGTCTTTCTAGCCACGCACGACATTCCTAGACAAGGTGACACGGCTATCTTTCAGGCAAAAGAAGATACATTGGCGTCCATAGGCACACTGACTACTAACAAGGCAGTATTAGCCGTAGCACAAATGCCTGCGCATACATTATCAGCGCCTACTGGCGATATTTGGGGCTTGGTACTAGATAATATTCGCGACCCAGGTAACCTAGGAACGATGGTACGCATAGCAGATTGGTACAACATTCCAGCATTGATTTGTTCCCCCAGCACCGTGGATTTATACAATCCCAAGGTGTTGCATGCCAGCATGGGGTCTTTTACACGCGTACAAGTGTATTACACACCTTTGGCTACCTTTCTAAGCAACACATCTTGGCCCATCTTGGGCACCTTTACCACGGGCGATAACATCCACTGTACCTCGCTACCCTTTCCAGGCCTAATCGTTGTTGGCAATGAATCCCAAGGCATCAGCCCGGACGTGCTGCCTTACATACAACAGCGGATCAGCATCCCCCGATATGGCCAGGCAGAATCGCTCAACGCAGCCGTGGCTGCCGCCATCGTATGTGATCATTGGCAACGTCAACGACGGTAAAAAACATAGGCCTTATGTGTGTGTATGTATTTGAACCGTACTACCTGAGCAAAATCGCTCCAGAAGCAGTAAATAGTTCTACAACTGTCATGAGCAAAAGATGCATAACCTGTACATACTTTCTGCCATCTTAGTCGTCGTTTCGTGCATAAACTGTGTCAAAGATGAGAAGAAGCATCCTAGTTTCCCGAGACCTAGACCTGTTGCACCAAAAACAAAAGAAGAGAAAATAACCGAGCCCCTGAACGCTACAACAAAACAATCCAAAGCAGTAACCAACGACGCATCAGAACTCCACGAACGAGGAGGAGACACACCTAAGCGACGAGATAGCATACCATTGTCGAAGCTAGGAAACCTAATCCAAGAAATACAGGAAGAAATTAAACAATTCGAAGAAAAGAACAACTAAGATGAGCATCCCCTTTGCTACTTTGAGACCTTTGCATGGCATAGGATTATCTAAACGAACACTTTCATAGTTAACGAGAAAAATTTCCTTACGATGCTGTCTGCTTATCACCTTGCTTAAGGAAAATGCGGAGGTGAAACGTATCCATTAGACAATAAGCAACAGCATCAAGCTATTGAAATGCGCTCTAATTCGTAAATTGGCCACGCAAAGGTTTTAGTCTAGGCTATGAAACCACTAGCAACAACAATTGTACCTTTGACATACCTTGGATATTCAGTGCGTTGATGCTACTTTGGCGGTCGATATTAGCACCGTACAGAACGGAGACTAACTAACCGACACGTGGCACCAGCACAACACGGGCGCGCGCTACCTGGCTTTTACGTCGCTGCGGCTTTGATGCTTGTTTTTGAGAGGGGACTGGGCGTATACACAGAATGGCACAGACAATTCCCAATACAACAACCCCGCACCGGCAACAAGGGAAACTGGCACGCACAGGGAGCTCAGAAAGGCAGCGTTGTACGAAGAAGAAGTAGAGGAGAAAGTCAGAGAATACGAAGAGAGGCATACACAGGGAATTACGATAAAAGTTGCCACATCGTTCTGGATTATTCCTCACATGATGCTCAAACCAGGGCTCTTAACATGGAAAGATTACTTCACAAAGAAGGAAAAGAGCGGGAAATTACGCAACTAAAGACAGAGATGGTCCACTGGTCAGCACAATTGGATAAGATTCTGGTAGCAGCAAACGGTAGCTGTGCCTAGCTAGATACACCATGTCTACCTACCCTACCCACTCCAAGCTAGACCTATCACAGACTGCTCGCGCTATCCACGCTTTTTGGGAAAAAAACGACACTTTTCAGCGTTCCATCCGGCAACGAGATGAAAAGCAGAACTTCACTTTTTACGAGGGTCCTCCCTCAGCCAATGGTGCACCTGGTATCCACCACGTGCTGTCGCGCACCATCAAGGACATTTTTTGCAGGTACAAAACACAACAAGGATTTCGAGTGCAGCGCAAAAGTGGCTGGGACGCGCACGGACTGCCAGTAGAGCTTGCTGTAGAGAAACAGCTAGGCATCACCAAAGAAGACATTGGTGCTAAAATCAGTGTTGAAATCTACAATGCACACTGCCGCCAGGCAGTGTTGCAATACAAGGAACAATGGGACACACTGACAAAGCAAATGGGCTATTGGTTGGACACAGACCACCCTTACCTGACCTTTGACCGTGACTACATGGAGTCACTCTGGCACTTGCTCAAGCAACTGCACCACAAAGGTTTACTCTACAAAGGCTACTCCATCCAACCCTACTCGCCTGCTGCCGGAACTGGACTGAGTGCCCACGAACTCAATCAGCCGGGCTGCTACAAACCCATCAAAGACACCTCGGTCGTGGCACAATTCCGGGCAGAGGGCACAGAGCGGGACTACTTCTTGGCCTGGACCACTACCCCCTGGACGCTGCCAGCGAACAGCGCTTTGGCAGTAGGAAAATACATCGACTACGTTAAGGTACGCACATTCAATCCCTACACCTACCAACCTGTACAAGTAATTTTAGCACAAGCTGCCGTGCAGCGTTATTTCCTAACAGAGTCAACCCAAGACCCCGCTACTTTTGCCCATTACCGAGCCGGCGACACGCCCATTCCATGGCAAATTATAGCACACTATCAAGGCAAAGATCTGATAGGACAGACATATCACCAGCTTCTTCCTTACGTAACCCCCAAACAACCTGCCTTTCGCATCGTTGCGGACGATTTTGTAACCACCGAAGAAGGAACAGGCCTAGTACACATTGCCCCCACATTTGGAGCCGATGACATGCGCATAGCGCAACAAACAGGTATTCCACCTATCACCGTAGAACGCGGTTCTGATACAGCTCTCCCCATTGTAGACCGCCAGGGCCGTTTTGTGGCCGAAATTACCGATTTTGCTGGCCAGTACGTCAAAGAAGCATATGTACCCCAAGAAATCCGCCAACAGCCCAACTATAAATCAGTAGATATATTACTGGCCATCAAGCTCAAGGAAACAAACAAAGCCTTTCAAGTAGCCAAGTACGAGCACAGCTATCCTCACTGCTGGCGCACAGACAAGCCCATCTTGTACTATCCGCTGGATGCTTGGTTTATCAAGACCACCGCCTGCAAAGATCGCCTCATAGCACTAAACAAAACCATCAGCTGGCAGCCAAAAAGTGTAGGTGCAGGCAGGTTTGGTAACTGGCTAGAGAATCTGGTAGACTGGAACCTTAGCAGAGACCGATACTGGGGCACGCCTTTGCCCATTTGGCGCACCAAGGACCAACAAGAAGAAAAGTGTGTGGGTTCACTGGCAGAACTGCGCCTAGAAGTGGACCAAGCCGTAGCTGCAGGCCTGATGGACGCGCCCCTACCAGCAGAAATCGACCTACACCGCCCCTATGTAGATCAAATCGTACTGGTGAGTCCCCAGGGTAAGCCTATGTACCGAGAATCTGATGTGATCGATGTGTGGTTTGATTCTGGAGCAATGCCTTACGCACAGTGCCACTATCCTTTTGAGAATCAAGAAATGTTTGCACAGCATTTCCCCGCTGATTTTATCGCAGAAGGGTTAGACCAAACCCGTGGATGGTTCTTTACCCTGCATGTATTGGCTGTTCTGTTGTTTGATAAGGTAGCCTTTAAGCAGGTGGTAGCTAATGGGCTTGTATTGGACCAACATGGCAACAAAATGTCTAAACGCTTAGGCAATGTCGTAAATCCCTTTTCCATGATGGACCAATATGGTCCAGATACCCTACGCTGGTACATGATCAGCAACGCTAACCCTTGGGACCATCTTAAATTCGACCCTCATGGCATCATTGAAGTAAAACGACGTTTCTTCGCGACTCTCCACAATACATACAGCTTTTTTGCATTGTATGCTAATATCGACCAGTTTGACCGGGAAACTCTACTTGTCCCCCTTACCGACCGGCCCAAAATTGATCAGTGGATACTCTCTTGCCTACACAGTTTGATCCAAACCGTGACGGAGACCTACGAAGCATATACCCCTACCCAAGCAGCACGAGCCATACAAGATTTTGTGGTGAATGATTTGAGCAATTGGTACGTACGTCTGAATCGAAAACGCTTTTGGCAAAGCGAGGACGGTCCTGATAAGTTAGCCGCCTACCAAACACTGTATGCATGCTTGATCACCATTGCCCAACTCGCTGCGCCTATTGCCCCTTTTTACACAGAGCAGATTTACCAGGCCTTACATCACACAGATCAACAGAAGGAAGCGTGCTCTGTGCATCTGACAGACTTTCCAAAGGCTGAAAGCCAATTCATCAATACAACTTTGGAAAAAAAAATGCACGAGGCTCAAAAAATCGTCTCACTGGTTCATTCACTAAGAAAGAAACATCAGCTCAAAGTACGACAACCCCTAGCTAGGCTCCTGTTGCCCATTGTTGATAAAACTACCAAGACTCACATCGCCTCACTAGAATCTTTGATCAAATCAGAAGTTAATGTCAAAGATGTGGCCTACATAGATGATACTACAGCCGTAGTGACTAAAAAAATCAAACCCAATTTTAAAGTTTTAGGACAACGCTACGGGGCACGTGTGCAAATGCTAGCACAAATCATTGCACAGCTGACGCAAGCAGACATTCAACGCTTAGAGCAAGCGCAACGCCTGGAGCTTGCTGTAGTACTCCCCAACTCCGAAGCAGCCATGGCACCTTTTTTTCCAGGACACTCGGAAAGCATAGTATTGACACTGGACGATGTCATCATCACTTCAGAAGACATTCCAGGGTGGGTTGTGGCTAAGGAAGGTAATACTACAGTAGCACTAGACATTAGACTCGACGACGCCTTGCGCCAAGAAGGTATAGCCCGCGAGCTGGTTAATCGCCTCCAAAACCTTCGTAAAGAGCAAGGGTTAGCTGTACAGGATAAAATAGAAGTAACGCTCATGCCCCAGCATCCTTTTGTGGCAGCAGCTATACGGCAGCACAAAGCCTACATTTGCCAAGAGGTACAAGCGACAAAACTAGAATTAGCAGAGACCCTACAAGGAGGCGTCACCCTCGACCTAGATGGGTACACTATACCAGCTTCTATTACAAAGAATTTTTAGTAATAGACACCATCTCTTCAGCATACCAGCCTGGAACGTTGTAACGTGAACAAGATGCATCTCCGAGCAACATACACACACGCCCGACAGAAGGGCACAACGTAGGGTATACAGCCTGAGACCAGAACCAGACAGTAAGGTTGCAACGCAAACAGAGGTAAAAAGACGCCGTACAATTACGCGTACTTAGTATCTAAGAAGAGACGACACGCCGTAATTGCGGTTAGGAACAAAGTCGTCGCTGATAGAAAGCCCCCCAGAAGAAAAGCCTCCAACAAAAACAGAAGCGTCGGTAAAGCAAGGTATCATCTCCTGACACCGCGTATAAGTCCAAGGAGTATCTGCGTAAAGGCGCTCACCGCTACGGGTGTAGTTTGACAGGATTGCTGTCGCCATTTCCAACACACGAGGCATCTTATAAGGCATCTCCGTACGGCGCGCTTGTGTAGCAACAAGTTCCTCCTGTTGTATACACGTCTTAAACCTACTATCGGGTAACACATCTCGCGTCACCAACACCCAATAAGAAGAGCGGGGATACTGATTACCGAAAATCTGTTGAACGTCATAATCATAGTCCCGATACTGTGTTCTATAGCCTACTCTCCCAGGGCTTTGTATAAGATCACGCAACAGATTTAACGTAAAAGGCTTACCATCTACTGTAGACGGAATCAGCACCAACAGGTGTGTATCTTTGATCTTCTTCTCTGGCCAAAAGGGGCAACTGTTATGTAAGGTCCTAGCTATGTCAGTCGGTAGTGGAGGCTCTACGCCTACCTTTCCAAAGTAATGTTCCCACTCTTTCACGCCAAAGGCCTGCGAAAGACGCTGGGAACGACGCGCTTCTCCCCGCGTACACTCATACACCCTCCCTCGCGCTGATTCACCGAATCTTGCCAAGCATTGTGCTGGTACCCAGTCTACCATTCGTACTCCGTGTGATGCACCCGGGCGCGGCTTTTCACACACTGCCGCTGCTACTGGTCTCCCTTCACGTACAGGTTGCAAACGCCCTCGCAAGGAACGCTCCAAGGCCAGCTTTTTTTCACTCTCGCGTTCCAAACGGGTTTGCAATGATCGCACTAACGTTAACTGCTTCTTATAATCTTTCCTCAGAAGAGCTCGTGATGACGGCTCCAATGCCAATCGATCTTCATAGCTATGCCTCGGGTGCGACCGTCTTGCCCGTATTAAGGGCTGTGTTGCAGTACCACTACCTGACCCTGATTGAGAATTTAGAAATGTGGAGCTAGCCGCGGGCTTCGAATCCTCAAGCAACAAGGATAATGGAACGGAAGACTCGATCGAAGACCCCCGGTGAAAGACACCAGAATGTGCATAGGACGAGGTAAAAGGACCATCGCTTAATGAGGTAAGAGGACCATCGCTTAATGAGGTAAGAGGACCATCGCTTAATGAAAAACCGACAGTCCCATCGGAACCACGTGCATGATCAGCTGATGTACGCTCTCTATCATGAGATTCTTCAGTGGTTACACGAAAGCTTGACTGACAAGCCTGCAACAACAGACCAACAAGGACTGCTGCTGCCAACTTCTGGTATAAAGGATGAGGCATAGATTTAATGCGTTTAAGTGGCCCAACTCTCCACAGCCGCTGTGCCTAATGGCCTATGCAAAAAGCGCCCTACATGACGCCGGATCAGGGCCCACACGGGCCCCATATTAGCAAATAACAAGCGCCCATGCAATAGGGTTGCACACATGGCGAAAGTTCAACGGAGCTAAGTGTGAGAATCGTAGTATAGTGATCACGTCTTGTTTAAAATTCAGGACTATTGTCCAAGATGTTATGCCATCAACGTGAGACCAAGTACCGGCTTGCCCCCACAAAGATTACTAACCGTAGTGGAACGCTTTGTGCCGATACACGGGCGACGAGAAAAAACTGGCTGCAGCTGAGCAGTCAGCCTCACCGCGGCAAAGACAAGCACCTGCATCGTGACAACCACCACGGCGATGGTCTACTCACAATAAAAGTCAAATGACTAGAACGTACGAAGGCCAGATGCGCCAAGTTCGCAGCTTACAAAGTTGCTGGTGCTGATGCAAAGACCCTCATCGAAAAACCCGCCAACAACAATCGAGCATTCGTTTTGATAGTCATCTGCTACCACATCTTGGCACCTAGTATAAGTCCAAGGATCATGCGCATAAAGACGCTCTCCAGTACGAACGTAATGTGACAGAATCACTGTTGCTGCCTCTAACACATGGGGCATCCTATAAGGAATACCCATACGATGCGCATGTGCAAAAATCAATTCTTTTTGGGCCGTATACGTCTTCACTCTACTCCTAAGAAGGGTATCTCGCGTCATCAAGACCCAATAAGAACTATCGAAAGATTGATTACCTAGTGAGCACTGTATACCATTGTCATAAATACTATACTGTGTATTATGCTCCCCCCTCTTGGGGACGTCCACAAGTTTCTCAAGTAGATTCAAGGTGAAGGGCTTGCCATCCACTGCCGAGGGCACCAGAACCAGTAGGTGCGTATCTCTCACACGCTCACCCGGCCAGAATGGGCAAGGACTGTACAAAATCTCATCTATATCATCGGGTAGAGCGGGCTCTACGCCTACCTCTCCGAGGTACTGCTTCCACGCCTCTGCCCCAAAGACATACGAGAGAAACAATGCACGGCTTGAATTATCGCTTCTGATACAAGCATACCTTCTCTCCAATTTCAAATTGGAGAATTGATTCCGGAGCTGTACACGTGCCCTCTGAAGCTTCTTTTTATTTCCTGTAGTATCAACTGTCGGAAGGCACGCGTGCTGACCACCTACCTGACCAAACGTAACACGCTTGCTACCAGAAGCAGCTGTTAAGAGCCCATAAAGTGACTGCTGAGCATTGGGCATGTCCAGAGCACGACAAGGAGACTTTGAAACTTGTACAAAAGCTAAAGTAGGTCTAGAAGACGAAGCAGACAGCGATCCCAACGAGCCCGATAGAGATGCATCCGCCAGTGGTCGAAGGCTGCACGTATCAACGCACTCAGCGGCAGTACAGTCTGTAGATTGTTCGCCTGACGCCACAACCAACGCCTGGCTAGCAGTTTGTTCACTACTCCTGACCCTACACGGGCTCTTGAGCAAAGGCTCCTCAACGGTTGCATTCAAACTTGACTTACAGGCCTGTAGCAACAGACTACCAAGAGCCACTGTTGCCGTAAATTGTCTAAGCTGAGCGTGGAACATGGGATGGCATTAATACACTGTGGAGTAGCTCTTTCGCTGCCTACGCCCCACAGCCATGGTACATCGCAGCTTTTTGACCCGAATAGGGACGCCAGGTTCGTGAATCATAGCTTACTATGCAACAACGAAGGCCATACTATGCCTGCAAAATAGCAACGCAGCCATAGCATAACAAACAAACTTCATATCAGAGCGAAAGACTGTTATTTCGAGTCTACTCTTCTAAAGATACAACGGCCCGCTAACTGACACACAATACGTAGGGGACAAACAAGTAAATTGATCAACAACGACAAACGACCGAAATACAATAAACAACCATTATAGACTTTTATCTACATCTCCAACGCCTAGAGCTTACAAAGACAAGGGCCTACCAGTTTCATCACAAGCAGATTAGCAGAAGTTACTAACAACGAGTCCCTACAGATACTCCCAATATAAACCGGATAACCACTGGAATCTACCAGCCTCTGGCATCGCGTGAAAATCCACAGACCATCCGCACAGAGACATGCATCAGTAAGACCATAATGCGACAGAATTGCTGTTGAGGCCTCTAACGCACAGGGGACATCACATGCAAAAGGTTCGCTTTATATGCGCGCGACGAGTCGATGCCTTCTTAACTCTATATGTCTCGCCCCTGCTACCTGGCAACGAACTTCACGTTATAAGCAATGCACTGCGCTCGCCTATACCAATCTAGGAAAAGGTTCCAACCAATCACGGCCTAGCAGACCATAATCAACGCGGGGCAATAGCGAAGCAAATGTCACGTGAAACCTGCATCGTGCTGAAACCCCAAAACTGTGAGGCCAAATCCAACCCAAGGAGAAACTAACCAAAAATCTAAAAAACTTACAGTTCCCGACAGCCCGCAACACCATAATCGCCACGATCAAAGTAGTAATGATCGACACTAAGGCCTGAGAAGTCGAATCCCCCAATGAATAAGCTTTGCAATGATGTATTATAGCATCGTGTATACCTAAGAGGATCATCACTGTACAGCCGATAACCACTCCGTACATAATGTGTCAGAATAGCAGTGGCTACCTCCAAGGCATAAGGTACTCTATAGCCATCCTTACTGTGTCTACTTACGCGCTTCTGATGTCCCAAAAAGTCATATCCCAAACTACCTCGCATCACTTTCTTTGTTATCAATACCCAATAGGGCGCCTTAGCAATTGACTCACTACCACAAGACTGACGTAGTTCTTCACTGTAATAACGATATCCGTACGGATTATCTGAAAATGACTGCTCCTTGATAAGCTCACCAAGCTTATCTAAAGTAAATGGTTCACCATCGACGGTAGCAGGAATCAATACCAATACGTGATTGTTTTTCACTTTTTGACATGCGGTTTCCTCGTCTAACAAAAACGGACAGGTACGATTCAAAATAGCATCAATGTTTGCGGGCAGGGCAGGCTCTCTGCCTATATCTACACCCAAGTACCGTTTCCACTCTTTGGCACCAAAGGCCATGGATATGGTACTCACAACAGCTGGCTGCACCAAGGTATCAGGAGAGCTCAGTTTCGGACTTAGCGTGCGGGTACCACCCAATAGACCTAATTTCCCTAGGTATACGCACCAGTTATGTGGTTCATCGGAAGCATGCATGACATGCACTCGTGCACGGGCTACGCAGTTTTTTTGATTGCGTAGCCAACACAAGTATGAAAAAACGGTCTCCTGACTCTTTACAGGTAGGCTACCCTGACACGTCTCTGCATACCACACATCCCCCGCTCGCTTAAATGCAACGCACTCGCCAGACGAAGCAGTAAAAGAGCCAAAGTATACTGGAGCATCTGATGCGGCGGCGGTCAAAAAAGAACTATTGTAGCAACGTCCTCCAGTATGCTCGTTACAATCAGCCATAACACTGGAAAACATAACAGGGGGCTTCCGGAGCGTAGTGGCGCCACATGGTGAATTCAAGGCAAGCTCAACCACGTGCATATCGGACCGCAGAGTCACAGGAGCAGATAACGCCCCCGACGAGCCCACCTGCAGTACACGATTTGACTGACAGTTTTGCAGTAAGACTATACCCAGCGCAAGTCTAAAAGCGGCAACAGCAAAAGAAACACGAGACATCGGTAAGATCAATTATCACGGCCTGAACAACAAATTAAAAACTGCGCCTGCAGCCACTGAATGTAGTGAAACTACAGGCGCCCAAAAGCATCCCGCCACTTGAAGCAAAAAACCTCTAGTGCGTCATATTAAGCACAAAGACACTACGATGCCCAAGCACTAGGGGGCCACCAAGATACCGTAATTATGACACTATCCCTAATAGTGCAACAACATCTACGTGACGCATGAAGACCATAAAAAACCCCCAAATCAGCGCATATTGTGCTCCCATTACAATGATCCAACCTTGATTAAGGTACCAGAGAAACTTACTTTTACGGCCCTTATCCAAGGTACACACGTCCAAAAACATGCCTGTCACACCATCTCTCAACCCGACCACCTACACCATTACGGCGGCGCTGCCCTACGCCAATGGTCCCATTCATATCGGACACTTGGCAGGTGTGTATATACCAGCCGATATCTACGCGCGGTATTTGCGCAACTGTGGCAAGCGTGTCTTATTCATCAGTGGCTCAGACGAGCACGGCGTGCCGGTCACCATCCGGGCCCAACAAGAGGGCATCACACCCCAACAGGTCGTGGACAAGTACCATGCGATGAATCAACAAGCTTTTGAAGACTTTGGCATCAGTTTTGACGTCTTCTCGCGAACTTCATCGACGCTGCACTACCAGGTAGCTACAGACTTCTTCGAGACCCTATATGGCCAAGGCAGCCTAGAAGTCAAGGATACTGAACAGTACTACGACCCCGTTCAAAAGCAGTTTTTGGCCGATCGGTACATTCGGGGCATTTGCCCGCGTTGTGCATACCAAGATGCCTATGGCGACCAATGTGAGTCATGTGGGACGACCCTGAGCCCAGAAGAACTACTACAGCCACGGTCTACTCTGAGCGGCGCCACCTTGCAGTTGAGAAAGACCCGACACTGGTACCTGCCTCTAGATAGACACGAAGCTTGGCTCAAGCAGTGGATCTTGGAAGAACACCGAGAGTGGAAGACTAATGTGTATGGCCAGTGCAAATCTTGGCTGGAACAAGGCCTGCAACCACGAGCGGTGACGCGCGACCTGGCTTGGGGCATACACGTACCCCTAGCAGAGGCACGAGACAAAGTCCTCTATGTTTGGTTCGAAGCACCCATTGCCTACATCAGTGCCACCCAAGCATGGGCTGCCACACACGGGCAAGATTGGAAGCCTTTCTGGCAATCCCCAGATGCACAATTGATTCATTTTGTGGGCAAAGACAACATTGTCTTTCACTGCATTATCTTCCCTGTCATACTCAAAACATACGGAAGTTTTATACTGCCTACCAACGTGCCCGCCAACGAATTCCTCAACCTAGAAGGCAAAAAAATTTCTACATCTCGGAACTGGGCCGTTTGGCTGCATGAGTACCTAGCTGACTTCACTGACCAACAAGATGTACTGCGATATGTCCTGTGTATTAACGCACCAGAGAACAAGGATAGCGACTTTAGTTGGCAAGATTTTCAGGCCAAAAACAATAACGAACTCGTCGCCATACTGGGTAACTTCGTCAACAGAACTTTCGTTCTAGTTCACAAATACTTTGGTGGCACGGTGCCTGAACGCAGCACCGTGACAGCTACGGAGCATGTGCTAGCTAACTACCTACAGCAACTACCACACCAAGTAGGACAAGCCATCGAGCAGTTCAAATTTAAGGAGGGTCTGCAGTTGTGCATGAACCTAGCTAGGGCTGGAAACAAGTACCTGGCAGAAACAGAACCCTGGCACCTGATCAAGAGCGATAAGGAGCGCGTAGGAACAATCCTAAACGTAGCCGTGCAACTCACGGCTAATTTGTCCATCCTGCTAGAGCCTTTTCTGCCTTTTACAAGCCATCAACTTAAGAAGATGCTAGGCATGATCCCCTCGGAAGGTACACCATGGACCCAAGCAGGCAATCTGGGACTAGTGCAATCGGGCGCAGCCTTGGGAGCACCTACCCTGCTCTTCGAAAAAATTACAGACGAACGTATCACCGCACAACAACAAAAACTACACGCAATGAATGTATAAGCATGCAGCAGGCAGCAGCAACCAATACGTGCGCTGTAAATGTGCACGTGGTTGGTTACATCTGCTTGGCCCGATTGTATCGCTCCATTGCACGTACGATGCCCAGCGTGCAAAAGGTATAGACCGTCTCGCAGGCTTGATCCATGGGTATAGGTAGTGCTTCCAGTTCTTTTTCTGTGAAGGGATCAAGCACGTAATCGGCCTGGCGACCCCTGGGAAAGTCGTTACCAATGCCCACACGAAGCCGCGGGTAGGCTTGGGTGCCCAAGCTGGCTTCTATGCTCCTCAGCCCGTTATGGCCAGCAGCAGTACCTTGAGGCCGCATTCTCAGCTTACCAAAAGGCAAGGCCACATCATCTACTACCACAAGACATTGCTCTACAGGTAGTTTCAGTTTGCCGAGCCAGTAACTCACTGCCCGGCCACTATGGTTCATATAAGTGGCAGGCTTGATTAGGTAAAGTGTACAGCCACGGTACTGGCATGTGGCCAAAGCAGCCAACCGGTCGGGTTGAAATGTTGCCGCTTGTTTACTAGCCAGCCGGTCTAACACCATGAAGCCTATATTGTGCCTTGTAAAGGCATACTCAATGCCCACATTCCCCAAGCCCACAATGAGATACTTCATTGGATGATGCATATAGCAGCCCGCAACACAGCAGAAACCATAGCAAGACCTAAAGACACCGGCCCCGTAGCAGGGTGCCTCCTGCAGCAGCTCGCTGCAACAGAGCAGCTATGGAAAACCGATCTGCTACTCCCTTAATCAAGGTAGCCATGATCAGACCAATACGGTACGCACAGGCTAGACAACACACAGTAGGACCGCTCGACGTGTAGTAAAACCTTTTAGTCTGAATGTCTAGACTTAACGACAACTTACCACCTGGTATCACCGTACAAAAAGCCTACGCCCTCTTACCTCCCCCACCAGAAGTTGCTTCAACATCTTCCTTGCCGGTAACGCTACGCAGAGCCCTCGGAATCTCTACGGAAGCCACGGGCGTGCCTGGCGAGGCCAGGATAGTATAGTGTGCTGCCTTAATGTCCCTCACACGCACCATTTGTCCCAACCCAAGGGTAGAGACATCTACCTGAATATGCGCGGGCATATCTTTCGGGTAAGCCACCACAGGCAGACTTCTAAGTTTTTTTGCGAGACTACCGCCCGTAATGACGCCGGGTGCCGTACCGGTGAGCATCGTGGGAATTTGCATTTTAATTGGCTTATTGTCAAAAATCTGTAAGAAGTCTACGTGGAGAATCATCTCACTCACCGGGTGAAACTGGATATCTTGGAGGATACATTGATAGATAGTTCCCTCGACAGAGAGGTGCACAAAATGAGCGTCAGGCGTGTAGACAAGGTCTTTGAGCAGTGCCATGTGGGTATAGAAATGAATCTGCTCTTGACCGCCATACAGCACACAAGGTGCATTGGCTTCCCTTCTGAGCCGCTTGGCTTCTTGTTTTCCGAGATTTGCTCTTTGATACCCTATAATCTCTATAGTTTTCATGTTGGTCAAACTGTAATTGGACAAAGTTTAGAATACCGGCGAATATAGCAACTCCCCCACACATAACACAGGCGGACTCGAGGATAGCTTCTGCCAAAACAGCAGCATGACACTATAAAACAAACTTCCAGTCTAGTGGTCCTGTTTTCGCACATGCTTTGGAAACATGATGGCAACTTTCCTGACTGATTGCAACATCGTTCATAAACACGATGATACGATCTCGTGAGTGTTTGATCAGAGCAAGCCACTTGAGTGACGACGGCGTAGAGAGCTTGTGCGTTACCACCTAGTTGAGGGCCAAATTTCCTCATCCCTAAATCTTTTCCTTGTAGTACTACAACTTTGTAGTCCCCTGCTCGTAAGCCCATACCAAGAAAAAGCTAAACGAAAAATTACTTGACGTTCAATGGATCCCACCATATCACATACACGTTTGAGGCATACAAGGGGTACTTTTTACGCATAACGCCATGTGATTTTAAACTCTACCACCAGCTAGCGTGCGTCTTCTTTTTTTGTTAGGAAAGCCTTTGCCACCTACTTCCACAATGTGGTAAACAATTGGGAAGAGTTACGGTGATTTACGTAAGCAGACTGATGAGCACCGACAGGAATATCTTAAAATGAAGGGCTGTATAGACCCATAATAAGAACCGATCGCGTGGCCAAGCACAAGTAGTGCAAGTGTATATGCTCCTACAAGCATCCTCTCGTACACGGTTTGAGAGTAGGTTAGGAATGATAATTAATGTGTAGATTGTCGGGTGCTGCTGCTTGCCTAACTAAAACTCTCGCGAGAGATCAATAACCACCACGCTTGTACACTCCCTACTTCATTGCCCGCCGTCTTCGCAAAGCACCACAGAAGGCTTTCACGAAAATTGTGCATAGGATAGGGATCGTCAGTGTGGCACTAGGACTCGCTACCACGATCATCGCATTCTTGATCATGCAAGGCTTTCAGCAAAATGTCGAACAAAAATTAAACGACTTAAGCGGCCACTTACAAGTGTCCAAATATGCTCTGAATAGATCTGACGAAGAGACCCCGCTGGAACAACATAGGTTACATGGATTGCAGCGCGCGTTTCCGAGCGATATCAAATCTATCCAGGCTTTTGCCCACAAAGTGATGTTGCTCAAAGCAGCAGAGGACGTAGAAGGCATTGTGTGCAAGGGCCTGGATCCTGTAGCAACACACCACCACTTGAGTCTTTATTTGACAGCAGGCCAATTCATTGACTTTAAGTCCCAAGGATATAACCAGGACATCTTGTTAAGCACTCAAACCGCCAATCGACTGCGTGTGCAGGTAGGCGATGAAGTGATCGCTTATGTAGTGCAGAACCCTCCTCGGCACAGAAAGCTTCGGGTGGTGGGACTCTACAGCACACACATCGCAGAGCTAGACGAAAAGCTAGCTTTTTGTGATCTACGGCTTATTCAACGACTTAACAACTGGCCAGAGAACTTGGCAGGAGGCTACGAAATTTTTTTGCATGACCTTCGGAAAACGCGGTCAACGGCTGAGCAACTACTTACGTGGCTAGATTATGATTTGAGTGTCACAACAACGGCTCATAAGTATGCTGCCATCTTCGACTGGCTGCTCATTGTACGCAAGAATGCCCTGATTTTTACGGCCCTCATCTTACTTGTAGCCAGCTCTAATTTAGCTTCGATTGTGCTTATCCAGATGATGGAAAGAACATCGATGATTGGTATTCTTAAAACCCTAGGTGCTTCCGATGGACAAATACAACGCATGATGCTTTGGAACAACCTTTACATGGTAGGTCAGGGCGTTTTTTGGGGTAACCTCATGGGCCTGGGACTGTGCGCTTTACAGCAGTACAGTAAGTTGATACCCTTGAATCCTACATACTACTACATCCACTATGTGCCTATTGCTTGGAATTGGGGCGTAGTTTTAGGACTCAACTTACTGACCTTAGGAGTAGTAAACACCGTGCTGCTAGTTTCTATCGCAATCATTGTCAGGCTCAGGCCTATCCGAGCCGCTCAGTTTCGTTGAGCACAGTGTGCCTATTTTACTCGCATAGCTGCTCCTCTAGCAAAAAAACTTCCAAACGCAACACATGCCTCCCATCGGACTTATGCTTTCCTCTCGGTACTAGGTGTCCGGCCGATAGGAGAATGCTTTGACTGCTGGACCTATAGAAAGCCCCCCGAAATAGCGTAGTTTACTCATCCGGCATTCAGTTTCTGTTCTTCAACTTATGGAGATGTACGACCTCCGTTCATACAAAAGTATATCCCCCACAAGCACCGTGTAAAGCTGCCCTACCAAAATTGGAAGCCACAATTGGGGTCTATTGATTGCTAATCAACCCCTCAACGACGACCTATTGTCCCCTGGGAAACCTCTCTGAGTATGTGAGCAGTAGCTTAAGTCTAAGCGCAATACCCCACAGCCACCCAGGCATCGTGCAACCTTTCTTATAACAACAAAGTAAGGTACTGAGCAAAGGCCAACAGCTGGGCCTCTCCAAAGGCAGGAGCCATCACCTGCAACCCGATAGGCAAGCCATTCTCGTCGGTACCATTGGGGATAGAAATGGAAGGAATTCCAGCAATAGAGGCGGGCACGGTGTATAAATCTGCCAGGTACATGGCTAGCGGATCTTGGGTGTACGCACCAATTTTAAAGGCTGTAGTAGGAGTGGTAGGCAGTACTATGAAGTCATAGGTAGCAAAAATCATTTCCAGCTTCTCTTTGATCAACCGCCGTACCTGCTGTGCCTTGACATACCATGCCTCGTAGTAGTCAGCACTCAATACAAAAGTGCCAGTCAGAATTCTACGCTGTACCTCTTGCCCAAACCCCTGGGTACGCGTCTTTTGGTACATATCTGCCACAGTAATACTCTCAGAACTTCGGTAGCCATACCTTACACCATCAAACCGAGCTAGGTTGGCGCTTGCTTCGGCATTAACTAAGACGTAGTAGGTAGGCAATGCATACTCTAACAGTGGAAAGTCGACAGCCTCCACTTGATGTCCTGCCCGGAGCAAGGTATCGAGTGTGGCCTGGGTTTGCTTCCGAATTGCTGGCTGCAGGCCAGGATGCTCCAGAGCTACGGGGAAATAAGCGACTTTGGCTCTCTTGTCGAAATGTAGCTGTGCCGTATAGACAGGGACAGGCCGGTGTGAAACTGTACTGTCAAAGTCATCGGGGCCTGCTATGATTTCTAATACCGTAGCACAAGTCTGAATCGTTCGCGAGAGAATACCAATGGTGTCAAAAGACGAAGCATAGGCAATAAGGCCATGTCGGGAGATTCTAGCGTAGGTAGGCTTGAGCCCTACCAGACCGCAAAAAGCTGCTGGCTGCCTGACAGAGCCTCCTGTGTCAGTACCAAGCGATACATGACACATGTGGGCTTGCACGGCCACCGCTGAGCCCCCCGAAGATCCACCTGGTACTCTAGTCGTATCTAGCGCATTCCGAACTGGTCCAAAGGCAGAGGCCTCATTGGAGGAGCCCATACCAAACTGATCACAATTCTGGTGCCCCACGATAATAGCATGCTTATCTACAAGTCGCTGCACGGCTGTAGCACTGAACTGCGATACAAAACCTCTCAAAATCTTGCTGGCTGCTTGTACAGGGTGGTCTTTGTAACATAGCAAGTCTTTGAGCCCCACTACCATGCCAGCCAGCTCAGGTAGGTTGTTTGTCTGACACATCTGATCTATTGTGGCAGCTTGCTGTTTCGCTTCTTCGGCGTAAACACGCAAAAAAGCATTGAGGTAGGCCCCCTGTGCTATGTTGTGTAAACACCGATCAACTATATCCTCGCACGTAATCGCGCCTTGCTGCAGCAACGCTTGCAGCTGGTCAAATGGGGGTAGTTTATCCAAGCTATCCGTATTTTTTTCCTTTGGTCTTCTTCTAAACTCCTTTTTCATCTATGGTGCCCTGTGATGGGGATCTTCGATGCCAAGGGTCCCCTATTGACTAAGTCAAGAGTTTCCTTGCTCCATACTTATCTGTACAGAGAAATAAACCCCAAAGGACTAAAAGTAGCCTCCTGCTTCTAGCTCTCCCGACAAAAGAGAGGCGATTCATGGCATACCATACCAGTGGGCACACAAGTTTAGCGAATAAAGTACCTGTGGACAACGCTGTATCGGCCTAATGTCAGATACAGTTTGTACCGTTCGGCCCTACACTGGCAGTATCTTTGCCGAGCACGCTTTAGGCCTAATTTTGTCAACAATGCAAGAAATCAACTAGATTGTGTTTCGTGAAGCGAAGTACCCGACCGTCAAAAACGTACACACTGAACCACTGATTTTCCTAACCTACCATCATGATTGTCAAAACCAAGAAGTATAAACTCACTAGCGATACCTACATACAGCTCGGACTCAAAAACATCATTCGGGAGCAATGGTGGGTTTTTCTCATCGCCCTGGCCATTATGAGTGGGACTTTTTTCGTCAAAACTATCTGGTTTGTGCTGGGGGCAAACGTGGGGCTATTGCTTTACTTTCTTTTTTGGGTCATTCAGTTCTATGGAGTTACCTACTCAGAGCAACATAAACTACTCTTTGAGCGGTTACGCTACGAAATTTCTAGCCAACAGATTATGATGCAATTGACCTCTAAACAGGGTATGCCTATCGCGTGGAAGCAAGTCAAAAGAGCTAAGCAAGGCAAAGACTATTTCTTGTTGGTGATCTCTAAAGCCCATCTCATTTACCTACCCTACAAAATTTTCAACAGCAATCATGAGATCAGGTTTGTGGAAACGATCTTAAAACGTAAAGCACTTATTTGACCGCGCTATGCACGGGCGGTAGGTGCGCACACACTCTCTCTTACTGATAACCTACTTGACCCGTGTGGGGAACTCAGAATCCAAACATACACCGCTGTGCTACGCGAGCTGTCTCATCGCAAATGCAGGAAAGTCCCCCTAAAATGGCTAGCATCAACGGTACAGCACTACGTCTAACGCATACAGGGTCTTCGCAGCATTGGGCAGGACTTCTTGGATCAACGTGGGGGCGTAGGGGAGAGGTACATCTTCGCTGTTGACCTTTTGGATGGGCGCATCAAGGTAGTCAAAGGCGTTCTTTTGTACTTGGTAAGCAATTTCTGAAGCAATGGATCCCAAAGGCCATGCTTCTTCTACGATGACAAGGCGGTTGGTTTTTTGTACAGAATGAATAACAGTAGTCATATCCAAAGGCCGCACCGTCCGCATGTCAATCAACTCTACTTCCACTCCTTGCTGCTGCATGACCTGCACAGCCTCCCACGCCACTTTCATCATCTTTCCAAAGGACACAAGAGTGACGTCTTTGCCTTCTCGAGCCACTGTTGCTTTGCCAATAGGTAATAAATATTCACCTTCTGGTACCTCCCCCTTATCACCGTACATCAACTCAGATTCCATGAAAATTACCGGGTCATTATCGCGAATAGACGCTTTGAGTAGCCCTTTGGCATCGTAGGGATTAGAAGGAATCACTACCTTGAGTCCAGGACAGTTGGCATACCAATTCTCAAAGCTCTGAGAGTGCTGAGAGCTCAGCATGCCCGCATTGCCAGTGGGCCCGCGGAATACCATGGGCACAGGAAATTGCCCCCCGGACATAGACATCATCTTAGCAGCAGAATTAACTACCTGGTCAATAGCCACCAACGAAAAATTGAACGTCATGAACTCGATGATGGGTCTTAGCCCGTTCATAGCCGCGCCAATACCTAACCCAGCAAAGCCAAGCTCAGAGATCGGTGTGTCAATCACCCTTGCAGGACCGAACTCATCGAGCATGCCTTGACTGACTTTGTAAGCGCCGTTGTACGCAGCCACTTCTTCGCCCATTAAAAATACATTCTCATCTCGTCGCATCTCCTCGCTCATAGCTTCCCCCAAGGCTTGCCTGAACTGTATATTTCTCATCATCAATAAGGCTGTTTTTGGTGTGAAAAAATAGCAAACCGCCACGAAGAGCCTCCTGGTCTAACGTCTTCCTATACCCACATGTGATACCTTCATGTCAGAAAGTATTACGACTTACGTCTACCTTGTAGGTAGTCATTGATCGCAGCTCTGGTTTCTTGAATGGAAAGGTTACTTACTAAGAGCCCGTTCCTTGCCACCGAGATTTGGCCTGTCTCCTCTGAGACCACCAAAACTAATGTATTAGTTACTTCTGTCATACCGATGGCAGCCCGATGTCTCAACCCAAATTGTGGAGACAAATCTTGGCGCTCTGTGACTGGCAGTATGCTCCTAGCTGCTACAATCCTGTTATTGTAGATAATTACCCCTCCGTCATGCAATGGACTTTGATGGTTGAAAATAGCCAATAAAAGGCGCTTAGAAACCACTGCGTCAATGCGATCTCCTGATTCTTGATAAAACTTGAGGTCGTCTTCATTGGAAAGAACGATCAGTGCACCTGTATTGCTCCCTGCCAAAGCTTTGGCTGCTTCTACAATAGATGTAGTCTCTCCTCCCGTTTTGTTAACATTTTTCTTGCCAAGTAGGCGACCTATCAGCTCACTGCCATTCAGTGTCGTTGTACCACCAATCCAGAAGAGGAATTTTCTGATCTCCTGTTGAAAAAGAATAATGGCTGCTAGGACACCAACCTCCATAAACTTTCCCAGAATAGCCGACAGCAACTCCATCCCAGCCGATCTTACAATGAGGTGTGTTAGAGAGAGCAGTAGAAACCCTATGAAAACCTTGACGGCCATACTTCCTTCTATCAGTTTATATACCCGATAGAGTAGCAAGCTCACTAGAAGCACGTCGATTATGTCACCTAGTCCGACATCGAGGAAACCTATGCCAAATAAGAGGATCAAGCCAGTTGCAGTTAAAAGGTTTGTTGCGTGCAGCAGCTTTAAAAGTGAATATCCTGCCAAGAGGGAGCAACACGCACACACCGCCCCACTGCAGCACATGAAAACCACCTGTCTCGGCTCCAGAACCCCCTACATTGGGGGCCATACATAGTGAAAAAGTGGGGGAAAACCGCCCTGCCTCAGCAAAGTAACGCAAATAGTCGAGAATCGCATTGAGTCTGATACCATTGTCGGGGAATAATCCGTTTCCAACACGGGAGAGGATTTCTTGATCATGTACTGTGTGTCTGCCACATTAATAAAAGAAATTGCATGAGTCATCTACCCAATCGTGTCTCGAACAAGGTTTAAAACACTCTCAAACTTTTTTACGTCAGTCACTTGCCTTGCATCTCGGCTACTCACCTCCCAAGAGGTAGTGCATGTGATTGTCTGGTATTTGTTGCATTGCCGCCACAAAATTATCGAGACCTTCGCATGGCAAAGAATCATCTCAATGAACACTCTTAGAGTTGATGAGAAATGTTTCCTTACAATCATGCCGGCTTATGCCCTTTTGTAAAGAGAATTCTGGGCGGCACGTATCCGTGAAGCAATGGACAACATCACCGGATTATTGCGAAATGTTCTCTAATGCATAAACCTGTTATGCAGAGGCGCCTTATTATCGATGAATGAGAGCATGCTTTGGTAAACTTAAGCCTGGCTATCGAGTCCTATGGCCAAAGAGTAAGTTCCAGGAAGTCTTGTAAGTGTAGATGGTAGTAGAAGAACAAGAAAGAACAGGTGCTTGTGACAACAACAGCAACAATCTTAAAAGTAAATCTTTGGAAGGAACGCCTCTGCCCGATACAAAGAAGCAAACCGTAGGGTAAAACTGCTGGCTGAGGCCAGAACGTTCACAGACCAGGTCAGAAAATAACGCACCACTCAGCACGAGTGTTAGTGATTGTCACGAGAAAATAATTTCTTCTTCAGTACGGGGCCGATAACAGCGTAG
>JALOLY010000005.1 GCA_025455725.1 Amoebophilaceae bacterium | reverse complement strand
GTTGCGAAAAGCACCATAGCACTTCCTAGTGCCAGCGCTGTCCTCTTTGTACTTTTATTCATAGACTGTGTTTTTTACTGCTGTTTGTTGAAAACGACCTATTCCTCTAAATCTCTAAGCTCTAAGCGTCGTAAAGCTATAGGTTCCAGCAATAAAATCCAAAGATGCCGAAGAAATTTTATGGAGGATAGAAATGGCTGCGTGGTTCTTTTAAATGGGATGTGTTATCCCTCTTCTGTAGGCATGTAAGCATCTACAGATAGAGGCGCTCACAGGGCACGCTGCTTGACTCAATCTAGCCAATTGCCGAGTACTCTTAGTAGGCTATCGGCAGCGAAAAAGCCTGCTAAAAGTAAGATGGCAAGGCACGACAAGATAGCATATTCGGTCTGGTTCACGTTGCGTGTACTGGACGGTAGTCGGGCAGCCTTACAGAATAACACATAAGGGAGTTGGAGATAATAGTACAGTGACAAGACAGTGCCCAATAGGCCGACTACCAACAAAGACACAAACAGAGGGCTGCCAGTGCGTTGTATATGCTCCCAAAGCGCTGTAAAGACCAAGAATTTTCCTGTGAATCCTGCGGTAGGGGGTAATCCGATGAGGGACAGTATGACCACGGTGATGCTACTGCCCAGCACGGGCAACCGCCTACCAAGCCCCACACAATCTTGTAAGTGCACGCTGTTTGTGAGGTGTTGTAGCACTTTGATGCCCACCCAAGTAGCTAATCCCATGACCCCATAGATGGCACTATAATACAGAATACATACTTGGCTGTTCAAAGAGGTTGCAATGCCCGCCATGAGTAGCCCACCTTGTGCTATACTTCCATACGCCATAAGCCGCTGTAGGTTGTTTTGCAGTAGGGCAGCAGTATTGCCCACTATGATGGTTAGCAAAGACAGCACAGCCATGCCCTGTTGGGCATGCTCCAAGAGCGCGGGACCTAGTTGTGGTAGACATTGATGAAAAAGTCGCAGTAAGACCGCTACAGTTGCCAGTTTAGGTACGGTAGACAGGTAGGAGACGACAACTGTGGGAGCCCCTTGGTACACGTCAGGTACCCAAAAATGATAAGGAGCGGTAGCGAATACAAAAAAGATATGACTCAGGCAAAGCAAGAGCATGGCTAACAGGATATACTCAGGGATAGTCTGCCCACTAGGTGCTACATCTGGTAGGCTCAGTGCCAGCGTGCCTGTCAGACCGTAGTAATAAGCCATGCCCCAGAGCATCATAGCCGTTGTAGTCATGCTGTAGAGCAAGTATTTTAGGCTGGCTTCTGCACTTTGTAGTGTTGTGTGGCTTCCTATCAGTAGCGCCGAGGTCAGAGATAGGAGCGTCAAGCCTAGGTAGATAGTGAGCCAATGGAAAGCCATCACCAACAAGCAGCTGCCTAACAGTGACCCTAATAGCAATACTACATAGGCTGGACTGTCGGCTGCTCTCGAGGGTAGGTATGCTCGGGGACGCGTAAGGAGCAGCAGGAATGGTGCGATGCTAAGCAAAAGCAAGCAAAAGAAGACAGTTAAGGGATCAAGTACCAAAAGTTGATGGAATAGGGGCAGTGTCTGATGTGGTTTCAGCTGGCTGCCCAGCCAATACTTGCTGCACCAGGCCAGAGAAACACCTAAAAGTGCTACAGGAAAGAGCCAGTAGTGCTGATACCGAGGCAATAAAATCGACCATACCAGTATAGTCACGATTGCAATGACCACTAGTACTTCAGGTAGTAGCAGGGGCCAGCTGGCTAGATTGTCTTGTACATGTTGGAGGACGAGTTGGTCGTTCATGGGGCCACACGACAACTACGCTCCGTTGACGGCCTGAACGGTGAGTGAGGTACCTGCTATATCAGTAACAACTACCGTCATCCCAGGCGCTACATAGGTTCCTTGGGTTTTTACATCGTAGCACACACCATGAATCTGGGCTTTCCCAGACGGGCGCAGAGGAGTCTGAGTAATGCCTTGCAGCCCTATAAGGCTGTTGGGGTAAGTACATGCTGTGTAGCCTCGGTTGGCGGCTTGTACTTCAGAGAGTGCCATGCGGCCAAAGAGACGTGTCTTGCTCAGGTATGTCCCACCCACAAGCAGGACAACGCTTATGCCTGCTAGCGCAGCCAGTATCGCCAATGTGGCGCGTATATTGTCCTCTACGGGCCCCAAAGAGGCGCTTTCTGGTTGTAACACGGCGAGAAGGTGTGCGACCAAGACACGCACGACGCTCGTCAGTTCCAAAGTCTCTGCCAGGTAGCTCATGGTATTCCAATTTAGTACAACACTCAGTGGTATCCTAGCTAGTCCGGGTTGCATAGCCCGCTTGATGGATGAATATCTTCCCCATTTCGTTTGTCACCAGCCTGTGAAGCGTGTGCTGCCTGATGGGCGCTATCATCAGCTACAGTGGTTGCGCCTTGCCTTTTGGCCATGTATTCAGTCTCCTTTTGACGCATGAGGGCCTTGGCTTCTGGAGCCTGATCATCGTAGCCTAACAAATGCAATACCCCATGCACTATCACGGTTTGCAGCTCTTCTGTAAAGGACTGCTGCCAGGTCTGTGCATTGTCTCTTACACGGTCTATGCTAATATAGATATCACCTTCTATGATACCCGCCTGGTCTGCGTAATCAAATGTCAGCACATCAGTAAGTGTGTCGTGCTGTAAGTAGCGTCTATTTTGGATGAGTAGGTAGTGATCCGAACAGAAGATAATGTTAAGATGGGCTAGTACGTAACCTTCCTGCTGGATGACTGCTTGAATCCACGAGGCTGTTTCAGCAGGAGCTGGCAGTACAAAGCGGGTTTCCTCAGAAAAGAAGCGAATCTTACTCATTTTTTAACCGTTCTGAGCTACGGGGGTACATTGGCTGCCTCAGTTTTTTTGTCGTTATTTGGGGCTCTCTTTCGGCAGATGGGCTCACCATTGCTACAAAACTGCACGGTCTATGCGCCAAAAGCAACCATATGCTCCCATTATTCCCCAATATAGGGACTGGCCTGTGGTGCAGCTTAACCAGCATCGCCGGGCCTTCGTGCGGACTGTGATGGCTACATCGGTACAGACCCTGATGGCTACTTACCCAGAATCTGATGCCCTGCGAGCTATGCTTCGTAAGACTGCCGAGATGGAGCTTATGCGCATAGAAAAAAAACCCTGGAAGGTTGATCCTCCTGATGATGCAGCCTTTTGGAAGCAATTGATTACCGCTTTAGAAGGCCAAAGCAGCACAGTGCTACCAGCTATCTTACACGAAGTTGTCGAGCGTTATGCCCATGAAATCGCGGGGAGGTTTCGCATCTCGCATTATCGACTGGGACAACGGGCTGTTACCTATACGTTGGCACGGTTGTTAAACCCTATTAGTCTTAAAGGTGTGCGTAATCCTTGGAGGATGCAGTCTCGGCTTCAAGAGAAAATTCATATCACAGGAGCTGTGACGCAACTCAGAGCACTAGCCCAGCTAGGCACTGTGATCATGGTACCCACCCACGCTAGTCACCTTGATTCGCTCCTGATGGCCTGGGTGATTCATGTATTAGGCTTGCCTCATTTTGTATACGGTGCAGGGCTCAACTTGTTCAATAGTAGGTTCTTTGCTTATTTTTTGAACAACCTGGGTACTTACAAAGTAGACCGTAGAAAAAAAAATTCGCCTTACCTCACTACACTCAAAACGTATTCAAGTTTGGCCTTGCAGTGGGGGTGCCATAGCCTATTCTACCCTGGGGGCACACGCTCGCGATCAGGTGCCCTAGAGCGGCAATTAAAGCTGGGTCTTTTGGGCACTGCTTTTGCAGCACAGCAGCGCACCTATCAAGACCAGGGGCGTGCTGCCCGCAAGATCTTTGTCGTGCCTGTGGTGCTTAACTACCATTGTGTGCTGGAAGCACCGCGGTTGATCAAAAACTACTTGGCTGATCAGGGATTGTGTTGCGTACGAACTCCCTCTTCGCATGAGCTACTCAAGTTCGCTAACAACGTTTTTACCAAAGACTCCAGTGTCTTTGTGTCTATTGGGCAGGCCATGGATTTGCTGGGCAATGCAGTGGATGAAGCGGGTCATAGCTATAATACCCGGGGGGTGTATGTGGATACTTACCAGCAACTCTTGGATATAGGAACCACCATGGCTGTCGGAAAGCAGTATGAAAACGCCACCATAGCGTTGGGTAAGGCTATCGTCAAGGCCTACTACAAGGTCAACTGTGTACTTGCTAGCCATTTGTTGGCTTTTGTCGCTTTTGAGCTTTTCAAGCAGCAGCATGCAGCACTTTCCTTCCAGGCTTTGTTACAGCTCCCTCTTGAAAAGCTTGTGATCCCTTATGTAAAGCTAGAACTTGCCTTTGCCCACTTGAGAGTGGTTATCCTTGATCTGTACAAAGCGGGAAGGTTACAGGTGGAGCCTTCTTTGCCAACAGAGAGCCTAGACACTTTGGTCCAGCAGGGGCTTAATAACTTGGGTCTTTACCACAGCAAAAGACCTTTACTCCAAAACCAAGCAGGTGATGTTATCACCCAAGATCTAGGCACTTTGCTATACTACCACAACAGACTACAAGGTTATGCCCTCGAAAAGTACATCTCATAAGCAGGTTGGCGTGATTGGTGCAGGCAGTTTCGGCACGGCAGTGGCTAACCTATTGGCACACAATGCCGATGTGCTCCTATATGTACATAGACAAGACTATGCTGAGGGGATACCGCCAACACCTACTGCTGGAGGCTATCCACTAGCTCCTAATGTCACTCCTACTTACCACTTAGCAGAGGTGGCTGAGCATTGCACCGTACTCTTTCCTATTGTGCCTTCCGAAGCATTCAGGACGATGATGCGGCAGTTGGCACCTTCGCTTAAGCCTGACCACGTACTCATCCATGGTACCAAAGGATTGGATGTATATTGGCCAGGGGATGTTGGCCCGGGCGTGCCTACGCTGACTAGAAAAGAGGTAAAAACTATGAGCGAAGTGATCCAAGAGGAAAGTGTGGTACGCCGAGTGGGCTGTTTGGCAGGACCCAATCTATCCCGGGAGTTAGCCCAAGGGCAGCCTGCTGCCACGGTAGTGGCCAGTCCCTTGGAAACAGTCATTGCCCAAGGTCAGCAGCTCTTGCGTAGCCATCATTTTCAGGTCTACGGTAGCACGGATATGCTGGGAGTAGAGTTATGTGGTGTTTTAAAAAATATCATGGCCATTGGGGCGGGGTGTCTGAGTGGGTTGGGTTATGGAGAGAATGCCAAAAGTCTCTGGATTAGTCGGGGTATGGTGGAGATGATCCACATTGGACAAGCCATGGGGGCCACTGTACGGCCGTTTCTGGGGCTAGCTGGAGTGGGTGATCTGATCGCTACTTGTACCAGTAGCTTGAGCAGAAACCACACGCTCGGTTACCGTCTTGCGCAGGGTGCCACACTGTCCCAGCTTATACAAACGGGGGAGACTACTGAGGGTGTTCATACTGTCAAGACTATCCGTAGCCTCGCCAAACACTATCGGTTGCGTGTACCCATCATTGGGCTTATGTACCGTGTGCTTTTCGAAGACCTGGCTGTGCAAGAAGCTATACGATATTTTATGAAGTACCCTCTCAATGATGTGGATGTAGACTTTCTATGATGTTTGGGGAGTATCAGGTAGCATATGTTTTTAGATTACAGTACTCTACCCCTATTATGCGCACAATCAACATCTCAGTACACACGTCTCATCTGCTCAGACTCTTCCTGAGTCAGCAGCACGCGTAATTTCTGCCCACTCAAAGCACCCAAGCCGCCCACTATACCGCCTACTAAGCCGGTGAGTACAACAAGTAAAGTCGTGCTTTGAAAGCCTAATAGTGGAGCCACCTTGGTAGAGAGTACGGCATTAGTGCGCACGTCAATCAGAGTGGCTGTTACCATCCAAAGTAGACTAATAGCAGTAAAGCCACCCAGGTAGGCTGTAACGCCATTCAGGGGCAGAAACATAGCCACAATAGCTGCACAAACACCAATGGTCCACCAGGGCAAAAATTGCTCTGCTACATAGCTCATCAGGATAGTCAGGAATACTTGAATCAGAAATTTCATGGGTTTCTTATGTATTAATTGTGTGATGGTACCCGCCCACCAGCACGTAAGAGAATAGCGCTGGAGCACGTAGCTGGTGACAGTATTACCTAGCTCTCATGATATAGGCCGTAGCGTGAGGGTAAAAGCCTCGTCTGTGTGTAACTCACGGGTATCAATGGTGACAGGTATGTACTTCCCTTGGCGCCAAGACTCTACAAAACTCGTATAATACGGACTACCTGGGTTGCCTGACTGGCCTCCTGGATAAATGAACCAGCCTTTTGGCTGTGTTCCCAGTGCAACAACCAAACGCATAGAAGCTCCTCGGTTGCCTTCATTGGCATTTAAAATATGGTCCCCTCCATTTATCTGGAGATTGTATAAGCCGAAAGAAGTCATGTTTGCCAGGTGATTGATAAATACTTGCCGGTAGTCGCCCCATCGGTAAGGCTTCTGGTGCTTTGCCCGCCACGCTTCAAGTGCTTGCACGCCCGATGTGAAAGCAGCGTGGATCAATTCTCCTACGGTGGCATACTCTCCCAGGTCTAGGTGGGGGCTGCGAGGATGGTGCTTTAAGATTTCCACAGTACGGTAAAAACAAGGCGTTGGTAGAGCGCATTCTCCATTTTGAAGCGATCCCCAAAGCTTTACATTGAGCTGCTCTTGCCAGGCCTGAAAGATGGAGGGAGCTAGCTGGTCTACTTCGTTGTGGTAGTTCCAGTTTAAAAGTGTTTGATAGGCAGCTTTCTGCTCCTCGTTGAGCTGATGGGTATTGACCTCCTTGAGCAGCAATGGCAAACTCTCTTGAGCTGCTAGGTTATAGTTATCATTTTGCAATTGCATCATGGCTTTTTCATCAACTCCCTTGAGTTTGCACAAGACCTGGCTCGCTCTTCTGTTGCGATAGTGCTCCTCTGCGTAATGGTGGTAATGGTATGGGTAATACTCGTCTGTAGACCGTTCGTTGGCCGAGCTAACGTAGCCACTGGTAGGGTTCAGGATTTTAGGGAGGTGCTCCTTGGGAACATCCCCTGACCATTCGTACGCTGCTGTGTTTCCCGGCATGATAAATCGCCCTTGGTCTTTCCATTGTACCGGCGTTCGTCCTGCGATGTAGATACCAATGTCATCGCTGGCGGCAGCAAAAGAAAAATTCTGACTGGGAACATGGTAATGCTGTAGTGCTTCCTCGAAATCTTTGAAATCTTTGGCCCGGTTGAGGAGATAAAAAGTGAGCAACTCCTTGCCGGGGTGATGTCCCAGCCATTTCATAGCTAGATGGTTCCGTTCTTGACAACTCGGAAATTGTTCATCATAGACTATGGGCCCAAAGTGAGTGTATATGACGGTATCATAGAAGGTATTACTACCTCTCACTTTGATTGCTTCTGTCACCCACTGTGTTTTGAGCAGTAGGTTGTCATAGTAGTATTCCTGTTTGCTTTCATCTTTGAAGTCGATAACGTGCCAATTTTTCACATTTCTAGCTGCGTTGGTGACTCCCCAAGCGATAGATTCGTTGAATCCTACCGCCACCGATGGAAGTCCCGGGATGGTTCCTCCAAAGACATTGACAGTAGGTGATTGCAGGTGCATGCCGTACCAAACCGAAGGCAATTGCATCACTAGGTGTGGGTCGTTAGCCAAGTAAGGGGCACCTGTAATGGTCTTTTTTCCGGATATTGCCCAACTGTTGCTGCCACTAGCCCGGTTACTTTGAGTTGGCCCGATCTGCGTTCTTTGTTGTGGTATTTGCAAGGGCGCTGGAGGCTGAACAGCAATTGGTTTGAAGTTCCATGGTGTGTTTCTGGGAATCACGGGTTCAGATTTCTCAAAATAAGCCGGAAAAAGGAAGTCAAACTTTTCCTTACCTAACTGGTGCAAGGCGTTGGTATTCTCTATACTATTGTCTCCTCCACAGAGGTCTTCGATCATGTGTGCCATCATCAGGGCAACTTTCAGGGGTGTCCAGGGTTCGGGGTGATAGTTCAGCAATTTGTATTCAAGAGGCAGGTCTTTGTAGGATAAGGTATGAATGTAGGCATTAACACCTGCTACATAGGCGTGGACAACGTTGTGCAGGGTGTGATCTTTTTCTATTTCTGCTAGGACATTTTTGGCCGCATAGAGGTTACCCTTGCGGCGCTGTAACCGATCAAAGTCAAGGGCTTTTAAACCTACGATTTCTGCTATGCGGCCTGCTGCTGCATAGGTCTGAAAGTCCATTTGCCACAGCCGGTGCAGTGCCGTTACGTAGCCTTGTGCAAAGTATAGGTCTGTGTCGTTCTGCGCAATAATGTGGGGAATGAGGTGCTTGTCAAATTGAACGGTGACGCATGCTTGTAGCCCAGGCAAGGACAGACTTTTTGGTAGATTGACGGACTGCGTCTCTGCATTTTGCCAGATACCCTGAAACGGGTCTAAGCACTTACCTAATGGAGGTAGGTTGCGTATGCTGATATTAAGTAGTGTGGTGAGGGATATCGTGAGTGCGACGGTAAAGAAAAGACTCCTTTTGTTCATGGTAGTTGGTTACAACAGGCGCCTGTATTATTGTGGCTGCGCCGATGGTGTCAGGGGTTGTAGAAAAGAGGGGCAAAGGTAATGATTTTCCGTGTTATGGACAGTGTTATGCATATTTATTGATTTTTTGGGGCCTGCTGACACAGCCCGTGCCACGATTTTTGGTCACAAAAAAAGCCCGAGATACCCTCGGGCTTTTTTTGTGGTACTTCATTGCTAAAGCTCGAAACCAATCACTGCTTGCACGCGGTGCGCATCTTTTGGCTCTCCTCCGATGTTTTTTCTCACACAAAACAAATATTCTGTTCCTATTCTGATTTGTTCTGTAGGATAGTAAAATAGATTGACAGAGGCTGCATGGCCATATCTGTAAGCATCCTGACTTCTCTTGTTGTCTGTGGTGGATATGAACCTGTAGGCTGCCTCCGAGCGCAACTCAGGTAGCCAGTTGTGGGTAATACCCGCGCCAACACCAATGGCATCCAAGGTCTCGCGCTTTGATGTATCGCCCCCTGTTGCGTAAACAGCGTTGACCTCCTTCTGCAAGGCTCCTAGATCTGCCATATAATTGCCTATACCCTGGCCGTAGACCCCTTGTAGGCTAAACGTACTCCGCTCAGGAACCAGTTGAAGTGCCGTGCTGATGCTAACGCCGTAGGTAGGTATGTAAATGTCTTCTCTGGTGTTTGTGTTGCGGTACTCTAGAAACCTGAATAACCCACCCACTTGTACATGCCAGGATGCTCCTTGCTCATACCTCACGTTGGCACTCACAGCCGGCACATTCTTGTGAGGTTGCAAACCCCTCGTAGCTCTATCCGCTTCCTCAACCTCTGGGTATATTACCAAATCAGGCGCTCCCTCAATAGCCAGCGTATAGTTCAACGATGCGCTCGGCTGGTGTTGCCATCGTACTTGTACGAACCGACCGCCCACCAGGCCGCAAGCATCTGGGTCGCAGAAGTTACTCACAGCCTTCCCTACTCTAAATCCTTTAAAGTCTGCATACACGCTCTTGAGTGCTACGTTCTCTCGTAGGTCGGCTTGTACCACCAGTTTCATGCTTTCTCCACCTGCAAGAGGTAATTCTTTCTCTACATTCAGTGTGGCATTGGTAATATCGAAGAGAGACCGCTTTTTATTGTCAACGTCACTCCGCATGGGTACGACGGCAGGCCCAAATGCAGGTGCTGCATAGTAGTTTTTGCAATCGTATGCCCCGCGTGCTTCAAACGAGATCCCTACCCTGAGCATGCTTTCAGGCCCGTCTTCGGACATGAGTGCATGACCACTCTGTGCAACGGCCATTGAGGTACTACTACCCACTAGCAGCACCATAAGCCATGTTAATTTCTGTAGTTTTTCCATGTTTATTATTTTTTTGAGGTTATAAAACCGCACTTTATGCATTAGACTCGGGAAAGTCAACAAAAATACACCCTATTTTACGGGCGATGCGCAGTAATACACCAAGCTTGTACTGAACTTGTCTGGGGTAGCGCTGCCGCAGTAGCTAAAGTTTTATGGCCGACTCGTTGCACTATCCATCCGTGGTTTTGTCTCGTGCAAGCGCGCTGTACAAGGTCCCCACTGGCCATGAGGACAAAGCCATAGCGTCGCTTCGCAATACTGCACTCTTGTCACCTACTGGCTTCATCTACGTAATATCTCTCGTTGCTACGCTCCTACGGACAGGTACAGATCACGGTATCTGAATAAAGTAACCTACGATGCCGACGTGTTTCCAAGAGGCAGAGTACTGCCATCACACAGTGATAGCTGATTCTTGAGCACGAAAAAGGCGAATGCATGCTGGTAGTGGTCCTCTTGCTCATCATGGCTTAGCAAAGGCGACAAGAATTTTGTAGCCAAGGCTCGCTGTGCTGGTGTTGCCGGTTGCTACAAAAGAAACCGGCAACACCAGCGCTCACGATGTTGGTTTTTGACCATGAGTCGTTCTCAGGCACGCGTCCTTATCCTTTTGTTGTCACACGCATCATAACCCCTACACCACTCTGATCAAGGTCGTGTGCCTAAGTCAAGGTCGTTTGCTCAGTCGGGTTCCAAACCTGTCAGTCTATGGCGATGCTAGTATTACCTAGCCCGCCGGCTCAGTGCCAGGCAGACAAACACTCTCTGCTAGCTTGATACAGATAGTGTACCAAGACGCTCATACAAAAAGGCCGACGCGGTAGAGAGGACTGAGATGAAGACGCACAAAGTGCTTACGGCACTGGCGCCCAGTTTGACCAAAATAAAAAAAAACATAGATTTGCCGCTGCCGCTTAGTAGCCAGGCATGCGTGTTGCATTGGAATTGTGTGTGGTTTAGGGGAGGTGCCAGAGTGGTTAAATGGGGCGGACTGTAAATCCGCTGCTTCGCGGCTACGCAGGTTCGAATCCTGTCCTCCCCACATGTTCATGCAGCGCCGGCTCCTGTTATTGTTGTGTTGTGCATCGAAGACAGGGGTTGTGGGCTTTGTTGGTTTAGATAAAATGAGGACCAAAGCGTATTAGGTAAAATGAGGACCAAAGCGTAAATTGCGCAGGGTTTAGGTAGATTGACTGATAGATAATAATGTTGATAAGATCTGCTCACTGATCGGTGTCCTGATGGCCAGCGGAAGTAGCTCAATTGGTAGAGCGACAGCCTTCCAAGCTGTAGGTCGCGAGTTCGACTCTCGTCTTCCGCTCTTTAACAAAAAAGGCCGATGTAGCTCAGTGGTAGAGTACTTCCTTGGTAAGGAAGGGGTCACGGGTTCAAATCCCGTCATTGGCTCAGCAAGTGGTTTGTTGGGTTAATGTCATGGGCAGGGCTATGTTGCTACGTAAAAGCAAAACCTGTTTGCTCCGTGCGCTACATTGTACCACTTTAACACTATATTCGTTCCATCAAAAAGCAAAAAATTAAACATGGCAAAAGAAAATTTTAATCGCTCAAAACCCCACGTAAACATCGGTACGATTGGCCACGTTGACCATGGTAAAACGACCCTGACGGCTGCTATTTCCTCTGTTTTGTCCAGTAAAGGATTGGCTGAGAAGAGAGATTTTGGCTCAATTGATAATGCACCCGAGGAGAAAGAGAGGGGTATTACCATCAATACGTCCCACATAGAATATCAGACAGAAAAGCGGCATTATGCTCACGTGGACTGCCCCGGTCATGCGGACTACGTCAAGAACATGGTTACTGGGGCGGCACAAATGGATGGCGCCATTCTGGTCGTGGCTGCTACTGATGGTCCCATGCCTCAGACTAGAGAACACATTTTGTTGGCTTCTCAGGTGGGCGTACCCAGACTCGTCGTGTTTCTCAACAAGGTGGATGCTGTTGACGACCCTGAATTGATAGAGCTGGTAGAAATGGAGGTACGTGAGCTGTTGAGTGCGTATAAGTTTGATGGCGATAGTACCCCAATCATTCAAGGTTCTGCATTGGGAGCCCTTAATGGTGAGGACAAGTGGGTAAAGACAGTAGAAGAGCTGATGAATGCCGTAGATGAGTACATACCTGTGCCAGAGAGGTTGATCGATCGGGACTTTTTGATGCCCGTAGAGGATGTATTGTCTATCACGGGTCGCGGTACTGTAGCTACTGGTAGGATTGAAAGAGGTGTTATTAACACAGGAAATCCGGTAGAAATCATCGGTATGGGAGCGGAGGATTTGACGTCCACAGTGACTGGAGTAGAGATGTTTAGGAAGATCCTGGACAGAGGGGAAGCAGGTGACAACGTTGGTATACTGTTAAGGGGGATCGATAAGCAGGATATCTGTCGGGGTATGATCATTTGTAAGCCAGGTTCTGTGACGCCCCACCACAGATTTAAGGCAGAGGTATACGTCCTTTCCAAGAGCGAGGGTGGACGGCATACCCCATTCTTCAACAAGTATAGACCCCAGTTCTATTTTAGAACTACCGATGTGACAGGAGAGGTGAGACTCCCCAAAGGCATTGAAATGGTGATGCCTGGCGATAACGTCACATTCGAAGTAGAACTCATTAACGCAATAGCCATGGAGAAGGGCTTGCGTTTTGCCATCCGTGAAGGAGGTAGAACGGTCGGTGCGGGTCAGGTAACTGAGATCATTGAGTAACTGCACTCATCACATTGTGTCGCAAGCACATTACTCTTTCGGGGGGATGTGCTTGTTTATGATGGCTGGTTTGCGTAGACTTGCACACCATTTGAGATCGCTACACGGGTGTAGCTCAATTGGTAGAGTAGTGGTCTCCAAAACCATTGGCTGGGAGTTCGAGTCTCTCCACCCGTGCGAAATGACGGTATGTCAAAAATAAAGACGTTTGTTCTTGGGTCTATAGACGAAATGAGGCATAAGGTTGTTTGGCCCGTCTACGATGAACTCCAGCGTAGCTCGGTGTTGGTTCTAGCCGCTTCCTTCACTTTTGCCGTTGTTATCGGTTGCATAGACTTGATCTTTAAAAATGCTATTTCCTGGCTCTACAGTGCTTTTTAGGGCTGAAGTAGGGAAAAACTGTTGCGTTTACGATGGGTGAGCCAAGGTGGTACGTGCTTAAGGTGGTCAGTGGGCAAGAAAAGAAATTCAAGTCTTTTCTGGAGGCAGAGTTGGCTAGGCAAAAGCTGGAAGGCTGCGTGAAGCAGATACTTGTCCCCATCGATAAAGTGTACGAGATGCATGCGGGTAAGAGAAAGCTTAAAGAGCGTAATTTTTTCCCAGGCTATGTCTTTATATGTGCTGACTTGTCGGATGGGAGAGTGGGCCATGTCGTAAAGAGTATTCCCGGAGCGCTGGGGTTCCTAAGTACGAGGGGCTGGGGAGCCTCTAAGGAACCTGTCCCACTCAGGCAGGCCGAGGTAAATAGAATATTAGGCAGAGTGGGTGAGGCTGAGGCTGGTGAGCTCTTTTTAGAGTCTCCATTTATGGTTGGGGAAATGGTGAAGGTGATCGATGGGCCTTTCAGTGGATTTTCGGGGAGTATTCAGGAAGTATTCGAAGAGCGCAAGAAGCTCAATATCACAGTGAAGATCTTCGAAAGAAACACGCCCGTTGAGCTTAGTTACATACAGGTAGAGAAATATGCTTAGAATTAAGTGCACTCTAGGTTAATCAAAGAATATGGCGAAGGAAGTTGCAACTTATATCAAATTGCAAGTGCAAGGAGGGGTGGCCAGCCCTTCTGGAACGGTGGGGCCGGCTCTTGGTAGCAAGGGCGTCAATATCATGGACTTCTGTAAGCAGTTCAATGCCAGAACCCAGGATAAACAGGGGGAGCTGTTGCCCGTTCTTATCACGGTCTATAAGGACAAGTCATTCGATTTCATTGTTAAGACTCCTCCGTCTCCCGTTTTGCTCATGAAGAAGGCTCAGATCAAAAAGGGTTCCCCAGAATCTAACCGTAAGAAGGTGGGTAGTGTGACCTGGGGCGATGTAGAAGCTATTGCTACGTTGAAGATGCCAGACTTGAATGCTTTTTCATTGCCTGCCGCTATGAAAATGATTGCTGGAACCGCAAGGAGCATAGGATTGACTATAAGTGGTGAATCGCCTCAGACTAATCAAGAATAATCAATGGCCAGGCTAACCAAAAAGCAGAGAGAAGTTGCTAAAAAGTACGACCTCAAGAGAATATATCCTTTAGACAATGCGGTGCGGCTTGTTGGAGAAATTACCCACACAAAGTTCGATGCTTCTGTAGATATAGCGGTTCGTCTAGGAGTAGACCCCAGAAAGTCGGATCAGATGGTGAGGGGTATGGTCGTGCTTCCCCATGGCACCGGCAAAGAAATCAGCGTACTGGTTTTATGTACGCCTGATAAAGAGCAAGAGGCACGAGAAGCAGGCGCAGACCATGTAGGGCTGGACGAATATTTGAAGAAGATTGAGCAAGGCTGGACCCAAGTAGACACTATCATTACCATGCCTGCCGTGATGGCGAAAGTAGGGAAACTGGGCAAGATACTAGGGCCGAGGGGGCTAATGCCTAACCCCAAGACGGGTACGGTAACCATGGATGTGGGCAAGGCTGTACAGGAGGTCAAGAAAGGGAAAATAGATTTTAAGGTAGATAAGTATGGCATCGTACATACGAGCATCGGGAGAGCCTCTTTCTCCAGCGAGTACCTCAAAGTCAACTTACTTGAACTCTTGGGGAGTATTGTGAAGCTGAAACCCACCTCTTCAAAAGGCGATTACATTAAAAGTGTTAGCCTTTCTAGCACCATGAGCCAGAGTATTTTCATCGATAAACACAGCATCCCTGGACTGTAGGAACATGACGAGGAAAGAAAAAAGTAGAATTCTAGAGGCTCTTGTAGCGCGGCTTTCTTCGACGGATTACTTTTATGTTGTAAACACGGAGGGCCTTAATGCGGAGGAGGTTGGTGACTTCAGAAAGGAGTGTTTTCAGGCGGGCGTAGTATACCAGGTAGTAAAAAATACGCTGATCGGTAAAGCACTTGAGAAGCTAGGGAGTGGGGTGGATTACTCAGCCTTTCGTCAGTCAGTCTTGCAAGGGTTTTCCGGTATCCTATTTGCTAAGGACACCGGCAGCATACCTGCAAAGATTATCAAGGATTTTAGGAGTCGTCGTAAGCTGGAAGTTCCACGCCTCAAGGGAGCGTCTATTGACAAGGAGTTGTTTGTCGGAGAGCAGTATCTAGACGACTTAAGTCAGCTCAAATCGAGGACAGAACTTCTTGGTGAATTGATTGGACTGTTGAAGTCACCTGTCACACGCGTCATGGCTTCAATTCATTCTAGTACGCACCAGCTGGCAGGTTTGGTGCAAGCTTTGGCAGAAAAGAGGGCTTAGTCTTATACCTATTCTATTATTAATTAAAATCTCACGAAAGATGACAGATTTAAAGGCAGTAGCAGAACAGCTCGTTAGTCTCAATGTTAAGGAAGTCAACGAATTGGCAACAATATTAAAAGAGCAGTACGGCATTGAACCCGCAGCGTTTTCTGCTCCTGTTGTAGTGGCTGGTGGAGCAAGTGACAGCGGTGCTGAAGCTGTTGAAGAAAAAAGCAGCTTCGACGTAATTCTAAAATCGGCAGGTACCTCTAAGCTTACTGTTGTCAAGCTTGTTAAAGAAATGACGGGATTAGGGCTGAAAGAAGCAAAGGATCTAGTAGATGGGGCACCCAAGCCTATTAAGGAAGGGGCTCCCAAGGATGAGGCAGAGTCTATTAAGCTTAAACTTGAAGAGGCAGGTGCCGAGGTAGAGATCAAGTAGAGTTGCTGGAGTGCCTAGCAAGGCAGCATGCTTTCCGCGTCTTGTAAGTGGGGCCTTGTGGCTACTAAGCAGCTCTGTGCCCAAAAGGCATGCCGAACAACGGCTAAAGCCTTCATGTAGGCTCCGCTGAGGCTGTCGTCTCCGCACGTGGAAAGTATACCCATCTTCCTACACCTAGAATTTTAATCCGTAGTGTTTTGGCAGAGAAAAAAAAACCTATCAGTAAAAGAGTCAACTTTGCTGCGCTCAAGTCTGTTACAGATTATCCTGACTTTCTTGAGCTTCAGCTGAAATCATTCAAAGATTTCTTTCAGCTAGATAATCCCCCCGAAAAGCGTTCAAAGGAAGGCCTTTACAAAGTTTTCGTGGAAAACTTTCCCATAGAAGACTCTAAGGGGAACTTTGTGTTGGAGCTTATCGACTACATCTTAGACACTCCTAAATATACTCCAGAGGAATGCATTGGCCGAGGAGTGACGTATGCGGTACCCTTGAAGGCCAAGCTGAGACTTCGACAGAATAGTGAAGAAAACGAAGATTTTGAAACCATCGAGCAGGAGGTATTTTTGGGTAATATACCCTACATGACTCCTCAAGGTTCTTTCATCATCAATGGGGCTGAGCGTGTAGTGGTTTTTCAAATACACAAATCGCCCGGTGTATTTTTTGCCCAGAGCACCCATGCCAGTGGTACCAAACTTTATTCCGCTAAGATCATCCCCTTCAAAGGAGCATGGATTGAATTTGCTACAGATGTTAACAGCGTCATGTACGCTTATATCGACCGCAAGAAAAAGTTCCCAATCACGACTCTTTTAAGGGCGATCGGTTACGGTACAGACAAGGGAATTCTGGAAACTTTCGGGTTGTCAGAAGAAATCAAACCCACGCAAGCAGTATTAAATCGTAACCTTGGCAGGAAGTTAGCAGCCCGCGTGCTTAGAACATGGACGGAGGATTTTGTAGATGAGGATACTGGTGAGTTGATCTCAGTAGATCGCAGTGAGGTGTTGCTAGAGCGTGATGCTGTCCTGACTGATGAGGCTGTTCGCATTATCTTGGAGTCGGGTGCTGAGTCTGTGCTGCTCCATAGAGTCGACAGCAGTATAGCAGACTACAACATTATTCACAACACTTTACACAAAGACAACGCCAACTCTGAACGAGAAGCTGTTGAGCAGATTTATCGCCAGTTACGGAATGCAGAGCCACCCGACGAGCAAACTGCACGTGAGACGGTGCAGAGCTTGTTTTTTAGTAACAAGCGGTATGATCTAGGTGAAGTAGGACGCTACAGAATTAACAAAAAGCTTGGTATTGACGTTCCTTCTGATGTCAGTGTGCTGACTAAGGCCGATATCATCCAGATAGTAAAATACTTGATTGGGCTTGTCAACTCCAAAACAGTCGTAGATGATGTAGATCATCTGAGCAATAGAAGGGTACGAACAGTAGGAGAGCAGCTTTATACGCAGTTTGGGGTGGGCCTAGCCAGGATGGCCAGAACTATCCGAGAAAGGATGAATGTGCGGGATAGCGAAGATTTCAAACCTGCAGATTTGATTAATGCGAGGACGCTGTCTGCAGTCATTAACTCGTTCTTTGGTACCAATCCGCTTTCGCAATTCATGGACCAAGTGAATCCGCTATCGGAGGTGACACACAAGCGGAGAATCTCCTCATTGGGTCCCGGTGGGCTATCAAAAGATAGGGCGGGATTTGAAGCGCGAGACATCCATTATACATACGCGGGTCGCCTCTGCGCCATCGAGACTCCTGAAGGTCCCAACATTGGTCTGATCTCTTATTTGTGCATGCATGCCAGAATCAATGCGATGAGCTTTATTGAGACTCCTTACAGAAGGGTCCTCCATGGCGTAGCAGAGCTAGATGGGAAGCCTCATTACCTCACTGCCGAAGAAGAAGACTTGCACAACATTGCACAAGCCAACGTAAGGCTTGGTAAAGATGGCAAGCTTCTAGACGACAAGGTCAAGGTAAGATTTGTTGGTGATTTCCCCCTTGTTAGTCCTGAACAAGTTTCTTACATGGATGTAGCGCCTGATCAGATTGTTTCTGTGGCGGCAGCACTCATTCCTTTTTTAGAACATAATGATGCAAGCCGAGCCTTGATGGGCTCGAACATGCAACGGCAGGCTGTACCTCTTGTACAACCTGAAGCCCCCATCGTCGGAACAGGTATTGAGGAGCGTGTTGCTAGAGACTTCAAGGGGTTGGTGTGTGCTGAGAAAGATGGTGTGGTAGTTTATGTGGATGCCGAAAAGATTGTCATGAAGTATGAGCTCTCAGAATCAGAAGAGCTTGTTGCGTTCGATGACACACTGCAAACCTATCCTTTGACTAAGTTTCGAGGGACTAACCAAGGTACCTGCATCAACCTCAGGCCTGTAGTACACAGAGGTGAGAAGGTAAAAGCCGGGAAGATCCTGTGTGAAGGGTATGCTACTAAGGGTGATGAATTGGCCCTGGGGAGAAATCTGAGAGTAGCGTACATGTCTTGGAAAGGCTATAACTATGAAGACGCTATTGTCATATCAGAGCGTGTTGTGCAAGAAGACATATTCACCTCGATACATATCGAAGAGTTTGCTCTAGCGGTGAGAGATACCAAGTTAGGAGAAGAAGAACTCACCTCCGAGATACCTAATGTGAGTGAAGAAACGGTTAGCCACCTTGATGAGAACGGCATCGTTAAAGTGGGTACTGAGATAAGAGAAGGTGATATTCTCATAGGAAAAATTACCCCCAAGGGAGAGTCTGACCCTACGCCTGAGGAAAAATTGCTGAGGGCTATTTTTGGTGACAAGGCAGGAGATGTAAAGGATGCCTCTCTAAAGGCGCCCCCTTCGATGCATGGAGTTGTCGTAGATACCAAGCTTTTTACTAGACCCAGTAGGGACAAGAAAGCCAGGGCCAAGGTTAAAAAAGAGCTTGAGGTACTGAAGAAGCTGCATGCCAAAAACTTGTTGCAATTGCGGTCCATCGCCATCAAAAAGCTAGCTACGCTGCTCGAGGGAGAAGTATCCCAGGGTGTTTACCATAAGTTTGGAGAAGAACTCGTGAGTAAGGGGAAAAAATTTACGACTGCTTTGATTGCGGAGAATTTATTTCCAGAGAAAAATATATATCGCGACGAGGCGAATTACAGCGTTCCCGAGGAGACAAACCTGATTGGGGATGTGCGTCTGGATCGATGGACTACTGATGCAGAGAAGAACAGCCTACTGTGCCAACTTATAGAGAACTACAGTAAAAAACGTAACAAGATTATCAGCAACTTCAGGAGAGAAAGATTTGCTTTGGAGGTAGGTGATGACCTTCCAACCGGCATTCTCAAGTTGGCCAAAGTGTACGTTGCCAAGAAGCGCAAGTTAAAAGTAGGAGATAAGATGGCGGGTAGACATGGTAACAAGGGCGTTGTTGCAAAGATTGTTCGCCAAGAGGATATGCCCTTTTTGGCTGACGGTACACCTGTCGACATTGTTTTGAGCCCTCTTGGATTGCCGTCTCGTATGAACCTGGGACAAATTTATGAAGCCGTGTTGGGCTGGGCAGGGCAAAAGTTGGGAAGGAAGTATGCTACACCAATTTTTGATGGAGCTTCAATGGAAGATATAGCGCGTGAGTTAGAAGAGGCTGGCCTACCTAGTTGGGGTAAAGCGGAGCTTTACGATGGTTTGACAGGCAGGAAGTTTGACCAAAAGATAACGACGGGTGTTATTTACATGCTCAAACTGGGGCATCTGGTAGATGAAAAGATGCATGCGCGTTCTACGGGGCCTTACTCCCTGATTACACAACAGCCGCTGGGCGGGAAGGCACAGTTTGGTGGACAACGTTTCGGTGAGATGGAAGTATGGGCACTAGAAGCCTTTGGGGCGGCTCATCTCCTGCGAGAAATGTTGACTATCAAATCAGACGATGTGGTTGGCCGCTCTAAAGCTTATGAGATGATTGTCAAAGGAGGCAATATTCCCCAACCCAATCTGCCAGAGTCGTTCAATGTATTGGTACATGAGCTAAGGGGACTAGGCTTAGAAATCACCCTCAAGTAATTCCAATTCCCCAGCACCGTGGGTGTTAAACGGTACGATAAGTCAAGTCAGCAGCTATGAAACTTAGAAGAGATAAGAAGACCAAGAGTGAGTTCTCAGAGGTGGTCATTAGCCTGGCCTCTCCAGAGGTCATGCTGGAGCGTTCTTGCGGAGAAGTTACTCAACCCGAAACAGTCAACTACAGGACACACAAGCCAGAGATGAGGGGGTTGTTTTGTGAACGAATATTCGGGCCTGTAAAAGACTGGGAGTGCCATTGTGGGAAATACAAGAGAATTAGATACAAGGGCATCATCTGTGATCGATGTGGAGTTGAAGTGACCGAAAAAAAGGTGCGGCGCGTCAGAATGGGACATATTGATCTGGTAGTGCCTGTGGCGCATATTTGGTACTTCAGGTCGCTCCCCAATAAGATGGGCTATTTGCTTGGGTTGCCCGCCAAAAAGCTAGATCAAATTATTTACTATGAAAGATATATAGTCATTCAGCCGGGGATAAAAGCGGAGGATAATATCAACTACATGGATTTCCTCACTGAAGAGGAGTACCTAGACATTTTGGATCAGCTTCCTCGTGAGAATCAGCTTTTGGATGATAGCGACCCCAACAAGTTCATCGCTAAGATGGGTGCTGAAGCTATTCAGATGCTTCTATCCAGGATTGAACTTGATGAATTGTCGTTTCAGTTAAGAGACCAAGCATCGAATGATACTTCGCAGCAGCGCCGAGCAGATGCACTCAAACGCTTGAGGATCGTGGAGGCGTTTAGAGAGGCAAGGAGTAGAGTAGAAAACAAGCCGGAATGGATGGTCATGCGTATCATTCCAGTGATACCTGCTGAGCTAAGGCCTCTTGTACCTCTGGAAGGCGGTAGATTTGCCACTTCGGATCTCAATGATCTTTATAGGAGGGTAATCATCAGGAATAACCGTCTTAAGAGATTGATTGGGATCAAGGCGCCGGAGGTTATTCTTAGAAATGAGAAGAGAATGCTCCAGGAAGCCGTAGACTCCTTGTTTGACAATTCTAGGAAGGTCAATGCTGTGGCATCTGAAGGGGCTCGGCCACTCAAGTCTTTGAGTGATGTGCTCAAGGGGAAACAGGGGCGATTCCGTCAAAATCTTTTAGGAAAGCGTGTAGATTATTCAGGTAGGTCTGTAGTAGTGGTAGGGCCTGAGCTTAAGCTTTACGAGTGTGGCCTGCCCAAGGATATGGCTGCAGAGTTGTTCAAGCCTTTTATTATTCGTAAGCTCCTTGAGCGTGGGCTTGTTAAGACCGTTAAATCCGCCAAGAAGATTGTCGAAAAAAAAACACCAGTCGTCTGGGATATCCTAGAAAATATCCTGAAGGGTCACCCCGTGCTACTCAATAGGGCCCCCACACTCCATAGACTGGGGATCCAGGCTTTCCAGCCTAGGTTAATCGAGGGCAAGGCTATTCAGCTGCATCCCTTGGTCTGTACTGCATTTAATGCAGATTTTGATGGCGATACCATGTCTGTGCATGTGCCTTTAAGCCAGGAGGCTATTACAGAGGCATCCCTGTTAATGTTATCGGCACACAACATTCTCAATCCCGCCAACGGAGCTCCTATTACCGTACCTTCTAAGGATATAGTACTTGGCCTGTATTACCTCACAAAGGGTAGAAAGAGCACAGCTGAGCACCCTATTAAGGGCGAAGGAATGGTTTTTTATGCTCCTGAGGAAGTCATCATGGCCTTGGATAGCGGTAGCTTATCCCAACACGCTCACATCAAAGTCAAGGTAAAGATGAAAGATACAGCGGGCCTACTGGTGGAATCAATCATCGACACAATCGCCGGTAGGGTTGTGTTTAATCAGTATGTACCGAAAGAAATTGGCTTCATCAATGAAATGCTTACTAGCAAAAAGATGCAGGCTATTACCGCTCAGGTATACAAACAAGTGGGCACCGTACGTACTGTACAGTTTCTCGATGAGGTCAAGGAGCTAGGCTTTCAGTCTGCCTATACAGGGGGGATGTCTATGGCACTAGATGATATAAAAGTCCCCCAAGAGAAGAATCAGCTCATTGGATTGGCCAAGGAAGAGGTGGACGTCGTTTGGAATAATTACTTGATGGGGCTGATTACTGACAGGGAGCGCTATAATCAGGTTATCGACACTTGGACGCGTGTCAACACGCAGATCACCAATTTGCTCATGGAGCAGCTAGAAAAAGATCAGCAGGGATTCAATTCTGTCTATATGATGATGCACTCAGGAGCTCGAGGATCAAGAGAGCAAGTGCGCCAGCTAGGAGGAATGCGGGGCTTGATGGCCAAACCACAAAAAAGTTTTCAAGGTGCTGTGGGTGGTATCATCGAGAACCCTATTCTCTCTAATTTCAAGGAAGGATTAGATGTTATCGAGTATTTTATCTCCACCCATGGAGCACGTAAAGGGCTAGCTGATACGGCACTCAAGACAGCTGATGCAGGCTATTTGACGAGGAGGCTGGTTGACGTGGCTCAAGATATCATCACTACTGAAGAAGACTGTGGCACGCTGAGGGGCCTTGTAGTTTCGGCACTGAAGGACAATGATGAAGTCATCGAACCGATCTCTGAAAAAATACTAGGAAGAATAGCTACCCACAATGTATACCATCCTGTTACGAAACAGCTACTCATTCCTGCTGGTGAAGAAATTGTGGAGGCACTTGCTAAAAAGGCTGATGAGGCGGGCGTAGAGCAGGTAGAAATTAGGTCGGCGTTGACTTGCGAAGCCGAGCGAGGGGTGTGTATTCAATGTTACGGAAGAAACCTTGCCACAGGTAAGATGGTGCAAATAGGAGAAGCAGTAGGTGTTATCGCTGCTCAATCTATTGGTGAGCCAGGTACGCAGCTAACATTAAGAACTTTCCACGTAGGAGGTACGGCTTCTAACATTGCTGTGGCCTCAAAGATTCAAGCAAAGTATGACGGATTGGTGACGTTTGAAGACATGAATACTGTAGAGACCACCCATGATACGGGGCAAAAGCTGGAAGTAGTTATGAGTAGATCCTGCGAGGTACACATCCTGGACCCTAAGTCGAAGAAAGTATTAACGACTAGTCCTGTCCCTTATGGAGCTTACTTAAAGGTGAAAGAGGGCGAGCAAGTCACAAAAGATCAGGAACTGTGCTACTGGGATCCGTACAATGCTGTTATCCTTTCTAAATCTGCTGGGACGGTTGTGTTTGAGGCAATAGAAGAAGATATTACCTATAAAGAGGAGTACGACGAACAAACAGGTTACAAACAAAAGGTCATCATTGATACCAGGGATAAAACCAAGAACCCCACGTTGATTGTAGAGGATGAAAATGGGGTGGCCACGCATTATAGCCTTCCTGTGAAAGTTCGGTTAGTGGTAGAAGACGGGGATAAAGTTTGTGCAGGGCAAATTCTAGGAAAAATTCCTAGGATGATGGGGAAATCCAGAGACATCACAGGAGGGCTTCCCAGGGTTACTGAGCTTTTTGAGGCCAGGAATCCATCCAACACAGCCGTTGTCAGCGAAATCCATGGGGTTGTTACTTATGGTGGCATAAAACGTGGCAATCGAGAGGTCGTGGTTGAATCAAAAAGAGGCATTAAAAAGAGATACCTCGTACCTCTGTCAAAGCATATCCTCGTACAAGATAATGATTATGTCAAAGCGGGTGATCCTCTGTCTGATGGCATTATCGCGCCAGCTGATATTTTGGCGATTAAGGGGCCTATTGCTGTGCAGAGGCATCTTGTCAATGAACTTCAGGACGTATACCGTTTGCAGGGGGTGAAGATTAATGACAAGCATGTTGAAGTCATTGTCAAGCAGATGATGAAAAAGCTTGAGGTGATAGAATCAGGAGATACGACCTTTATGTTGGGCCAGATCGTTGATAAATTCCTTTTTAGAGAAGAAAACGATAAGATACGGACCCAAAAGGTAGTTACTGAAGCAGGTGATTCTTCGGTGTTGAAAGTTGGGCAGATCGTTAGTGCGAGCACGTTGGCACAGGAAGTCGCTGCTTTAAAAGAAAAATGCTTAAAAACAGTTCAGGTAAGAGATGCTAGGCCAGCAGTTGCTCAACCTAAACTATTGGGTATCACCCAAGCTTCGTTGGGCACAGAGAGCTTTATATCGGCGGCTTCCTTTCAGGAGACCACTAAGGTACTAAGTGAGGCAGCCATTAGGGGAAAATGTGATACCCTGAGAGGACTGAAAGAGAATGTAATTCTAGGACATTTAATCCCCGCTGGAACGGGCCTTAGGAAGTATAGTAGGCTTGTTATGGACCCTAAGGAAGCGCGCGAACAAGCGGAATCTCTTCGAGACGATATGATCCAGGGACAAGCTGTACGCTAGCGTGAGTATGCCGTGAGGGAGTTTTCAGGATTAATGCCTGCCCATTACTCAATGGGTACCGTCCTGAATACTCCTTAAAAAAGGGAGGCAGGCGCATATGATCGATTGTAAGTAATCCTTCTCGTTAATCATAAAAACGTTTACTGAGACTATTCCATGCCGTGCAAGGGTTTTGCAGCTGTCGCCTATGCCTGACTAGGTATAGGCGGCAGCTCTGTACAGCAGATTAACAATACACTCCCCTGTCGGTAGCCTACCAATCGCCAGATCCGTATTGCTTATCGTTTCTTTGTGTGTGATTAGCCTAGGGAAGTATCTTACGTCCCCTTGGGGTTGCTTATTGTTGCATTCTTACGAATAGGGCACAATTTATGCTGAGATCTGTACACCGCGTCATACCCATCTTCCAACAAAAGTCTGGCTATTGGAGTTAATTTTCCTTCACGCATCACAGTAGTGTAACTCCTCTCTAAGCCAGCTGAGTACATGCTCATAAGCGTTATTATTTCCTTGCTATCGCTTTCCATAAGCTCTTGTTTTTCCCTTATTGCTGAAAAGGCATATAACAAGCGCATCAATACAAAGAGTGCATGATACACACCTTCCATAGGTCTTTTATCTTGTCGTAGAGGGGAAGGGTATAATTCTTTTGGATCATTCAATACAAGTAATTCTTCTTGATTGATTAAAAAGAGATACGCATGTGCAGCTTCGTGTACATACTTGTCTAACAAAAAGACCCAACTAGGACTATAGGCTCCATTAATAAAAACTATGCCTTGTGTCACGGCACTCGTTAAGGAAAAAACGCAGTGTCGTTGTGGGCAATCACTTCCCACAAAAAATATTTGATGAACGAGTTCTCGCATATTTTCCAGCATCTTGGGACAACTGTGCCAGAGATATTTCGTACCCTGCTCTAAACACTGCTTTGCCTGGATCTCTTCTGTTTTTGACAATCCTCTTAATGAAATATTATAATCGGTTATCGAATGCCCCATTGTCTTCAGAATTGTATGAGAAATTGTGTCAGGCATTGTTTCGTACACTACAAACGAGCTGTTGTGATGTTTTTCCTTCACAAAGGTTAGTACGAGATCAAGGTCCGATAGTAGCTTGGGGATATGCTCTCCTGCATTAATGCCTCTAACCGTGTGGTGATAATAGAAAGTAAGGATCGATGAAAAGTTTTCCTTAGGTAGTGCTACTATTTTTTCTAGGATAGTCTGTGACTGTTGGTGGCCTGTTTCTTTGTATATAGTAGTCAGCAGCTTTTTATAGCTAGCCTGAAGTTTTCTTTTAAACGTATCAACTATAGCAGCCAACGTTTTAGGATCTGGTAGGAAGTGGTATTTCATAAGCAATTAAAGAGCTCGGGATACTGTTTGGCGTAGTAATCTGCCCGAATATTTGGTTGCAACATTCTTCTGACACTGGCAGAGGTACACAAGAACAGCACCGACGTAAAACAAATAAAGGCGTAGATACCTATAATTGCCTGTGGTGAGAAGATATGCATAAGAGTACCTGTAAGTATGAATCCAATGGGTACAGCGGCAGTGCATAAAAAGACAAAACATCCCTCCATAATCGCCTGATGAGAACTTGGTATGCAATGCAATCTTCTCGCATTTACCACCACATTAAATGAATTCAGTGCGACCCCCATGATTGCTCCTGTGAAGCATAAGAGCAGCACATTGGATAACATAGAGAAAAGGAGAAAGCTACCAGTAAGCATGATGATATAGAACAAACAGGCGTGATAGAGACTCAATCTTTTTTTAACGAATGACGTCACATAGTCTGTGCAGGAAATAGCGATACCAACTCCAAAACACAACTCGATGAGCCCCACCTCCCGAAGCGTATATGCATGGAGCTGTGTCATGATAGCAGGGAGCAGTAAGAACATGAAAGGAGAGAAAAAACAATTGAGAAAGGTGGATATGATGGCAATTGCTCTCTCTTCTTTGACGTAAAAACTGAGCTGAAACCCACGTATAAGTTCACTCGTCCACCCACCTCTAGTCGCTCTATACACTGAAAATTTACTGAAACAGCTACGACTCGTATTTTTGAAAACGGTAGCTCCCAACCATGCTAATCCACAAAAAAGGGAAGCGCACACAAGAGGGGCTTTCCCCCCATAGGCTTCTATCACAAACCCAGATAAGGTGGGGCCTAGTAAAACATTTAGAATAGCAAGGGAATACTTTGTTTGATACGCTTTGTTGATCGCCATTTCTCCCTGAAAAAGGCCATTGATCACTTTCATAGATAAAGGCCTAAGCAAGGCTGTAGCAATACCCAAAAGGACCATAAGTATTATCAGGGCGTATTGCCAATATTTGGTGTCTTCTAGCAGTCTTAGAGCTATCAACCAAGCAACCAACGTAAAGCATCCTAAGTAGACGGCTTGGACAATGTAGTCGGGTAACAGAACCTTACTGCTCCAAGTGCCTGATATGGGAATAAAGATGATATTGAAAAACGACACGATAGCGAGTATGACAGATAACCCAACAGTCATATCATGACTTTGCAGAAACCACCAGGTTACATAGAGTTGCACTGACCGGAAAGCACTTTCCATGGCAACGTCAAGTAGTAAGTAGCTTACAAAAGCACTACTGTTACGCATTTTTCTCATTACCACTTCGTTGCGTCAATAGCTTATGAAAAATATTTGCCGCGTTGATGGCTCGTGCATTCCCGGCAAAAACGGCTACCTGAATAAATACTTCTTTGATTTCATCAGGCGGTATGCCCAAATTAAGCGCTGCTTCTAGTTGAAAGTTTAGTTGAGGTGCACAACCTCCCATAGCAGCAAGCACGCCTAGCGAGATTAAATGCCTTACTCGCACGTCTATATGCGGTCTTTGATAAGCAAACCCGTAGATGTCGGTAACCAAATGGTCTACCAAGTCTTCGCATACAGGATAAAGCTCCTTATCTATTCTTTCCACGGCATCCACGGCGAATTTCCGTATCAAGTCAGCATATTTTTGATGTGCTGGCAACTCTTCCTTTTTCATGGCATAATCATTAAAAGATGGAGCCTAGGATTACGTTGTTAATCCCAAGCCCCATACAACTAAGCCGCTATCGGCGTGCCGATAGCAACGGTTACGATGTAACCTCCTGTCTCATAAGAACTCTTCGGAGCCATGTCATTTTCTACTGTCTTCATAAGCCTAGTACGTTTTAGTTTCTCCATGTATTTGGATTACAACAATTAAAACAAATACGAACAAAATAACAATAAATAGAATAAAATTTTATCGAAAAAGCTATACTTAAACAATAAAATCCTATTTCTTTCAGCATAGTGATTGGTTAACTCATGTGTTTCCTAGTACACTATTCCCTGTAGGTAGGTGCACCGTGCTTAGATAGGCATCTAGGTACCGGCGATCTCAGGTATTAGCTGTTGCCGTGTATGTGTCGAGAAGATTGAAACTCATTTTCTTCGAAGGCTGTCAAACTCGGATGTGAATGAAAAGATAAAAAGGGAGACATTACTCTGATAAATGCAGAACGGTGTGGTTACGTAGATAGTCGAATCTTCATAACACATCCCAGGGGCTGTAAATGTTGCGCACGGTGCAGATGTTCCCTGGGTCTTAGCGCGCAAAGGGCCCAAAGGATAAGGGGCCCAAAAATTACCTGCCAATTCTCTGAGCAGCAGCATCAAGTTGAAGCCCATGCCTGCTAACAAGGCATGGTTCGTGTCACCGACACGCCCCTTGAGATAATTCCTGCCCAGCC
>JALOLY010000039.1 GCA_025455725.1 Amoebophilaceae bacterium | reverse complement strand
CGCAAGCATTTGACAAGGTCCACACCAAGTGGCCCAGAAATCTACCAGGACAGGCTGTTCACTCTGGATCATTTGTGAAAAGTTGGCATCAGTCATCTCTAATGCCCCATTGGATTGTTCGTTTCCCATGTTGCTAGTGGTTACACACAGACAGAATTAATATGGTAATATGTCGGAAAATTGGAAGACTTTAAAGGTAATGAAAGTTTCTCGCCTGGCCTCACCCGGGCCTACAAGTGCAAAGCTGCGTTCATAACAATACGGCATCGCAGACCAACAGGAGGATTGAGCAAGAGGCTGTACATATTTAGTCAGCAATCACGACAGCCCACCGTGTGGGTACTGGTATGGCGGCATATTGAGTGAGGTCGATGAAAAGATCAAAGATTATATCGAGGAAAAAAATATCAACTGACATCGCGACCTTCGTATGGCAGATTCGTGCATTAGGTCACATTCCAATAACTCAGCGCTGTTGCCCGTTGATTAATAGACACGTGCCACCCCCGAATTCTCCTTAAAAAAGAGGTTACGCCGACATGGTTATAAGGAAATATTCCTCTTCGACCATAAAAATGCTTACTAGATGATGTGAGGCCATGCAAAGACCTCAGAGCTTACCCATACTGTAAGATATGCAACCGGCAATTTAAGGTCAGGTATAGCTTCCAGACCTGGCCCTTTCCAGCGGGGCGAGAGTACATAGCAGATAGCAGAGGGTTATACTACTCCTACGGGACCATCAGGCTTGCAGCCGATAAGTAACACCTTCTATGGAGCGTATCGCCTCAAAGAACTCATTACTAGGGGAAATGGAATGACTTCTAGACAGGCAAGTGATATGCCAGGTCTCTTCTGGAACAGTCAGCACCAGGGTCAAGGCACAGGAACCTGGATACTGGCTTAGGACTTGCTCCAGCCGAGTGGTCAGGGCTGGATTAACTCGTTGGACAGGCAAATAGAGCTGTAGTGACTTGCTCATTTTGCTTCTTATTTCGCTGAGCAGGCTTAGCTTACGGGGCCTCAACTCCAATCCACCCCCTTGGTACCGTTCTGCAACATGGCCTATGATGTACACAAAGGTGCCTTCCTGCAACATGTGTTGATTTTTCAGAAAATCCTCTCCAAACAACGCCAGAGACAACGTGCCTTTGTAGTCCTCTACCGTAAAGAGTCCAAAGGGCTTACCGTGTTTGCTTTGTCTGGCCCTGTACTCAGTGATCACACCAGCCAACTGTACATCCTGTCCTTGAAACGCCAAGGCATTCTGTGTGTGACAGTTGCAGAAATTATCTAGCTCAACCTTGTACCGATCTAATGGATGACCAGAAATGTAAAAGCCGACTACCTCCTTCTCCATTTTCAGCGTTTCCAGCGCTTCATAAGGATCACAAGGAGCTATTTCTGGTATTTTTCTGCCATAGGCTGCTTGATCCTCGGAGACTATGAAAAGAGACTGCTGGGCCGAACTTTTTGCTTGCTGCAATTGCTGGGCATAACGAATGGCCTTCTCAATCAAGGAACCTTCGTTTTTGTCGGCATATAGGTATTGCCTACGATGGTACTGAGGAAAGGTGTCGAAGGCACCCGCCATGGCCAAGCTTTCAAAGGTCTTTTTGTTAACTGCTTTGAGGTTAACTCTTTCCGCAAAAGAAAAAATGTCTTGAAAACGTTGGGCTCGCTTCCTCTCAAGAATAATTGCCTCCACAGCAGCTTCGCCTACCCCTTTGATAGCCTTTAGACCAAATCGAATTTGCTGCGCCTGGTTAACGTCAAAATTGGCTTCACTCTCATTCACATCAGGGCCCAGTACTTGGAGGCCTTGTCGTTTACACGCATCCATGAAGAAAGTGATTTTGTCGATATCTCCTTGGTTATGGGTGAGCACCGAGGCCATGTACGCTGCCGGGTAGTGGGCCTTAAGGTAAGCAGTCTGGTACGCCAGTATAGAATACGCTGCTGAGTGCGAACGATTGAAGCCGTATTGAGCAAATTTTTCCATAACCCCAAATACTTCCAGAGCTTTCGTCCTATCAATCCCGTGTCTTTTCTGTGCACCTTGTACAAACACCTCACGTTGTTTGGCCATTTCATCCGCTTTTTTCTTGCCCATGGCCCTGCGCAGTAGATCTGCGGCACCTAAGGTGTAGCCCGCCATAATTTGGGCAGTCTGGATAATTTGTTCCTGATACACCATGATACCGTAGGTATGCTTCAAGATGTCCTCGAGCAGAGGATGGGCGTACTCGGTCTTTTCATGGCCCTGCTTTCGGGCTACAAAGTTGGGAATGAACTGCATGGGGCCTGGCCTGTACAACGCATTCATGGCAATGAGGTCTTCGATGTTACTGGGCTGGAGTTTAATCAACCACTGGCGCATGCCTTCCGATTCGAATTGAAAAGTACCAACGGTATCACCGCGTTGGTAGAGTGCAAACGTTTTCTGGTCATTAAGGCAGATATGATCAATGTCAATGCGCTCTCCATGGTTTTTTTCGATCAGGACCAGAGCGTCTTTGATAATGCTCAGGGTTTTGAGGCCCAGAAAGTCCATCTTCAGCATGCCCACACTCTCTACGACAGAGCCATCGTACTGGGTAACCAACAAATCAGAGTTTTTATCGGATTTGATGGGGATATAGCGCATCAAATTGTCGGGAGCGATGATAATACCGGCAGCATGGATACCTGTATGTCGAGCAGAGCCTTCTAGGGTTTCGGCAAAAGAGAGGACCTTACCCTCAAGGGAAGTAAGGTCCTTTTTCATGGCTGCCAGTTCAGGCACCTCGGCGAAGGCTTGGGCTAAGGTAGTGCCAGGCTTTTCGGGGATGAGCTTGGCCATCTTGTTGGACTGGTCCAGGGGTAAACCCAATACACGGGCTACGTCGCGTATGGAAGACTTAGCACCCATGCTGCCAAAAGTGATGATTTGTGCTACTTGATTCCTACCATACTTTTCTACCACATAGTTGATCACCTTTTGGCGACCCTCATCGTCGAAATCGATGTCAATATCTGGCATGGATACCCGCTCTGGATTCAGAAATCGTTCAAAAAGTAGGTGGTAATGTATTGGGTCAATGTTGGTAATACCAACGCAATAGGCAACGACAGAGCCTGCCACAGAACCCCTACCTGGGCCCACAACCACCCCTAAATTTTTGGCTGCTTGGATAAAATCCTGCACAATCAGAAAATAGCCGGGGAAACCCATCTCTTGAATGACAGCTAGTTCGTAGTTGATACGCTCTTCAAGCGTCGCTGTAAACGTGCCATACCGCCTCTTGGCACCCATTAAGGCCAGGTGTCTGAGGTAGTCACTTTGAGTAGCAAACCCTTCAGGCACACGAAAAAGGGGGAGTAAGACATCTCTCTCCAATGAAATGGGCTGCACCTTCTCGGAAACTTCTTGGGTGTTTGCCAAGGCTTCAGGCACATCGGCAAAGAGCGATGTCATCTCTTGGGGGGATTTCAAAAAGAATTGATCATTCTCAAAACGCATCCTATTAGGATCTGTATAATCCTTACCTGTTTGCAAACACAACAGGATATCTTGGGCCGTGCTGTCTTGCTGGTCTACGTAGTGCACGTCGTTGGTGGCGATAGCCTTGACTTGGTACTTTTTGGCCCACCGAAGCAGCACTTCGTTACATTGGTCCTGTGCTTTGAGACCATGGCGCTGCAACTCAATGTAGTAGTCTTCGCCAAAGATGTCGAGCCACTCCAAAAAGTGCTTTTCGGCCACTGCTTCTCCCTGATGTAGAATCCTCTGCGATACCTCGCTGGCCAAGCAGCACGTCGTAGCCACTAGCCCCTCGGCATGTTGTCGGATCAAACGCTTGTCTACTCTGGGCTTGTAGTAATACCCCTCTAAAAATCCCATAGAACACAAGATGGACAAGTTCTTGTATCCCGTTTCATTTTTAGCGAGTAGTATCTGGTGATAGCGCGTCTTATCCTTACGATCATACATATCTGGGGCAACATAAAATTCACAACCAATGATGGGTTTTACCCCAGCCCTATTGGCAGCGGCTACAAAATGGGGGACGCCAAACATGTTGCCGTGATCCGTAATAGCCAAAGCATCCATGCCCAGTTGTCGTGTTTGGGCCATCAAATTCTTGATTTGGGCCGCTCCATCAAGTAGTGAGTATTGAGTGTGGCAATGTAGGTGGCAGAATTGGCTCATGGGGTCATGTATTTATCAACTGTATGATTGCTCCTTTCTTCTGAGAAGCAGTGGCCCCCGCAAGGAAAGAATTTTCGTTGGGAAAAACAGAAAAATCTTATTGCTTGTCCAATGCCGTTGTGCAGCCCAAAGTGTATAGAAAAAGAAAAAAAAATTTAAATTCCCCCAATCGATTACAAATATGTGGAAACGAAGTAGCAAGCCATCAGCCTTACTGTTACCCATTGTGTGTGCAGGTTTTTTGTGCCTATGCCAAGTTGCCTGTAGGCCCAATAATGATACATCTTCAAGCCTACCGGGTCCCGTTCTTGACCCTGATAAATTCGTGCTGGGTGTAACAGTAGATTCAAAAACAGATAAAGAAAGTCTTGTATTGATAAGAATTACGCTTATTAGCCCCGTCATGCGCCCAGAGGAATTCTTTGTTACAGCTTCTATCGTTGCTGACAGAGGTACCGTACAGGGCAAGCCCAATAAAGAAGAGGGAGGGAAGCTTGATTACACTGTAGATCTGAATGGCTGCAGTGTAGCGACACTTGAGCACAGTATACTAAAAGCCAAACATGGCCAAGGATCCTCCATCACATTCAGAGCTCTAGCCAAACTGGGGGAAGCAGTTAAAGCAGGAGACTCCTGTACACTGATTGTCAAAGTAGAGCACAGGGGTAACAAGCCGCACACAGAAACGAAGACCACTACACTCATTGCTCCGCAAGCCGGCAAAGATCTACAAAGCCAAAGAGAAGAAGAAAAAACACTAGGTAAAAACGCCCAAACGCCTATCGTACCCCTAGACACGATGCCAGACAGCACAACACCGTCCATCAACCACACAACCTCAGGTACAGACGTACCAATACCCACGGACAAGGTGACCATCGAAGATACAAGCACACAAATACTCGTCTCTGATGCTGGCCTATGTGCAACGCCAGATAGTGGAATAGCCAACGCAGAGTCAGAGCAGCATCATAGTCCACCTGATGTCGTGGCAGCCCCTACAAGCAACACCGATGAGAGTGAAGCGACACCTACCTCTGACCAATTCACCGTCGTGCTGCACGCTGAGGAACAGCGCAACCGTGTGAAGAATTTTGTCCTAGTTACCATTCAGCCTAGTAGTAAAGGCATGGCTCTGAAAGACTTCGTCGTTACCGCTTCCCTCTTGAATAACAATGGGATGGTCAGAGTTAGCAGTGATAAGTATAGAAACAGTTTTATATACCGCAGTATGCAAGGTGGGCGTAATCTTGAGAGCATCTTTCTCACAGACACAAACTGCCTAGGTCGCAATAACAAAAGCTTCGCTGACGGGGCGTCTGTATCGTTCAAGATAGAGGCTTGTCCACGTTTACCTGTCACACCGGGTGACCCATATACGCTCACCGTAAAAATAGAGCACATGGCCAACGAGTGCCACACAAAAACGAAAAGCATAGAACTCACAGCCCCTCCCCAAAGCCCCAGAAAAGGGCGAAAACAAGCCAGTCCACGCAACGGAGGACGCATTCAGGGACAAGAGGCGAGGAGATAAGATCTGGCCCTATGTCGATGATGCCGTATGCCACTTCGGCACACAGCACTATGACTCTAAGAAGGGTACTCTGAAAACAAGGTCTCTACAAATGCACAACGGTCAAATGTCTGTAGATCGGCCATGCCCTCACCCACACCAATATACTTCACAGGCACCTGAAACTGATCTACAATGCCGAGTACAACCCCGCCCTTGGCTGTTCCATCAAGTTTGGTGATGGCCAGTGCTGTTACCGCTGTAGCTTGGGTGAATGCTTCAGCTTGCGTAAAGGCATTTTGTCCCGTACTTCCGTCCAATACCAACAATACTTCGTGGGGTGCTTCAGGAATCAGCTTCTGTATAGTGCGCCTAATCTTGGTCAGCTCTTGCATCAGGTGTACTTTGGTATGCAGCCTTCCAGCAGTATCGATGATGATAACATCGGCGTGCACGCGAAGGCCTTCTTGTATCGTCTCGTGCGCCACAGCAGCAGGATCTGTATGCTGATTGCAAGAAACTACGGCAGCACCCACACGTTGCCCCCACCGCTGCAGTTGCTCTGCTGCTGCAGCCCTAAAGGTGTCTGCAGCGCCTAAAACGACTTGCCGACCCGCTTGTCTGTACTGAGCCGCTAGTTTTCCAATAGTGGTGGTTTTTCCCACACCATTGACACCTACCACCAACATCACGTAAGGCATTGGGAGGTCGTGGGTTGACAGAGGAGTATTGCTAGCCTCGAGTAACCCAACTACCTCTTCTCTGAGTAGCTGATCTAGCTCTTTGGTGGTGCAATACTTGTCGCGAGCCACACGTTGCTCAAGACGTTTGATAATCTTCACGGTTGTTTCTACGCCGACATCCGCCGCAATCAACAGCTCTTCTAGGATATCCAAGACTACATCGTCTATCTGCGACCTTCCTGCTACTGCCTTACTGAGCATTCTCCAGAAAGAATGCTTGGTCTTGGCAATACCTTGAACTAAGGCTTCCTTGTTAGCTTTAGAGAAGAATGACAGCATTACACAAGGGGCAAAAAAATGAGCAAGAAACCCGAGGCGAGAGTATTAGAAGGATAGGCTACAGAGGGGGCCTGAGGTCTAAATTTCACGCTTTCTTGGAAAGTATCTCCTTCACAGCCTCCACAGACACCATCTCCGCTCTAAAGGTGTAAGCACCTGTCTTGACTGAACGCACAGACCTAATGATCTTTGAGAGGCTCTTGCCGCCCGTCTTTTGGAAGGAAGCAACCACTTTCTTGGCCATAACAGCTATTTGATTTCTTTGTGGATAGTGTACCGCTTCAAGATAGCATTGTACTTTTTGAGTGCTAGTCTATCTGTGGTGTTTTGTCTGTTTTTTTCTGTCGAGTACCTAGAGATCCCAGGCAGCCCGCTCTTCCTGTGCTCTGTACACTCCAAGATGACTCTTACTCTGCCGCCCTTTTTACTTGCCATAGTGCAATAAGCTTATCTGTTGTTTACTATTACCTGTTAGCCACCCAACTGTCTAAGCCTACAGCTAAAGTGCCCTCTTTTTTTGCTTCTCTGAGCACCACGTCAATGCCTTTCTTATTGATGGTTCTAAGCACAGAGGCGGATACTTTCAAAGTCACCCAGACACCTTCCTCAGCAAGGAAAAATTTTTTCATTTGCAGGTTGGGATAGAACCACCGTTTGGTCTTATTCTTGGCGTGAGAAACATGGTTACCCACTCGAGGCCTTTTACCAGTAATTTCGCAGATTTTGGCCATGTCTTTTTGATCATTCTAGCACAGTCTGCAAATATAGAAGGGCCTACGGACTATTCAAAATGACAAACCCAAGCTTAGTGCACACAGAAAATTCGAGGCCTTTACATAAAAAGTGTACCATCTCTGCAGCGCTTCTTGGAGGTCATTCTTAGGTGTTCAATGCCCTTATTGCCCCCATGTTGTGGGAGCCAGGTACCCTTTTAAATACCTTTTCCCTGTTTTTACTACGATTTCGCCATGATGATCCCCAGGAGTCTGTATGATACAAACGATAGCCTCCAGAACATGCTCCATGGGACTTAGTCATGCCTACATACCTAGCCCCTAGCCTACTAAACCGACACTTTATCTTTCCAAACACCCGCTCTATGCTATAGCAACTACGATCCATCAGCCCGTTGCGTCGCCTTGCTTAGACAGACAAGGGCCTATGCTGGTGGGCCTTGTGTTGGATACCGCTGCGTCAATCTCTTTGGCGTAATAGTTGAGCGTTCTTAGCTGAACCATACCCTCTGTCTGCTATGATCCGACCACCCGCAAGAAGTGTTACTTGATCAAGACTGGATGCCATACACTGACCAACATGGACGTTGGCATCGGTAGTGTGTACTGCTAAGCCTAAGGCGGTGCATTCAGCTACCAGGCAATGACGCTTGTAGCTACACTGGAGCTTACCTCCCTTTTTGACCCAACGTGCTCCTCGATCTACGCCCGGCTTATCTTCCTTGGTGGGAGGAGTGTTGGGGTGCGTTCGAACTGATGTATAGATGATTATGATACATATGTACAGGTTTATAAATAAAAAGTTACGTTTATTGCATATGTGCACATCTTATTCAACACTTAGCCGTTTTACCTACCGTGTAGCGCTGCTGTTTCTAGGTGCGGGTCTACTCGGCGGTTGCAGCCGATCCCATCAGTTGGGTATGGAAGGTAACCCTGAGGAAATTTTGGAGAGAAAGCTCAACAATCCCAAGGCGATCCTCACGCCCGACCAGAGTATCTCTCTCATCAATTACTGTACTGAGCTAGGTGAGCAGCATGCAGCACATACCGCAGAGAAGACGATCAGCATATTCGCGGGCAATATCGGGGCCGGAAAGAGTACTACTATCAATGCCTTGCTGGGGTGTCGGATGAGGGCAGAGTTTGATGATGAGACGGACGAAGAAATCATTATTGTAGACCCATCAAGTCCTTTTGAGGAGTTCATGCCCATCGGGCATGGTAGACGATCCCGAACCTTCATGCCACAGATAGCGCAGGATCCTGATCATCCTAACAGGGCGTACTGCGACTGCCCTGGATTTTACAATACGATGGGAGCTGAAATCAACATCGCTAATGCTATCAACATGAGGAAAGTCTTACAGCAAGCAACCGGCGTAAAAGTCGTGTTTTTGGCGGAATACGATGCATTACTGTGCAACCGAGGCTACCACATCCGGAATCTAGAAGCCATGTGCGGAAAAATGTTTGGCGGCGCAGACAACTTGAGAAGGTACCAAAATTCCGTGCTCCTCGGGATTACCAAAGCACCTCTTTGCGTAAGGGATAGACCGCTTACAACAAATGCAGTACGGGAGCGATTAAAGCTTGTCGGTAGCGATGTTGCAGCAATCCTTGCTAACCGTGTCTTCCTCTTCGATCCGCTTGATCACGCAACAGATAATCTCGATTTCTGGGATCGAGATCAACTACGTACAGTCATCAGTCAACTGCGACATATTCCACAACAGCAGGCCGTACACCTCTTCCAGACAACACTTACCGATAGCGATAAGTCACACTTGTTAGCTACTGTGCAACGCCTGAGACCTAGAATGCTCAGTGCTATCGAGCAAGATGATGCCACGGCACTGGGCCAGTACTGGCAACTACTCCAGCGCCTACGAGTCATGGAACATCCTGAAGTGAATTAGCTCATCGAAGGCCAGGTATTTCCGGCCGTCAATACAGCCATCTTACAAAAGGCCGAAGAGGTAAAAAGTAGTGCTAGCGTGTTAGATTTCGATGATGTCCAGCAAAAGTTAAGCACACTCACCAGCATAGTCAGTCACCTTCCTGAGGTACCAC
>JALOLY010000004.1 GCA_025455725.1 Amoebophilaceae bacterium | reverse complement strand
TTAATAAAAATCTTGTTGAGATCACATTAAAGCCAGAAAAATTACAGCAAGAGCCCTACAAAAGTGAGCTAAAGACCCACAACTATGTAGCTACAAAAAACTCACCGGTTTATTACTTTAAAACACCCTCTTCACGAATATTCAATGAAAATTTTAAGGCGCTGGAGGCCAAAATGAAGCCAGATAAAAGGATAGGTTACACCGTCAAAGAGCACTATGACATCACGAACTTACTACTTGAGTGGGGGCCTTGGTTCTTGATCATTCTAGGATTCTTATTTCTGATGCGTCGCATGTCAGAAGGAGGGACAGGGGCGCAAATGTTTAACATAGGAAAGTCAAAAGCATCTCTCTTTGATGCAGAGAAAAGTGTGAAAGTGACTTTTGAGGACATCGCTGGCCTGCATGAAGCCAAGGAAGAAGTCATGGAAATTGTAGAGTTTCTCAAGAGCCCTGAGAAGTTTACTAAACTAGGTGGCAAGATACCCAAAGGGGCCCTGTTGATAGGTCCTCCGGGCACTGGAAAGACCTTGTTAGCTAAGGCAGTGGCGGGAGAAGCCGGCGTTCCGTTCTTCTCTTTATCAGGATCTGATTTTGTAGAAATGTTTGTGGGTGTGGGTGCAGCACGTGTCAGGGACCTTTTTAATCGAGCCAAGGCAAAAGCACCGTGTATTGTCTTCATCGATGAGATCGATGCCGTGGGTAGATCAAGGGGACGTGGACAAATGCCCGGCGCTAATGATGAAAGGGAAAATACATTGAACTCATTGCTGGTAGAGATGGATGGCTTTGCGACCGACTCCGGAGTCATCATCTTAGCTGCTACCAATAGACCTGATGTGCTGGACCAGGCCCTCTTGAGACCTGGGCGATTTGACAGACAAATAAGTCTTGATAAGCCAGATGTTGTTGATAGAGAGGCAATTTTGAAAGTGCATATCAAAGTATTGCAACTGGATAAAGATGTAGATGCAGCTAAACTAGCAGCGCAGACACCTGGATTTGCTGGTGCAGAACTTGCTAATATCTGCAACGAAGCGGCACTCATTGCTGCCCGTAGGAACAAGAGCGAGGTTGATATGACGGACTTCCAGGATGCGATCGATCGGGTAATTGGTGGTCTAGAAAAAAGGAATAAGATTATATCGCCTCAAGAAAAGGAAATTGTGGCTTATCATGAAGCAGGGCATGCTGTAACAAGCTGGTTCCTGGAGCACGCACACCCACTGGTCAAAGTGAGTATTGTTCCCCGAGGAACTGCTGCCTTGGGCTATGCACAGTATCTGCACAAAGAGCAGTTCCTATACCAAACTGAGCAACTGCTAGACAGAATGTGTATGTTACTAGGCGGTAGGGCAGCGGAAGAGCTCACCTTTGGCAAGATATCCACAGGCGCCTTAAGTGACCTAGGAGATGTGAGTGAGATGGCTTACAACATGGTAAGCATCTATGGCATGAATGGTAAAATTGGCAATATCTCTTTTCATGCCCGTCAGCAAAGCGAGTATAACTTTACCAAACCTTACTCTGAGGCAACAGCCAAGACTATTGACGAAGAAGTACGAACACTCATAGAAGCAGCTTATATACGCGCCAAAGTGTTGTTACGCGCTAAAAAGAAGGAGTTGGTAACCGTAGCACAGGCACTGTTAGACAAAGAAGTTATTTTTCAAAAAGATCTAGAACAAATGATTGGTAAACGGCCTTACGACAAAGAAGGAGATGGAGCTCCCGTCAAGAGAGCTAAAAGAATAAAGAAGGATACTCTCCCTGCTGTCGAAAAAGAACAAAAGTAATGGTTAGGCTTCACAAGAAGAGCACGGTACAACGTGCCGGCTACAGGGTGGGATTACCGAACGAGGAGGCTATGGGACAAATGCCACGAGAAGCAGTTGCGCTATAGCTTCCCCAACGGTATGAACCCTCGTTATATGGCCGCTGCTGAATCTTCTCGTTTACCCTAGTGGCAAAATACCCTGAGGCCTGAGGAGATTGGGCTGTCTTGGTTCCTACAGATTGATAGCGCCGTTCACAGTGCTTGTTGAAATCTTCTTTCTACTTCTGTCCAGTTCACTAGATGCCAGAAAGCAGCGACGTATTCAGGCCTCCTGTGCTGATAGTGTAAGTAATAGGCGTGTTCCCAGACATCAAGGCCTAAGATAGGAATCCCGCGATACTCGGCAGGTACCACATCCATCAAAGGATTATCCTGATTAGGGGTAGCACACAAACCTAACTTACCACGGTCGCCTACATAAAGCCATACCCAGCCTGAGCCAAACCAGGTGGTAGCCATCACGGTAAAGGCTTCCTTGAATTGGTCAAAACTACCAAAGTACTGGTCGATAGCGGAAGCTACCATTCCTAACGGAAGTGCACCGCCCTGCGGTGACAAGATGCTCCAAAATAGAGTGTGATTGTAGTGCCCACCCCCATGATTACGCACCGCAACACCGTGCTGGCTCACATTATTGAGGATTGTGGCAATAGGCATACCCTCCAATACGGTGCCCGTAACGGCCTTATTAAGGTTACTGACGTACCCTTGATGATGCTTTGTATGGTGCAGTTCCATCGTTTTAGCATCAATAAACGGCTCTAGTGCATGGTGTGCGTATGTGAGTACTGGTAGTTCAAATGGCATGGTGTAGTGTAAAAGTGTAAAACATGTCAAACGTAACAGCCGAATATAGTCAACATCTTAGATACTGAAAAAAATGGGTCAACCACCGAGCGGCCTCTTCGCCAAGTACCGATGTGGTGACTTCAGTGCGAGGATGCAACAACTGTCTACCCATTGTGCCGTAACCCCGTCTAGGATCATATGCGCCAAAAACAAGACGGCCCAACTGCGCCCAGTAGGTAGCTCCAGCGCACATACAGCACGGCTCCAAAGTGACATATAAAGTGCAAGAAGTTAGGTATTTACCCCCTACGTGGCCAAAAGCCGCAGTCAAGGCTAACATCTCTGCATGGGCAGTGGCATCCTGAAGCTGCTCTACCTGATTGTGTGCCCGGGCAATAATGCGGTTATTGCTCACCACGACGGCCCCCACGGGCACTTCCCTCATCTCATTGGCTTTTTCGGCTTCTTTGAGCGCCTCTCTCATGAAATACTCGTCTATCGGCTGTATCATGCGCTCGAGTAATGATTCATCCCTGCTAAGTTACTCATTTGTTGCAGCCTCCTGACAATACGAGACTTTTGCATGTCTCATTTACGAATTGGGGAACACTTCAATAGCTTGGCACTGTTGCCCACTGTTTAGTGGGCACATCCTAGCCCGAATTCCCCTCAAAAAGGGGCCTAAACTAACATGATTCGATTGTACACCAATTTTACTGGTCAATTATAAAAATGCTTACTTGGGTGGTTATCCTGTGCCATGCAAAGGGCTCAATGCATACATGACGTGATAAAAATGGTACCTGCTGTGGGTGGTCGTATGTTATCTCTGGACATTGTGCATTGATATCCCCCACTACCTAATGCCTGTCTTGTAGGTAGACGAAACATATATATATATACTTTTGTATCGCATAAATAATTTTCTCTCTTACAACCATGCTAAGGACACATACATGTGGAGATCTGCGGTTGGGGCACGCTGGACTTACCGTGACTCTCTGCGGATGGGTACAGCGCATACGAAACAAAGGAAGCCTTATTTGGCTAGACTTACGCGACCGCTATGGCGTGACACAGTTAATTTTTGAAGGAGAAACTGCTACCCCAACGCTTATCCATCAGGCCAAAGAGCTCAAGAGGGAGTATGTGGTGAAAGTACGAGGAACAGTCAGGGCAAGAAAAGACAGCAATCCGCACATGCGCACTGGAGCTATTGAGATACAGGTACAAACGTTGGAAATCCTCAACACTGCAAAAACGCCCCCCTTTCTTGTGGAAGCAGAAACCGACGGAGGAGAAGAGCTACGCATGCAATATCGCTACTTAGATTTAAGGCGCCCCCCACTCCAAGATAACCTCATACTTCGCCATCAGGTGATGCTACAAACCCGGGCTTACCTTAACCAGAGGCAATTTTTAGAAATAGAAACACCCATGTTAATTCAATCGACCCCAGAAGGAGCGCGTGACTTTGTTGTTCCCTCTCGCATGCATCCAGGTCAGTACTATGCATTACCACAATCACCGCAGACGCTCAAACAGTTGCTAATGGTAGCAGGATTTGACCGGTATTATCAACTGGCGCGGTGTTTTAGAGATGAAGACCTAAGAGCAGACAGACAGCTTGAATTTTCACAAATTGACTGTGAGCTGTCCTTCGCAACGCAAGCAGACATCCTGACTATCTTTGAAGGGCTCGTTCAACATATTTTTCGGAATGTCAAAAACATAGAATTACCCCAATTTGCGCACATGACTTATACCAGAGCGATGGAACTATACGGGACCGACAAACCCGATCTGCGCTTTGGAATGCCTTTTGTTGAGCTTACGCACCTAGCACAACAGGGAGGCTTTCGTATGTTCGATGACGCAGCACTTGTGGTGGGTATCTGCGTACAGGGATGCGCAGGATACACACGCAGGCAACTAGATGAACTAACGGATTTCGTTAAACAGCGTCAAATAGGCGCCAGCGGACTAGTTTATGTGAAATACAACACAGATGGGAGTCTCAAATCTTCTGTGGATAAGTTCTTTGGACAAGCACAGCTGTCTACGTGGGCAGATGCTCTGCAAGCACAACCAGGTGACCTCATGCTGATACTGGCTGGAGAGGCGCAGGCGACACGACAAGCCCTGGCAGTGCTCCGCTTGAAGATGGGTGATACACTAAACTTGCGGAACAACACTCAATTTGCACCCCTCTGGGTGGTAGACTTTCCACTGCTGGAGTGGGACAAGACAACTCAACGTTATCATGCAAGACACCATCCTTTTACCGCTCCCAGACCAGAAGACATCTCTTCATTGGAAGAGCGACCAGAAGCGGTGCATGCACAGGCTTACGACTTAGTAATCAACGGCGTGGAAATAGGGGGCGGTTCTATCCGTATTTGCAACCGAGCAGTACAAGAGAGAATGCTGCGTATCCTAGGCTTCGGTAACGAGGAAGCCGAGCAGCAGTTCGGATTCCTGCTAGAAGCTCTAGAATATGGCGCCCCTCCACATGGAGGCATTGCTTTAGGATTTGACCGGCTGTGCTCCCTATTAGGAAGAGGCGAGTCCATTCGATCGTTTATCGCCTTCCCTAAAAACAATGCTGGTCGAGATGTCATGCTCAAGGCACCTGCTCCCATCTCACAGAAACAGCTGGAAGAACTGGGTATTTAATCCTGCAAAACCCTCGAGTTTAAGTGCAATACAGCAATAGTTAAAACCTACTTGCTGCCAGGCATTCGCGTGGATACCTCAGTATGATCAGGCTCTGTAGCAAGAGACCCCTAAAACTATCAATGAAATTTCGTAAATTCGTCAGTTGACCGCAGAAAATACGCCGGCACTACCTGACCAAGATTTGCGCTATGTCTAAGTTGAGAGTACTCTACGCTGCTAGTGAAATCTCCCCCTTTCTCACAACCTCGTCTGTTGCCGACTTTACAAGAGCGCTGCCTCAGCACATGCAAGAGAAAGGGATAGAGATCAGGATCTTGGTGCCTAGGTTCGGCTTAATTAATGAAAGAAGAAATAGGCTCCATGAAGTACTGAGATTATCGGGTATTAACATCACGGTAAGTGATGATGCCAAGCCTCTGGTAATCAAGGTAGCTTCTATCCCCAATGCCAAGCTGCAGGTCTATTTTATCGATAACACGGACTACTTCAAGAGAAAAGCTATATTCCACGACAAAGACAACAACTTCTTTGAGGATAATGATGATAGGACTATTTTCTTCTGCAAGGGAGTACTAGAGACGGTAAAGAAACTAGGGTGGGCACCTGACATTATTCATTGCCATGACTGGATAACCAGCCTCATCCCTATGTATCTGAAAACGGCCTACCGCGATGATCCCATCCTAAGAGAGACAAGAACTGTATTTACCATTTATAACAATACTTTTTCTTACAAGTTTGGTGAATATTTCACAGAAAAGGTCAAAATAAAGGGTATAGCACAGGAAAAATTAACTCCCCTAGCCTCTGCAGATTTTGGGGGGTTGATACGGGCAGGCGTCGAGTATGCAGATGCTATAACAAGGTCAGAGACACTGCAGGATGATCATTTCAAAGGCTTGCTTGATGAGCAATACTTAGCGCTTATCGAGAATAATGAAGCGGGACTAGACGCTTACTACGATCTTTACAAGAAACTGGCAACGACTGTTCGATAAAACATGCGTCATTAGCAAGGAGAAGGATACTGCTCCAGAAAGGTTTCTATTCTAGAGAGGCACTCTTTTTGTCCGATAAGCTCCATACTCTGCATGAGATCTGGCCCGGCTCCCAATCCTGTCAATGCCACTCTCACAATAGGCATTACCTGATTTATTTTTATAGACTCGGCTTCTATCAACCGCTCTAGTGTACTTTTAATCACATCATCTTTAAAGGGTACTAACGTTTTAAGCGTATTACAAAATTTCTGCAGCACCGAACGGGTCTGTTGGGTCCACTTTGTTTTTAGTATGTGCTCGTCGTAGACGGTGGGCTTTGTAAAGAAAAACTTCCCTTGTAGCCAAAAATCTTGAGGAAATGTCACGCGCTCTTTCATAAGCCGGAAAACCTGTAGAGCTTTTCCTTGTGTATCAGTAATCTCATTTTCTTCCAGTGCCTTGAGCAGGTATGCAACAAGCACTTCATCGGGCTTAGCCCTTAGGTATCGTTGGTTGAACCATTCTGCTTTATGTATGTCGAACTTGATGCCCGATTTGCCTATTCTTTCGATAGTAAAAGCCTTTATAAGGTCTTCTTTGCTAAAAATATCTTGCTGGTTGCTAGGGCTCCAGCCCAGTAATGCCAAGAAATTAAGTAGCGCTTCAGGGAGGTAACCCTTTTCACGAAATCCTTGTGTATACACACCGGAGGTAGGGTCTTTCCAGGTCAAAGGGAAGATGGCGAATCCACGTTCGTCAGCGTCTCTTTTACTAAGCTTTCCGGTGCCTTCTGGCTTGAGGAGTAGCGGAAGATGGGCAAACTGCGGCATCGATGTTTCCCATCCTAGGTAGCGATAGAGTAACACATGGATCGGAGTAGAAGGAATCCATTCTTCGCCTCGAATAACATGCGTGATCTGCATCAAATAATCGTCCACTACATTGGCAAAATGATACGTAGGCGTTCCATCTGACTTCATTAATACCTTATCATCTAAAGCGGTGGTATTCATTTTTACCCACCCTCTTATCAAATCATGAAATCGAATGTCTTCTTGATGAGGTGTTTTCATACGTATAACGCATGGAACGCCCGCTTGCTGCATGGCAATCACCTCTTCCTTCGGCAATACCAGGGAATTCTTCATCCATTCCCTACTGACAGTATTGTATTGCGGCGCAGTTACTCTGGCAGCCTTCAGCCGTTCGCGCATGGCGTTTAGCTCCTCTGGGGTGTCAAACGCATAGTAGGCCTTCCCTTTGGCTATCAACTGTGCAGCGTACTCTTGATAAATTTTTGTTCTTTCTGATTGTCTGTAAGGTCCAAAAGTGCCTCCCTGAATAGGCCCTTCGTCAACTTCTAGGCCTAGCCACTGCAACGTGTGCAAGATGTAGGCTTCCGCACCTGGCACAAGGCGCATTTGGTCTGTATCCTCTATCCTTAGGATAAACTTCCCGTGGTACTTCTTAGCAAAAAGGTAGTTATACAGTGCAGTCCTAACACCCCCAATGTGCAAAGCTCCTGTAGGGCTCGGAGCAAATCTCACCCTTACCGTTCTCTCCATTGCATTTAGTTTTCTAAACAAAGGTAACCGAAACAGGTAATGTACTGCCTAACTAACACAAGATGTGCAGAGATAAAGATTTCACATAATGTTGTTTTCCTAGACTATATTTTTATTCACTTTAATGCTTACAGGCTTTGAAACAAGGTAGGCTTTCTGTTGCTTTACGTACCAAAAAGAGACTTCACTTTTCATGGTGGGAGCGTTGCACCATCTCAACAAATATTTAGGCCGCTACAGGTACCTACTCGTCTTAGGGACTGTCGCTACCCTCCTGTCCAGTGCCCTCTCTATTATTCCTGCCCGCCTTATCAAGCACGCTTTTGAATTGGTACAAACAAGTGTAGTAGCTTACCAGGTGTCAGTGGAGGCCCATCTCCGAAGAGCTACATATGAAAAACTGGCAGAAGGGTTGTTCGCCTACGGTGTGCTAATGCTACTGGCAGCTATCCTGAGGGGGTTATTTCTATTTCTAGCACGCCGAATCATCATGGTAGTAGGAAAACGCGTGGAGTACGCACTTAAAAATGAAATTTATGCCCATTACCAAACACTCCCCTTGAGCTTTTATACAAGGCATAGCGTAGGTGATATGATGGCAAGGATTTCAGAAGATGTGCACCAGGTGGGCATGTACCTAGGGCCGGCCATTGCGTATGGACTCAATACGGTTGTTGTTTTTTTGATGCTTATCCCTTACATGCTTGTAATTAATACTCGCCTAACACTTTATGCTGTGCTACCTATAGTGCTCTCGACAACAGGCGCTTGTTACATAAGTAGTTTCATGCAAGAGCGTGCTGCAACTGTACAAGACAAGCTCTCTCGTCTAACCACTTTCGTACAAGAGTCTTTTTCTGGCATCGTGGTACTGCAGGCTTTTTCCCGCGAAACAGGATTTATCAAAGTTTTTTCTGAGGCATGCAACACTTATAAAACTCAATCCTTGCGCCTATCCGTCATCAATGCGCTTTTTTTCGCAGTGGTCAAAAGTATTATTGGTTTAGGCGCGGTACTAGTGGTTTTCTTAGGCGGCCAAGAGGTTATCAAGGGGAGGTGCAAACCAGGTGATATTGCCGAATTCGTCATGTACTTCAACCTCTTAGGATGGCCTACATTTGCTATAAGTTGGATCAATGTCCTGGTACAAAAGGCTACGGCCTCCCAAAAGAGAATCAATGCATTACTTCAAGAGAAGAATCCCATTTTTTCAAAAGAAATGCTCCAGAATCCCATAAAAGGCTCTATTGCTTTCAACAACGTGAGTTTTACTTATCCTAATTCAGATGTTAAAGCACTACAATCTGTGCATTTTGAGGTGGCTGCGGGCAAAATGGTAGCCATTATCGGTACTACGGGAGCAGGAAAGTCCACAATTGCCCACCTCATCTGTCGTCTCTATGATGCAACTGCCGGTTCCATTACGATAGATGGGGTTCCTATCCAGGATTATTCCATTCCATACCTTAGACAGCAGTTAGGCTACGTGCCACAAGATGTATTGCTCTTTTCGGACACAATCCGGAATAACATTGCGTGGGGTAAGCCCGAAGCTACCAACCTTCAGATCGCACAAGCGGCCCAATTAGCCGCCATATATGGTGAGATTCAACAGCTCTCGAAGCAAATGGAAACCATGTTGGGGGAAAGAGGTGCAACGCTTTCTGGTGGACAAAAGCAGAGGATCGCCACTGCTAGGGCATTCGTCCGTACTCCAAAGATCTTGGTGTTAGATGATTGTCTTTCTGCTGTAGACACAAAAACAGCAGGTGACATCCTGCACAACATAGCGAAGGCTATGCAAGGAAGCGCCGTACTCCTTATCACCCACAGCGTATTTTCTGCCCAATTTGCTGACCACATTCTCGTACTGGAGGCAGGTAAACTTGTTGAGCAGGGCACCCATGAAAGTCTTTTGGCACAAAAAAGCTTGTACAACACATTGTACAAGCAACAACAGTATGCAAAGTAGCGATGAGCAAGAAGGCTTATACCTGCATCTCTCTGAAGCCGACGCCCTATGAAGTTAGATAGCAGCAGAACTGAGAAAGCCTTTAGTGGGAAAGTAAGACAACAACGGTTGTTAAAAGTCACCTACCGAATATTCGATATTACCAAAAAAGAGCAGGATTTCCTGGGTCTTATCTGCGTGTTACTATTACTCTGCAGACTTGTGGTTCCTTATCCCAACATTGCTATGTGGGTTGGGTTTTCTCTGGCCGGTTATTCAGCTATTGCCAACGACAGTATTCAGACCATAGGAACCTTTATGGCTTCTAATGCGCACAGGAAGTGGTGGCATTTATGGCTGTTTATAGGCATTATTTTTGTCGGCACTGTAACCTACAGCTGGGTGACCTATGACGGAGATGTAAGCTACCAGAGACTAACAGAAAAAGGGTTCTCTGAAGCACCGCAAACCTTTAGCTTTTTGCAGCTCTGTGCTCCCATAGCTTTGCTCATACTGACGCGCATGCGTATTCCTGTATCTACGACCTTTCTGCTCCTAAATGTTTTTGCTACAGACGCCAATGCCATGTTCAGTATCCTTCAAAAAAGCTTATATGGTTACTTGATTGCCTTCTTCCTGGCTATCGTGGTTTGGCACCTCACATCTAGACTGGTCGATCGGCATTTCAAGAATAAGCCCGGACTAGGTTGGACAATCCTACAATGGATCACCAGTGGCCTACTTTGGTCAGTCTGGCTCATGCAGGATGCCTCTAATATTGCCGTATTTCTACCCCGCAAGCTGGACGTGTTAGCGCTCTTTATGTTTATTGGGTTGATCTTTTCGGGTATAGGCATCCTCTTTTATTTAAAGGGAGATCGCATGCAACAGCTAGTCAATGAAAAAGCAGGAATTGCAGATGTCAGGGCGGCTACACTCGTAGACCTTGTTTACATGTCTATTCTTTTTTATTTCAAGAACCTGAATAACCTACCCATGAGCACTACCTGGGTATTCATAGGTTTGTTAGCCGGTAGAGAGCTAGCTATTAGTCTGTCCAAAAAGAAAAAGAAGAAGCGTAATAAGGCTCTACGAAAGAGTCTTAAATTCATCAGGAAAGATTTACAACATGCACTCGTGGGGCTTGGTGTGTCGATCGTATTGGCCGTCTCAGTAAATCCAGTGATACGGGCAACCATGCACGCACTTATACTGGGTCACATGAAATGATGTACACCCAAGTACACCAGCATCTTATCTTAATAAAAACAATTGGCAAGGGGCGATCGCGCGCGATTTTTGTGAATGTGAACAAGTTATGACGTACCTAATAATCTGAGCATCAAAAGGGCACTCATCTTCCTAACAGGATGATTCGGTCAACCCACACGCCCATAAAGAGGAGAAAAATGCTCTCCTAGCTGTTTCCAGGGGATGAAATGTCCTAACACGTAGGGGGGTGTTGCGGATTGAGCTGCTTGAAGAGTGGGCTTTTAAACAGATAGGTTTGTGATTGATTAGGTGAGTGACCCTACCTATGCGCACGATTTTTTTGCAAGGTTTCCTATTCAATTAAACATTTTCTTGCGTTTTTTCTTACCCCTTTTTAAGAAAATTAACCCCGAAAACACTCCTCAACTTAGTATAATACACATATTGACCTTTCTTAAGGGACTACTAATAAGTCCCAAGGACCCTGGAATAGCACGAGTATGGAAAATGAGAATTTCTTTCCTCCAACGATGTTACCAGGGAGCTGCTCCGGGTCTAGTACGGTGAACATACAGAGGGGTTTAGTTTGGGTACGTACAGCACACGACACGTACACAACAACCGAACTCTCGACTAGCCTTCAGGTTATTTTTGAGAAGGTATATGTAGGTGGATCGCTTCATCTATCAGTACTCTACGCACCTTGAGGTCCTTGAGACTCGCGTCAAAGACAAGACGAAGAGTCTCACTCTCAATACGCCCTCTCTTGGAGATTTGAGTAACAGGCAACTCGACAGACTGCACGTTAAGGTGGAGAAGATACTTTAACAAGCTCCAGCCCCTTCCGCTTACCTCAAGGTGCATAACTGATGGGGGAACCTTGGAAAAAGACACCTTAGACTCGTCCATAACAAAGACCACAGGACAGCTAATGTTTGTCGTGTACACTTTATTGAGGGCATTAAGCATCCAAAACACCACAGCACCGACAATGCACAGGAATGTAGTCCTCCACTTAGGCTTCCTTACCCGTACCATGATCATTGCTCTTAAAGCGTACGTCTACTTCTTTTGCCTGTGCTTCTTGGTAGAGTCCGGAGAGATGGCCCCCCTTGCAACCGTAATTTTAGAGCCCTTGCTATCTATCTCCAAAGTCAGCGTACCGTCCGACACATCATACACCTTACCATGAATACCCCCGATGGTGACCACATGATCTCCCTTTTTAATATTCTCTAAGAAGGTGAATTGCTCCCTCTTTCGCCTCTGTTGTGGCCTGACCATAAAAAAGTAAAAGACCAATAGCATGCCGCCGATCAGGATATACTGCTGTATAGGGTTTCCTGTAGTGACGGATGCATCCAAAAGTACAAAATCAAGCATATCCTTTGGTAATTTAAATGAAAAAGTAACAAGAAGTACGGTTTTTTAGTAGATGCTTGCCTAGTTATTTATTGCTCTATCTGTGCCGCTAACTCGTTCGCTTCCTGTAAAAGCAGCTTGGCTTTACTGATGGTTTCGTCGATAACTTCCTGTCCAGCAGTTTTTGCCTGAGTCGACACGACGACTTCGGTTTGAGATAGTGTTTTGAGTAGTTCTTGCAGCTTTTCCACATAGTGCCTGACCCTGTAGCTAAGTACTTTTCTGACACTAGATCCCCTAGCAGGTGCAAAAAGAACTCCACCCACAACCCCCACAGCCGCACCTAGAAGAAGCGCTAATACGCTAATCGAATTTTTACGCATGCTTTTTGAGTCCATTATACAAAATTTTAAGCTTCTGTACCAGCCCCTTTGGCGGATAGCGTGGCCGCGACAGCATCTAGCAGCCCATTGACAAATTGACTACTTTGAGGCATACTGTAGGTTCTGGATAAATCTATGTACTCATTGATAGAAACCTTGGTGGGAATGTGAGGAAAGTGTACCATCTCACATAGGGCAAGCTTGATGATGGTCTTGTCCAACAACATGATACGATCGAGTGCCCAATTTTCTGATTTTTCTGCAATGAGGCCCTCTAATTCCTCATCCTTTTGAAGCGTTTTGCGTACCAGATCAGTATAAAAATACCTCTCTTGCTCCCAACAAGCAGATAGATCAGGTAGACTCGAACCACAGCCTTTCGTTGAACCTTTTACGCATTGCAACAAGCCTTGACGCACTACTCTCTTGACAATGCGCTTGTGGGTTGACCATTGCAGATCTAGGTCACTGAAAAAAGATTGAATGGTCTCCTCACCCAGGATAATATTCTCAAGAAGCGTTCTCAAAAGTTGCTGATCCTGGGCCGGGGTTATTGGGTGCGCAAGCCGGCATTGCACGGCCATCCCTTTCTTTACAAGCTGATCATACCAGCTCACTACCAAAGGCAGGTGCTCTCCCCATCCAACGGATTCTTGTCGTACCAACTTGGTTAGTTCTACATCACTTTGCAAGTGCTGCAGTACGTAACTGTGAGATAGCCACATCGATACGTGCGGAGTATACTGCTGGTTCGATTCAGGCCTTTCCAGTTGTTTGTTGGCAATATGCGCCCATTCAACAAGCAATTGCCAGATGCGTATGCAAGCTTGATTAATCTTTGTCACTGCTTCCTGTAACCCTTCCTCAAGCCTACGAACATCTTTAGCCAATTCATGTTGATAACTAGCAAGCACGTGTGCTACCACTTTACCAACACGGCTGCTGGGCAGGTCAAGGGAAGTATAAAAAGGGGAGAGGGACTTTATAGAATTCACAAACATAGCCATGGCTCGCTGAGCTTCTTGGTCTAACTGATCCTTGGCTATTGGTGGATCAGCAAATACATCAGGTACGAAATAGTCACGTATTTGATCCAGTGCCCAAGCATGGTTGGCCTTTTTGCATACGTAGAACGCATAAAGACGCTGCACTGCCTGAAGGCGTATAAATCTGCGGTTAAGTAACGGGGGCTCTGTCAAGACAATGCTACAACGATGTACAGTTACGGATGAAGATTAAATGTATCGAGCAATACCTAAGCACGACGAAGAGCGCTTTGAACGCTACAGATCCTTTCTTCGGCTAGCTGCTCAGCAACCACCAATGGGGGAATTTTTTCTTTTTCTGACCGGTTAAGCACGCCCAGGCAAGTATCGTAAATAGCCTCAGTATGCTGGTAAGCCAGCTCACGACTATAGGTGTGGTAGAGATCGGTGTGAATGTTGATAAGCCCCCCGGCATTAATCAAAAAATCAGGGACGTACACAATCCCTTGGTCAAATAATACACGACTGTGACGTTGCTCTTCTTCCAACTGGTTGTTGGCAGCACCTGCAACAATCTTGCAATGAAGCCGAGCAATGGTAGCATCATTGATTGTGGCACCCAAAGCACAAGGAGCATACACATCCATAGGCACATCATAAAACGTATCAGGCTGTACAATGTACACCCGGTGGGCTCGAGCGATAGCGCTTAACCGCTCTGGTACTACATCAGTGACATAAACTTGAGCCTCTTCTTTACACAAGTGCGCTACCAGATACGCACCTACTTTACCTACGCCCTCCACACCAATTTTTTTACCTTGCAGGTGATCCGTACCATACACTTTCTTCACAGCTGCTTTAATCCCCAAATAGGTGCCATATGCCGTGAAAGGAGACGGGTCGTCATTTCCACCCTGTGCACCGGGCAAAGACTGTACGTATTGAGTCTCCCGGGCAATGACTACCATGTCATGCATGTTGGTATTCACATCAGGCCCAGTGATATACCTGCCATGTAACGTATCAACAAACTGACCATATCTTCGCAACAATGCTTCAGTTTTGATTTGGTGGACATCGCCTACAATCACTGCTTTGCCACCACCTAGTTTCAGGTTTGCTAAGGCTGCTTTGTAAGTCATGCCCTTTGAGAGTCTCAGCACGTCAATTAGCGCGTCCCTGTCGTGAGCATAGTTCCAAATACGCGTGCCCCCCAGGGCAGGGCCGAGAACCGTGTTGTGAATGGCAATGATGGCCTTGAGGCCAGTGACTTTGTCGTAGCAATAAACAACCTGTTCATGATCTCCTGGGACCATGCTATCAAAAACAGATTGGAAATTCCGTAGGCTTTGGGGAGTGTTGTTAAATTCCACGGCTTCTAGTTTCATTCAATCAAATAAAGTACTTAGTAAGCGAAGATACGGATTTGATAGAAAATCCTATCGTACATGCATTCCTCTAAGAAACGAAGGGATTGGTGGTGTTGAGTCATTTTCATTGCTTTTCGTTGCATGTATCCCTCACGACAAGGACATTAGACTGCGCAACTCAAGTCTGGGACCAAAAATTTTATGCTGGCGCATCATATTCAGGGATCAAAGTGTGATCAACTTGTGTATATTCCTAGGTACCTTCACTTCCTCGCCTACACCGGCGTAGATGTTTCATACCTGCACCACTGTCTTATAAGCACCATAATCACCCAAAGACAAGAGAGAATACACATAGCTAGCAAGAGTTAATAACATTCAAGGATTAAATAAGTTTTAAAGAGGATAAAGGATATAGCACATAGCGGTCGCTACTAGAGTTGACACAAGGAATGGCTGTTCCCAAATCGCACTCTAGAATTTCTTCGATGGAACTATGGATGCTCTTGTATTGCACCTCATACCTTAAGCAACGCCCGAGTATGCTCACAATTGGTTTTGACTGAGCAACTCTTTACCATCTAAGCATTGGGCATTGTATGCAACTAGTATGTTTTGCGTGGGCGGCGACAGCCGCTTGTAAGTTTTTCGTGCCAAGACGTTCTTTTATCCTATCTGATATGCAAGCGCTGCAACACGCTGCAGACTCGCAACAGCATAGGGTAGGGTATGTACTGCAAGATTATCACCACAGTACATACACGTGTACCTCTATGTTGTCAGAAACTCCACCAGAGCTAATGTATCTCTCATAACACAGCCAAATGCAGTGGGGTCTTTGCCACGTACCCATGGTACGTCTACAGGAATTCTTATTTGATCAATCAACTCTTTAACGACTTCCAGATCTCCTTGCTCCGCTACATGATGCAGCGGAGCATATGCACCATTATCTCGTATGAAATTCCTCGTGAAAATGTCCGGTACATATGTTACGGAGTACACTCGACAAAGAATTGCTGGCATTCGCTCGTTAGGATAACTGTCTATTTATATAAGTCGAGAGAAAATAATCGGGGTACCTGCAACGTAGGTATTTTCAGGTTACACCCCAAGAACCACCTCACCGTTGAAAGGATTTTAAGGATTCAAAAAGTATCCGGAAGTCTTATGACTCGGAGGCGTATTGGAGTGATTATTCCACCAATAGACTCATTCAGACCATAGCACACCTTGGGATAGGAGACGCTTTGCTGACAAAGAGAAGGCCAACTGGATAGCCACGAAAGTTATTTTTTGTGTGGTAAACGAGAAGCAGTACCCCCGTCCCCAATCAAAAACACTAATTTTAGACTACGCACGACAACCTAAGGGGTCCACCATATGCATAAATTGTTTCGACAAGCTTTTTTCCTGGTATTCCCATTCTTGTGGGAGAGCAGAGCCGTCTGCCTAGCAACCATGAGCACCCTAGGCATTGTTTTACTTAACACACTGGCACAAACAGCCGCACCTTGGCTATTTGGTCATTTGCTCAAGCACTACCAAGAGCTAGGCACCGCGCCTATACTCCTACGCATCGCCTTATTGCTACTCTGTTGGTATGCTCACGGGACACTTGGCCATCTACGCGCTATTGTCTTTTTCCCGGTCATCAACCGAGCCATTCGCAACATCCGCATGCGTGTTGTCATGAAGCTGCACCAGGTGCCACTGCAGTCCTGGGAGGCATATGGCGTCACGGAAATACTCAGTGCTAGCACACGCGTAGCGCAAAGCGTTCAAAGCTTTATGGACATATCCTTCGTTAATATCTTCCCAGCCTTATTCAATATTGGCGTATTTTCGATAGCCATGCTCCACGTGCACCACAGTACGTGGTATTTCTCACCACTAGTAGTACTTGTCTATGGTTACGTGTATTTCGGCATGCGCAACTTCCTAAAGTTACGCCGCCAATGCTGGGAAACCACGGACCAAGTACACACCGCTATGACCGATAGCTTACGCAATACTAAATTCTACAGATTTCATTTAGCAGAGGAAAGAACACGACTATCAGTATTATTTGATGCAGAAGAACAAGGCTGGCTGCGCAATAACCTACTGCGATACAAGATACCACTCGCGCAAGTCACTTGGTTTTCCATTGTCAGGGGTGGACTTATTGTACACCTCGTGTTTTTGCTACGAGCGGGGGCACTTTCTTGGGAAGACTTTATAATAATCGAACGATACACCTCGTCTATTCACAAACAGGTGGCCAACATCACAAGTCAGCTCCGAAGATTACTCAGTAGTGTTGTAGACCTACAAAAAGTGCTAGAGCTACTGGCCCTACCGGAGCACACCGCTGATACATCTTTGGAACTGCCTCAACCTACATCTGCTACTCCTCTCCTTCAAGTATGTAACGTATCTTTTGCTTATCGAGGGCAAGGTACTACCATTCTACAGGGACTTTCTTTAGACATTTACCAGGGTAATAAGATAGCTATTATAGGCTCATCAGGCACGGGGAAGAGTACACTTTGTCACCTACTCGCTGGTATTTATCAGCCCCAAAAAGGAGAAATATTGTTATGGGGGAAATCTTTTCAGCAACTATCACTTGCCACCATTGGCCGGTACGTGCATTTTGTGGACCAAGAAGCGTCCTTAATCAGTGGTACTATTGCTAGCAATTTAACGCTAGACAAAATGCAAGAGGTGCCTTTAGGCTACCTTAAAGAGCGCCTGCACTATCCCACAGGGCAACAGCTGAGCAGTGGAGAAAAGCAGCGCATTTTGCTGGCCCGCTGCCTGAGTTATCAACCAGCCGTTTTAATTCTGGATGAGACGTTGAGTGCCTTGGATGAAATCGGCGCCCAAGTGTCGTTGCAACACGTACTAGCAACCGTACCTACTGTCATTTTAGTAACTCATTGTCACTCACTTGCACGGTATTTTGAGTACATCTATCGTCTAGAAGAGGGCCAACTCAAGTTATTACACTCTCAATCACTTTCAAGGTAAACTTATGCACTTTAAACTTGTTGCTCCTTACCAGGCTGCGGGCGACCAGCCCAAAGCCATTCATCAACTTTCTGAAGGGGTTCAACGCGGCGATTCAGCCCAAACTTTATTGGGTGTAACGGGATCGGGTAAGACTTTTACTATAGCTAATGTTATCCAAACACTTAACCGCCCTACCCTAGTCATCAGCCACAACAAGACGCTGGCTGCCCAGCTGTATGGGGAGCTCAAGCAGTTCTTTCCAGAAAATGCGGTAGAGTATTTTGTGTCTTACTACGATTACTACCAACCGGAAGCCTATATGCCGACCACTAATGTGTATATAGAAAAAGACTTATCCATCAACCAAGAATTAGAAAAACTACGCTTACGGGCCACTGCTTCGCTACTGACGGGTCGAAGAGACGTCATTATCGTAGCCTCTGTGTCGTGTATCTATGGTATTGGCAACCCAGAAGAGTTTGGCAAGAATGTCACCCATATTCAAGTAGGGGCACAAATAACACGCAACCAGCTGCTATTTTCATTTGTAGACATGCTCTATAGTAGAACTGACAAGGCTTTTGAAAGGGGTAACTTTAGAGTTACAGGGGATACCGTAGATATTTTCTTGGCTTACGCAGACTATGCTTATCGTTTTTTCTTTTGGGGTGATGAAATAGAAGCAATCCACAGTATTGACCCCGTCACAGGTGCTAAACTCTCTGAGGAACAACATGTAGTTATATTTCCAGCCAACCTTTTTGTTACCAGTAAGGATGTTCTTGAACAAGCTATACAAGAAATACAAGTAGACTTGGTAGCTCAAATTCAATTTTTTGAGGCCCAACAACGGTTTGAAGAAGCCAGACGAATCAAAGAGCGGACAGAACTAGACCTCGAGATGCTGCGAGAACTGGGCTATTGTTCAGGCGTAGAAAATTATTCACGTTACTTTGACCGACGTCCACCAGGATCTCGGCCCTTTTGTCTTTTGGACTATTTTCCTAAGGATTATCTCATGGTGATTGATGAAAGTCATGTGACTATACCTCAGATTCGGGCTATGTGGGGCGGTGACCGAGCTCGCAAGGTGAACCTGGTAGACCATGCTTTTCGGCTTCCTGCAGCCATTGACAATCGCCCGCTCAGTTTTGATGAGTTCGAATCACTCATCAATCAGGTGATTTTTGTAAGCGCCACGCCTGCAGACTATGAGCTCCAGCAGTCTGAGGGCTTAGTAGTCGAGCAAATCATTCGACCGACAGGCTTATTAGATCCTAAAATCGACGTTAGACCCAGCATCCATCAAATTGATGATCTACTGGAAGAAATTCATCAACGTATTCAACGGCAAGAACGTGTGCTTGTTACCACCCTGACTAAAAGGATGGCAGAAGAGCTAACCAAATATTTAGAACGCACCGGCATCAAATGCCGTTACATTCATTCGGATGTGAAAACCCTAGACCGTGTAGAAATATTACGAGAATTGCAATTGGGTGTATTTGATGTCTTGGTAGGTGTCAACTTGCTCCGAGAGGGGTTAGACTTACCCGAGGTATCGCTCGTAGCTATCCTAGACGCAGACAAAGAAGGCTTTCTGCGCAATGTTCGATCATTGATACAAACTATAGGACGTGCAGCCAGGAATGTACGTGGACAGGTTATTATGTATGCCGATACCGTAACGCAATCCATGGAAACAGCTATCCAAGAAACCAATCGGCGTAGAAGCCGACAGATGGCTCACAATGAGGCACATAAGATTATACCTCAATCAGTACACAGATCCAAGGCAGCTATCCTAGAGCAACCTAACATGATGGGTCATAAAAAACTACAAAAGTACCACGTATCGGCAGAGACTTTAAATATAGCAGCCGACCCTGTGGTAGCTTACATGAGCCAAGACCAACTGGAGCAACACATCCACGTAACCCAGAAGAAGATGGAAGCAGCAGCCCGAGCATTGGATTTTATTGAGGCAGCGAGACTGAGAGATGAGTTGATATTCCTGGAAAAGACAAGGACTGCTAAGAAGGAACGGGAAGGAAACACCCTCCTCCCCGAAGTGAGCATGCTGGAAGGTGGTAAAAATTTCATCTAACCGTGATGCGGCTAGCACCCGTGGAAACATATGTCACGACAAGCAAAAGATCAGCTTATGCTGCTCCAATGCATCTTATGGCTACGGATACACTCTAATTGTGCTCTAATGGGAGAATTATGGGGCTGCAACAGCGCAGCATCTTCTTGCATGAGCTGCTGCGCCATTATCCGAGCTGCTTGTAAAATTTTCTCATCTTGAGCTAGATCTGCAATCTTAAATTCTAGTATGCCACTCTGCTGTACTCCCAACAAATCTCCAGGGCCGCGCAATCGTAGGTCTACATCTGCAATCTCGAATCCGTCATTGGTACGTACCATAGTCTGAATGCGTTCCCTACTTTTACTATTGAGTTGATCTCCTGTCATCAAAATGCAATAGGCCTGTAGATTGCCCCTGCCTACTCTACCACGCAATTGGTGTAACTGAGACAGTCCAAAGCGTTCTGCGTTTTCAATCACTATGACAGTAGCATTAGGCACGTCCACACCTACTTCTATGACGGTAGTAGATACCATGAGCAAGGTTTCTCCCTTTACAAAACGTTGCATCTCGTATGCTTTGTCCGCTGCACGCATCTGACCGTGGATCATACCAATGGGCACCTCAGGAAAAGCACGACAAATATTTTCATATCCGTCTATCAGATTTTTATAATCCAATGTCTCAGATGCCTCAATCAAAGGATACACAATATAGACTTGCCTAGCAGCGGCCATTTGTTTCTTAAGGAACTGAAATACTTTTAGCCTTTGTGCATCATAGTAGTGTACCGTTTTAATAGGCCTTCTGCCAGTCGGCATTTCATCAATGGTAGAAACATCTAAATCACCATAAAAAGTCATGGCTAGAGTACGAGGAATTGGCGTGGCAGTCATGACCAACACATGTGGGAAGTAAGCGGACATTTTGGTCCACAGTTGGGCCCTTTGCATTACACCAAAACGATGTTGCTCGTCAATAACAGCTAGCCCTAATTCTTTGAATTTTACAGCAGCATTGAGTAAAGCGTGTGTACCCACTACAATCTGTAGTGTACCTGTTTGTAGAGCATCTAAAATTTCGTTTCGTTTTTTTTTCTTAGTATCGCCTGTGAGAAGAGCGATTGTAATATGCATAGACTCAGCAAATGCCTGTAAACTCTGATAATGTTGTTCTGCCAATAATTCAGTTGGCGCCATCATAGCCACTTGCGCTCCACTTCCAATACAAATCAACATGCTCAAAAATGCCACCATTGTCTTACCACTACCTACATCACCTTGTACTAATCGGTTCATCTGGTAGCCCGATCGCAAGTCTTGGTAGATCTCCCTGACAACTCTTTTCTGAGCCCCTGTCAAGGTAAACGGCAAACCACTGGCATAAAAACTTTGTAATAGATGCACAGCACGAAATATTTTTCCTTGTCGCTTTTTCATCCGCACTTGTTTGAGTTGCAAAAGCTGAAGTTGTAAATAAAACAGTTCCTCAAACTTCAGTCGACGCCGTGCTTGCGACAAGAGGGCATGATTTTTAGGAAAATGAATATTCAGTAGTGCAGACGATCTATCCATCAACTTGTACTGTTGTCGTAACTGATCAGGCAACGTTTCTGGGATATGATCGATAGCTTTTGTCAAGGTATTGCGCTGCAATTTAGCCAGGAAATTACTATCTACATGCTTGGATTTGAGCTTCTCGGTAGTAAGATATACTGGAAACAAACAGTAATTATCGTCTCGATTAAGAACAAAGATTTCCAGTTCTGGGTGGATAAAACTGATGTGTTCCCCGTAAACAGCAGGCTTACCAAATAACGTGTACAGAGTACTCGGTCTTATTTTTTTCAGTATCCACTGCAAACCCTTAAACCAGACTAAGGTCACCTCTCCTGTTTCATCCTTAAAACGAGCTATTAGCCTCTTTTTTTCTGTACGTACTGTCTGTACATGGCTAATGGTCCCTCTGAGTTGCACATAGTCCATGCTACTCTTCAATTGGCTTATTGTATAGAGCTGGCTTCGGTCCTTATAACGAAACGGGTAGTATTGAACCAAATCTTCGAAGGTATGTAGTCGTAGTTCCTGTTGAAGTAGCAGCGCTTTACTAGGCCCAACACCTTGCAGATACTCAATTTTTGTTTTTAATAACGGGAACATGAAAGAACCTTTCCTATGTAGAAGAAAAGCACCGGATGTACTCGGCCTTTGCACACTACTATAATCGATATATATAGTATTTTAATTAAAAAGTATTATTCTTACTAGGGAGTGAATTTGTTGAAAACAATAAAAGAAAAAAGTTGAGTAAGTGGTTTGTGGATAAATCAATCGTATGCTTTAAGTTATACACAGCTTATGCATTGTATTTCCCAACTCATTGACTAGTTAAGTGTATATGTGAACAGCAAGTTTTTGAAGAATTTTTTTTTCTTCATGGCAATTTGTGGATAACTGTATAAGAGATTGTTGACTATGTAGCGGGTTTTACTGGCACAATCTACTACCTAGCTAAAGCTAGATGTAATGTACACTTATCCACACATGTATCCACAACCCATCATGATAACGGTTAGGAGTACAGGTATGTATTGGTGTTTACTAGGGATTGGTTTTTGGGGTTTCTACAAATAGGATTTTTGGAGTCGAAAACCGTTTAGCATATAAGTACCCAAGAAGTATGACGACCTGCTGTACTATATCGGTGTACCTTGGTCTAAGGTGAGATTTTTAAGCCCTAAGCAGTAAGTAATCATAATATGGAGCCCATGCTTATTATAACGCCTATAAACGTATGCAAAGTTTAATACAATAAAACTATCAAGTGGCCTAAGTCAATTGCTTTCTACGGAGCGTATGCAACGTCTAAGAAAACGTCAATTAAGCCAGACAATAAGGAGATGGTCAAGTGTAGTAAAGACTCCGATGACGCAACTAGGCTGCTTCTTCACATAGGAAAGGGAAGATCTTGCATCCAAGTATTCACCTCTTTCTTCACAGTGTTAAGTAGTCGCTGATTTGTAAGATTTGTGAGTACTACGTCGATCAGGGAGACGATACGTGCCATGTCTTTTTCTTTCATACCTCTAGTGGTAACAGCTGGTGTACCCAGACGTATACCAGACGTAAGCAGAGGCGATTTTGTATCAAAAGGAATCATATTTTTGTTAGTGGCAATGTCAGCTTGTTCTAATCCTTCCTCTGCCTGCTTGCCTGTAATTCCTTTATTGCGCAAGTCAATAAGTAAAAGATGATTATCAGTTCCTCCCGATATTACCTCATAACCTCTGTCTACAAGTGACTGTGCCATCTGGCGTGCATTTTTTCGCACTTGTATCACATACTCAAAGTACGTGTCGCTCAGTGCTTCCTGAAAAGCAACAGCTTTAGCAGCGATGTTATGTGCTAGTGGTCCTCCTTGTGTACCAGGAAACACGCTATTGTCTAAAATGGTAGACATCTTCTTACGTATTTCTTGAGTTGTTTTGGCTTTCAATGTATGTTCAAAGTCCTGTCCCATCAAAATCATACCGCCTCTAGGACCACGCAAGGTTTTGTGAGTGGTGGTAGTCACGAAATGACAGTGTGGCAAAGGATCATTCAATAGTTTTCGTGCAATGAGCCCGGCAGGATGGGCAATGTCTGCCATCAAGAATGCCCCCACATGGTCCGCAATACTACGCAGTTTTGCATAGTCCCAGTCACGGCTATAGGCCGAAGCACCGCCAATGAGGAGCTGCGGCTTTTCTCGTTCAGCAATAGCAGCCACTTCCTCCCAGTCAATAAGACCCGTTTCCCTGTTGACGCCATAGAAAGAAGCGCGATACAATTTTCCAGAGAAGTTCACAGGCGATCCATGTGTCAAGTGGCCTCCGTGTGCTAAGTCGAAACCCAAGATTTTATCGCCTGGTTTGAGGACTGCCATCATCACCGCAGCATTGGCCTGTGTTCCAGAATGAGGCTGCACATTGACCCAAGCTGCGTGGAATAGCTTCTTTGCTCGATCGATGGCCAGCGTCTCTATCTCATCAACGACTCCACATCCACCATAGTACCGCTTACTAGGTAAGCCCTCCGCGTATTTATTGGTCAGCACACTACCGGCTGCTTCCAGCACCTGTGGAGAGACAAAATTTTCAGAAGCGATCAACTCTAATCCTTGTTCCTGTCGTCGTCTTTCTCTCTCTATGAGATTGAATAAGACGTGGTCCCGTGATATCATGCCATTGGTTTAAGCCCAGCGATAAAGATAACCAAAGACAGTTCACGAATCTACGGGCTATAGCAACCCCGTTATCACGCAGCACACTTAGTAAATTACTCTTTTACCGTTTTTTCATTACCACGGTAATGCGCTCTTGTAACTCCTCTTCAATTTGTTGAAGACCTAAATACCTAGCAATAGGTACAAAGAAATGTAACGTCTCCTCAGCTATTTTTTTCTGCTTGGCTATCTGGGGATGGCCTTGTATGGTACGCATATTATGCAAACGGTCTGCCAGCTTCACTTGTAGTACGCGTACGTCTGTTTCCTCAAGAAGTTGCCGAACATTTTCATGGGGATCCATCCTGATCCGACGAAACTGGCCATCTAGATGTGTTACTTTATTAACAATGGCTGCTACTTCAGGACCAAAAATTACACCTATCTCTGCCAGGGTCAGCGGTGTATCTTCTACAGTATCATGGAGCAACGTGGCTAGGATAGCCGCTTGGTCTTGGGTATAGGCCAGCAATATTTCTGTGGCTGCTATGGGGTGTAGATAGAATGGTTCACCCGATTTCCGTTTCATATAACCGTGGTACTTTTTGATGTACATAATGGCTTTCTTTGCCAATTCCATATCAACGGGGGTCTCTTTGTACAACTTTTTCAATAGTGCGGCTTCTTCTGGTAGTACCGCTCTGGAAGTTTTTTCTTCCCTATTGCCTGCCTCCATTTGTGGGAGATCCATCATACTGGGTCTTATCTCACGTAAGTGAACGGGAATCACGTAAACTTGCGTGAGTGTCTTTTCGTCTATTTTGGTGAACTCTACCGCTCCGTAGTGGGCATCCACAATCTGTTGGTTATCCAAGAGAGGTAGGGCTTCCATAGATTGAGGAACTCTCAAGGGAGTGTTACCTACGGCACCCATGTACAATTTTTTGGGCTGTGGCAATGTGCGCACATTGCCGACGGTTATACAGAGTGCGGAGGTCTCTTTAATGTAGTCTTTGACGGAAGGGATTGGATAACCCAGTGTTGTTTCTTGGATACTTAAAAACACAGGTTTTTCGGGACCATGTTCCTGTTGCGCGTACAGCCAAGCATTGACAAGTAGTTGTTGTATCCGTTTAGGGTCACACTGCAGTGCTTGTATACTAGTAGTATTGTTGATGCGTGGCTGCAACTGTTTTTGAGTGTTTTGCACCTTAAAGACGTTTGTCGCCCTCGCAAGTAAGTCTTCAATACTTACCGTTTTTACCTCAAGTCTCAGGTGGCCATGCACGCGGTATATAACATTCTGTAGGTACACCATGGCGTCCTTGAGGGTTAGATGCACTTCCTCTAGGGTATGTCTAACCGCAGCAAGCTGTTTTGGAGTGGTCACGGCCAAGGCTTGCTGTGCGAAAGTCTCCACCTTCTTACTTACCGCTTCCAGGACGTCGGTACCTGCCGCTGTTAGTTCAGAGAAAAAACGTGCCCCATGCGCCAGCGCTTTGACCAGTTCTTGCTGTGTTACTTTGCGCTCGCTAGAGAGCTCCTTGTTGTGACGCGATAGCAAATCAAGGGTTTGTTTGTGTTTGAACAGCGCAATGAGAAAACTACTTAACAACAAGAGCCCGTAAGCTAGTTTGAATTGTAGCGTACCCAAATCACCCAGCGTACTTGTCAAATCGGTGCATAGGCTAAAAAATAAAACAACGAGCACAATGCCACCCGCCGCCGCCGCCACAGCTACGGGCCAGTGGAGCAACAACACTGCCATGATAAAGTTAAGCATGAAGATCAGGATCTGCGATGTAGCAAAACCACTGAGCAATACGAGTGCCCCCCCTACCAAAAAAAGAGCGTAAAAAGCACAAAAAGGCCAAAACCACGTTAGAAAGCGTTTTTCTTTCATTATGCCGGGCCAGATCGGGAAAGCCAAAAAAGTAGTGAATAGCAGCATCACGGAGTATTGCATAGTCTTGTAGAGGCCCGGAAACTGCGCTACGACCTCATGAGGAAGTAGGTAAAACGAGGCATAAGTAGCCGTGAAGACATAGAACCCAAATAAACTATAGAAGTAGTCCTCGGTGGGTAAAGTGCGAGTCAGATAGTTATAGAGCCTAAAAGTTTGTTTTGTATCTGTCCACTTCGGCTTTAGCAGGCGTTTCATTAGTTTTTCGTCGCTACTTTCTTTCTGTATAGGGTTATGGCCCCATCCGCCTTCCTCACCAAGTAGGTAATGTGCACCAAGCATGGTGATTAGATTGGCCAACATGCCTGGGAAGAAGCTGTTGACGCTTTTGAAAGTAAGCAAAAGGGTACCCACAGTAACAGCACCCGCCCCCATAGCCGTGAGCACCACTCTCCTGCTGGTTTGAAAACCAAAAACAGCAAGTAGCATGGGAACAATGACGATGGGCGAATAAAAGCAAGCAGAAAACAAGATAATATTTAATAACCCCTTTACGTAGAGTGCTAAGAGTACGGAAAAAACGCCTAAGAACAGAGTGGCAAACTTGGCCGTTTTCAGAGAACCTTCTTTTTGAAGTTTGAGCGGAGGCAAAATGTCGTTGGCAATGATGACCGCCGTGGAGTTAATGGTAGAATCTGCCGTGGACATAGCTAGGGCTAGAACGCCTACCCCCAAAAATCCCCTGAGCCCTGTGTAGACGTGCGCATCGACCATGTATTGAACCACCTTGTTAGGCTCAAGCCCTGGCCGGTCTACCAATAGTAGGACGGCTATCCACATGATGCACAGTAGGACCGATAGGCCTATCACAGTTGCATAGCTTATCGATCGCTTCAGTTGCACGGTGTCTTGTGCCATCACCATGCGCTGAAAAAGCTCCGGGGCAAGCTCCGGAATCGCAAAATAAGTCATCAGCATGAGCGTTCCCATAAACTCGGGCGACCACCCCACAACCTCCTTAAGGCTGAAAATAGGGCTAGTCTGAAACATATGCACTACTTGATGAGGATCCTTCAGATTATTCCAGATTACCAACGCCAATATTGGTAAAAGTGTACCAAAGGTGAAGAATTGGAGGATATCTGTGAAAGTGACTGCCTTGACTCCGCCAGAAAGTGAATAGAGTGTGATGATTGCGGCAGCGATTATCACAATGATCGGACTGTCGTAATTGGACAAGATCGATAAGATCCTAGAGATGATTTGAAACTGTACGGCTATGTAGCCTATAGACAGTATCACACAGCTAATTCCCGCAATAAGCTGTACGGATTTTCCATACAGTGTGCCCAAGGTATCTGGAAGAGAGACATTATTCAGAAACCTACCCATACGTGGCCCTACCACACGTCCCACAAGCAGCATGCCTATCCCTCCTCCAATGGTTGCCGCCAAGACGAAATATAGTCCCCGACTATAAGTTTGTTCGATTCCGATGAATAAGATACTACCAGACATCCAGGTAGCCACGATAGTGGCGGTGAGTGTAGCGGTAGAGAATTTCTTGTCGCCTATGGCATATTCCTTGAAGGACTGACTTTTACCTCTGTATCTATATCCTACAATAACGTTCAGGAGAAAGAACACCACAAAAATGAGGATGTCTACGGTTTGGGGGGGCAGTGTCATAGATTACGGATTTTAGATGATTAATTGTTATACGATGCAACAGTATACAAAGAAATTAATAAGTACCCAATCCAAATAAGGCTATTTTGATAGACCTACAAAGAAGAAAGACAATTGTGGACGTGGCCACGCGTAAAAATTAGACTTGAAACTGTACGCGCCTACACTTTCTCGTTCGATCGTATCGATGCTTTCACCCGCTTGAACGCAGCCCAGCCCATCATTCGTACATTGATAATGTTGTTGGCTCACTATACGCGCCATAATGGCTAGCATAGGGGCATAGGGCTCCAATTTACCCAACTTGATCAACTGCCTACTGAGATCGCGCACTTGGCGACCTGCTAGGGTTCGAAGTTTCTTCAAAGATCGCCTGGCTTGCTGAGCATGCCTCGAGAGGTGGGCATAACGTTGGGCATAGACTAGGCGCTGTACGACAAATCGATAGCTTTGCCGAAGCTTAATGCC
>JALOLY010000038.1 GCA_025455725.1 Amoebophilaceae bacterium | reverse complement strand
CCCTTTTTAAGAAAATTAACCCCGAAAATACTCCTCAACTTAGTATAATACACATATTAACCTTTCTTAAGGGACAACTTATTACGATCGTGATGTCCAAAAAGAGTTAGGGGATCAATCGCCATCTCATTCTCATTGGATTTTAATGACGCGAGACGTGCTACCTGATAGCCGAGGTAAGTCGTATGCAACCCAAAAGAGTTGGTCGCTATGCATGCATGAGAGACGGGCCTCCCCTATGTCATGGCCGGTGCACTAGAGACGGCAACTGCTATTTTATCATATTACGTCCAAAGTGGCGATCGGCTCTACACAAATAATCCATGGACCTATACACGCTGCCAAGACTGGGTAGACACGACTAGAAACAGTGGCAGCAAACACCCGGTTATTGTTGGAGTGTTCTCTATTGGGGGGCTGGGTATCGCCTACTATGGCAAAGGTTTTCACGACTTCCGTATCGGTGTTGCTGGTTTGCAGAGACCTTAGGCACTTGCTCTTGGTTCCTTAGTGTGCGCGGGGTAGCTATCTTTGGGGGTTATCAACCTTATCATGCCTTGTAGCTATCCCGTCGCTTGCGTACTATAGTCGCCACCTGGGGCAAGCACTGTCTACCCGTATGGAAATCGTAAGAGCACTTTTCGCCAAAAAACGTAGGGAAACTATGGGGTCATTGGTCTTATCTTCACTAGTGTGATCCATGGATACTTCGTGGTGGACTAGCAACCACGATGACATGAGTTAAATTGTCGCGGGTCAACTAAGTGCCCCGGTATAGCGTTGCGTAATAGCCCCCTTGGGCCAATAAAGCCTCGTGCGTTCCTTCTTCTTCGATCTGCCCATGCTTCAGCACTAAAATCTTATCAGCATGCCGAATGGTAGCAAGGCGATGCGCTATGATGAAACAAGTTCTTTCCTGCATTAATGTGGTAGTAGCCTGCTGTATAAGTCGTTCATTCTCCGTATCCATAGAGGCGGTAGCCTCGTCTAATATTAAAATACAAGGATTATAAACCAGTACACGAGCGAAGACCAATAACTGCCGCTGTCCCATAGAGAGAGCCATCCCCCTTTCCATGACGTTGTAGTCGTAGCCACCGGGTAGCCGCAAGATAAAATCATGCAACCCTATAAGCCGAGTAGCTGCCAGCACATGTTCTCTGGTAATATCAAGGCTACCCAAGGTGATATTTTCGTAGATACTTCCGGAAAAGAGGAAAACATCTTGTAATACAATGCCTACATGCTGGCGCAGGGTATGCAGTGCGTAATCCCTGATATTGGTGCCATCGATATTGATCACTCCTTTTTGTGCATCGTAAAAGCGCACTAGTAGATTAATAAGCGTAGACTTACCCGCTCCAGTAGCCCCTACAATGGCTACAGATTTTCGGGCTTCTACACGAAAAGAAATGTCCTTTAAAACATATTCCTCATCTGCGTAAGCAAACCACACATTTTGAAATTCAATATCTCCCCGAAGGTGCTGTGGAGTATAGGTGCCGATGCTAGATACTTGTTCCCCATTTTCCAAGAGCTTGACGATCCGATTTGTGTTCACAACACCCATTTGTAACGTATTAAAGCGATCTGCGATAAGGTACAATGGACGAAAAAATAGGTTGATGTACATCAAGAAAGCCACAAGCTGACCGAAAGTGGCTATGCCATCTATAACGCCCCTGGCACCATACCAAACAAGTAAGCTAATCGACACGGCGTTGACGATACCGAGGAGCGGGAAGTAGAGCGAATAATACTGCACAGATTTAATGCCAGCATTTCGGTGTGTTGCATTCAATGCCTCAAATCGTGCTAGTTCACGCGCCTCTCTACCAAAGATTTGTACCATACTCATCCCCATGATACGCTCTTGCACAAAGGCATTGAGTTGAGTAACTGCATCTCTCACCGCCCCCAAAGAGCGCTTGACCCGCTCTTGAAAGACGTATGTGAGGATAAAAATCAAGGGCAAAGTTGCCAGACTAATCAAGGCCAGCCGCCAATTGATGTAAAACATGAAAACGACCATAAGCAGCATCTGCAAAAGATCACCGATCAAAGCTGCCATACCTTCGCTAAAGACATGCACAAGGGTTTCCGTATCTGAAATATTTCTAGTCACTAACTCACCGATAGGGGTTTTGTTGAAAAAACTGGTACGCAACCGAAGGATATGAGCGTAGAGCTGAACACGAATATCTCTAACCACGTGCTGCCCGAGCCAATCAGAAAGGTAGGTCTGGTAGTACTGAGTCACACTCTGGATGCTCAACAAAAACACAAGCAAGGTAGTCACCCATCCCAACTTCCTGTAATGACCCAACACGATGTAACGATCGAGGGCAACCTGGACGAGGTAGGGCTGCAGTGGCGCTAACACACCCAATAAGAACGTAAGACAAACAAGCAGATAAAACGTATTGCTGTAGGGTTTTACAAATACACTGAGCTTCTGTAGTACCTTCAGATCGGTGATTTTCATGTTTGGGTCCTTTGAGCCAGGCCTGTTGGACACAGGCAAAAGAAAGTAAAAAAGAGGAAGAGCAATACTCCAAGCAGCGTGTCACTTAGGACAAGAAGACGGCCTCTGGGTATATCACTTGTGTCAACGTGAGTCCTCGAGCAGGTACCAAACTAACTGCCAAGTTGCGCTCTTTTTGGTCAATAAGCGCTTCAAAAGCCAACAAGCTCAATTTTCCCTGGCCTATTTTAAGTAACAAACTGACAATTACCCTAACCATACTCCTCAAGAAGCGATTGGCCTTGATGCGAAATACCAGCCGTTCCTCTTGAACCGACCAGCTCGCCTCCGTGATGTCACACAAGAAGTGTGCGTCGTCTACGCGTACCTTACAAAGGCCCTTAAAGTCTTGCTTGCGACACAGGATCGCGGCTGCCTCGTTCATCCTGTGGACGTCCAACTCCCCCCGCAACAAACAGCTTGTCTCATACTGAAAAGGCGTCTTACACCGCAAGATAGTGTACTCGTAGGTTCTAGCCAATGCATCAAAGCGAGCGTGTACGGTAGGCTTGACCAATCGCATGGCTACCACGGCAATGTCTGGCGGCAAGACCGCATTGAGTTGATAGTGGAGGCAATCCGCTGCTACGGTACACGGTAAGTCTAGATGGACAAATTGTTGCCGCGCATGTACGCCCGCGTCGGTCCGGCTACTTCCCACTACTTTCACATTGCTCCGCAATATCTGAGACAAGCACGCCTGCAACACCCCCTGGACTGTTATGGCATTTTGTTGCTGTTGCCATCCATGATAGCGCGTCCCCAGGTAGGCTATTTGTAGGAAGTAGCGAAGTGTCCTCTCTGATATCATGATATGCAGGAACTAGGGAGATAAAGATAGAGGTTCAGCAACGGCTGTGGGGTGAACCAGCCTTCTTTTTATGGCTAGCACTCGCTATTTTAGTTGGGATTAAACCCACAACTTAAAATGGACTTTACAGCTGAAGCTATCCTTATCGTCGGTTCGTTCTTGCTTTTTGTCAGTATCCTAGCGAGTAAGATATCGACCAAATTGGGCATTCCTACCCTGCTTATATTTTTGGCAATCGGCATGTTAGCTGGATCTGAGGGCATAGGAGGCATTAGCTTTAACAATGCTGCCCTGGCCAAGGTACTCGGCGCTGTGACCTTGACACTCATTCTTTTCTCAGGTGGCCTTGATACAGAGTACGAGCATATTCGGCCCATCGTATGGCATGGCGTTCTTCTTTCTACTATAGGCGTACTGGTAACCGCCTTTGGCATTGGCTACTTTACTTACTGGGTCACCGACTTCAACTTGGTAGAGAGCCTCTTAGTGGGCTCCATTATCTCTTCTACCGATGCGGCAGCAGTGTTTTCTATCCTGCGCTCCAAGAATATGCATCTCAAGCATCATCTTGCTCCAACACTAGAATTGGAGTCGGGCAGTAATGACGTCATGGCATTTTTCTTAATGATGTTCTTCACAAGTTTGCTCAGCAGCGGTGGAGAGATCAAGTTGTCTGCTGCTATCTCCATCTTCTTCAAAGAGATGTTCATAGGCAGCGTGGTAGGATTTTTAGTAGGGAAAGCTATGGTATGGGTGGTGAACAAAGCACAGCTTGCATACGAATCATTGTATCCGGGCCTAACACTCTCTATGATTCTGTTTACTTATTCTGCCACCAATTTTATCCACGGTAGCGGCTTCTTGGCAGTCTACATTGCTGCCTTGATGCTAGGTAGCCAAGACTTCTTGCACAAAAAGAGTTTAATTCGATTCTACGATGGGGTCACTTGGCTCATGCAAGTGGCCATGTTCATCGTCTTAGGTTTGTTGGTTTTTCCCAAGCAACTTATTCCTGTAGCTGGGACTGGCATCTTAATTTCTTTGGCATTGATGTTCATTGCCCGTCCTCTAGGCGTATTTTTATCACTGGCCTTTTTTAAGAAAGTCGGTCGTCCACAAAAACTATTTATCTCTTGGGTGGGCCTTAGAGGAGCGGTGCCTATTGTATTTGCCACTTACCCTTTGTTAGAAGGTATTGATAAGTCAGACATTATTTTTCATATCGTCTTCTTTATTGTCCTCACTTCCATTCTATTTCAAGGTACTACACTGCACCCCCTAGCAAAATGGCTCAACCTGGAAGATAAGTTACCTGCTAAGAAGGTAAGGGCTATTAGCCTGTCAGAAGACGTTAAGAGTGAGTTACTAGAGTTGGAGGTAGCCCATGATTCAACGGCTGTTGGTAAAAAGATTGTAGCACTAAGTTTTCCAAAAAATTCGCTTATTGTGCTGATTAGCAGAGAGAAAAGCTACCTCATGCCTCGTGGGGATACGGTCATTGAAGCAGGCGATAAGCTGATGATCATGACTGACGATAAGAAAACCATTGAGGACTTAAAAAATTGTTTAAGCTGACTCTGGCATGGTCAACTGGATAAGTTATCCATAGCGCTGGCTGCAGCGTCGTTGCAATGGGCCCTCCACGCGCGCGCGGAGGATCTTCGAACAAGATAAGGAGTATTATGGCTACCATCCTGAGTATAGACCACCTCATCGTCTACGCCTTTTTGCTGATCACACTGGTGATTGGTCTGCTGGCAGGGAGTGGCATTAAGGATATCAGGGAGTACGCTATCGGTAATAAGCGGTTTGGCACCGGCGTGCTCACGATGACCATGCTGGCCACTTATATCACAGGTGCACAGGGTATTGGGTATGTGGGCTATGTTTTTGAGGATGGTATTTTGCCTATTTTTTCCCTACTCATCTGTGGTAACATCATCACTTACTTATGTATCGCCCGATACATCGCACCCAAAATACAGCACTTTCAAGACTGTTTGACCCTACCTGAGGTCATGGGAAAGTTGTATGGGCCAAGGGTACGATGGGCCATAGGTATTTTAGGTGCTTGCTATAGCGTTGCCATCGTTACGCTACAAATCATATGGTTAGGCTACGTAGGGGAATTTTTCGATTTACCGCAACATCTAAGTGTCTTCTTAGGAGGCACTTTTTTAGTGTTCTACGCTGCGCGTGGGGGGATGAAGGCCGTGGCTATTACCGATGTACTGCAGTTCATTGCTATCCTAGTCTTCGTTCCGCTGGTTGCCTATATCGTGCTCTACCGTGTAGGTGGCATCAAAGCCCTGCTGAGTCAAGTGCCCGAGCATACTTGGGCCGTATTGCGCCACCCCAGTCTTAAAGATTATGTAGTGTATTGTATTTGGGATCTCTTCCCTGCATTTCCTCTCAGTTTCCCCTTCATGCAACGCATGCTCATGGCAAAAGATAAAAAGCAACTTGTTGACAGTTACTACGTAGGCATGAGCTTCTTGAGCGTATTCTATGTGTTGCTGACATTAATCGGGTTGAGTGCTATTGTCTTACATCAAACCATTGACGTCCACATGCCTCAAAGGGGCAGTAATGTCTTCGTCTATCTTGTCAAAAATTACTTGCCCGTAGGGGCAAGGGGTATCGTTTGTACCGGCTTAATCGCGGGGGTTATTTCTACTGCTGATTCTTTTTTGCACAGCGCTGGCGTGGTGTTGGCACATGATGTGATGCCCCCAGCAATCAAAAAGAAAGTGGGCGTACTCCAATTAGCAAGGTATATCACCTTTCTCTTAGGCATCGCAGCGCTGTCAACAGCCATGTACTACAAGGCACTTCCCCAGGATTTATATGATGGCGGCTTAGACTTAGGGAAAGGGTTAAATTTTATCACAGAAGTTGTCGCACTGATTTTTACTGTACCGCTTGTCGCCGGAGTGATGGGACTTAAGACGGATACACGTTCTTTCTTAGTATCATCCGTTTCGACGGTTGTCATGTTTGTCCTCAGTCCATACTATCTCACCAAACAGTGGGCCTTGCCAATAGCTATCACCACAAACTTATTATCCTTCTTTGGCACACACTACTTACGATATAAGGGCTTCGTAGTGGTGCGGCAAACCACCAAGCAATATACGGGTCAACTGCCGTCCCCTACACAAGGGAACACGCGTAGTAAATTGTCTAATTTGTTGCCTTCTCTCAAGAAATTTTTCTTTTATTCTCAGAAGAACATAGAAGAGCACGGCTCTAACCCTAGTCTTTTTGCCCTTTTCATAGCATTCAGCTACATGATTCCCTTTTTCATGCATAGTTATGCAGAACCAGCTACTTATAACTGGTTACTAGCCGTGAGAGGTATTGGGGCACTGCTTTGTGTAGGGCTACTACTGCAGGCTTATTGGCCAGAGCGCTGGATACCGTACTTCCTTACTTATTACCGCTTTTGTTTACTGTACTGTCTACCCTTCGTCACTACAGTGCTTCTCCTCTTCGAAGGAGGGAATACAGAGTGGATTGTCAATGTAACACTGGCTATTATGTTTCTAATTGTGCTGGTAGACTGGTTCTCGTTCATTGTCATCACAGTTTTGGGCGTAGTCCTTGGATTTGTTGCTTATCAGCTTGCTATCGGGCCCATCAATCTAAGGCTAGACTTCAGCACAAGATATTTGTTGGTATACCAAAGTATCTTCGCCACACTGATCGGACTCCTCTTTGCCAGACGTAAGCAACAACGTTTTGATACATTGGCTGTGCAAAACAAAGCACTCATGGTTACCAACCAAGAAAACCAAACCAACCTCCTCGAAGCATTCCGAGAAAAAGTACAAATCTTACAAACTATCAGACACGCCGGTGTACAAGATCTCTTACAATTATGTAAAATGATCAGAGAACTGCGTGTACAAGCCCGGCAGCAGGATTGGCCCCTCTCCGAAATCGTCACCCAATTTGAATCCGTCCTCATCCCGATGACGCTACAATTACGTAGTCTAGAAGCAAAAGCTACCAGCTTTCTTCGCCTATCTATACAAAGGCTTTCTGTACAAGATTTGCTCCATACGCTACAAGTGCACCTAGTTACCAAACATAGGCACCAGCCCATACAATACTATGCTGAAAACCAGATGAAAGTGATCTCGTGCGATCCCAAACGACTACAAGCCCTGCTCATCAGTAGCATCACTATGTTGCAAACAGACAACGAAACTGTGCCACTTGTGCTGGGTATCGAAGAAACTCAATTGCGATATAAGCTACCTTCTGTCAAGCTGGACTACTATAAGCAAGTGCCTGCACTACGTTTTACCATCACTAGACAACCCAAATTGCCCGCTATTAAGCCTTATTATAACGCTTCTATACAAGGGGCTACGTTGGCTTCTCCAGAAACTGCACAAGAGTTGGTGTTGCTGGAAAACAGGCGTATTGTGGGGGCCCACTACGGGTATATGAAGGTCACACCAAGTGCACTCTATTACGTACTGCCACTACAGCTGCAAGAAATAAAACCAGCGGATATAGATGAACCTCACATGGAACTGGGCGCTGCACCCATTCGCGCTGATGATCACTATCCTGGTGCTCAGGCAAAAGAAAAAGCCTTCCTAGAGGCGGTAAAGCAAAAAAGTACGGCAGATATAGAGCTTGTTAAGTCTGTTTTGGAACTAATAAAATGGTACCATGGCCCTTTTAAACGTCAGACGGGAGAACCTTTTTATTTACACCCACTTGAAGTTGCGCACATTGTACTTGATTACAATCCGGAAGAAACGACCATCTTGGCTGCGCTGCTTCATGATATGGTCGAAGACACGGCTATGCTGCTCGGAGACGTGGAAGCAGTTTTTGGTAAGGAAACAGCGGATATTATAGACACGGTAACGCACCTGGAGAGTCACCAAGACAGCTGTTATAAAGTCAAGCTCTCAGCCGAAGAGAATATCATGATGCTCTTAGAAAATGGCGACGATAGGGCCATGTACGTAAAATTAGCCGATCGTCTCCACAACATGCGCACGATTGAAGGGAAAGATGAGCTAAGTCAAATTCGCATAGCAAAGGAAACACTCCAGTTTTTTGTATCGCAGTCCCAAAGACTGCACATGCGCGAAACTGCTCAAGAGCTTAAGGAAAGAAGTTGGAGAGTATTGAAACAAAGGGGACAAGAGCTATAGTAGTGTGTTGGAACACGCCGGAATAAATAGACAACCTAGTTGGCACTTTCAGCTAAAGTCCCTAGACCGGGCAGCGTACAGGCTGTCAAAAGCGGGCCTCATGGGGTTGGGCTGAGATCGTAGAGGAGCACTGACAACCAGCGTAAGGCTCTGCTAGAACGCATCGTTGTTTACTCTTTGTTATGTTGATGCGTATGCAATAATCCTAACAATGGCTAAGTAGTCGAATCTTAAGAACACATCCCAGGGGCTGTAAATGTTGCGCACGGTGCAGATGTTCACTCGGTCTTAGCGCGTAAAGGGCCCAAAAATTACCTGCCCATTCTCTGAGTAGCAGCATCAAGTTGAAGCCCATGCCTGCTAACAAGGCATGGTTCGTGTCACCGACACGCCTCTTGAGATAATTCCTGCCCAGCCTGTGCTCCCTCTTTAA
>JALOLY010000037.1 GCA_025455725.1 Amoebophilaceae bacterium | reverse complement strand
GTACAAGATCAGGAAAATTGGTTGTGTGACCATCTAGAGGCCATATACGTGCAACCAAGTTCAAACCAAGAAGTTACCCAGGTTGAAATTGCTGTTCCGTCATTATCATCAGGTGTATCCGATGTGGCTACGCCGTAGTACCGACCTTCAGCAAGCAATGATGAGAAGGTCGTGTCTGTCAATTCCTAAGAGTAACCGTGGTTGCCTAGGATCAGCTTTGGCGGTGTCGTGGTCTTTGTTTCTGCTGGTATTCAATTACTGCCTGCTGTGTATGCCTGTGCCTACCATTGAAATCCTAAGATTAATGCCTAGCCAGGGGGCACATAGTTATAGTGCCTCCATGGTTCAGTCAGTAAAGTATATCGCTCAGTTAATGTCCTTTTGGAGGGATAATTTACACTAGAAATCATACGTTATGTACACGCAATTTCAAAGATTCACAGCCACCATACTGCTTTTTAGTATACTGCTTCAAAGCTGTGGTAATCCCAACTTTAAGAGACTAAACGAGGAAGCTCCCAAGCCTGGTGTCCAATCGGGTAATTTTGATGAGTATCGCAAGGAAAAGTCTTCCAGCGTACTAGCAATCCCAACTTCTCCCTCTGAGGTGTTAGCTAATGTATCATCTCGGGAACAGCATGGTGATCAGTTGAGCACAACAAAGCCCATGCCTGTTCGTAGCACTGTGGTGCCAGTCTCTCCGCAACCTACTTCTGCTATCAAACTGTCGCTTACACCCACTTTACCCCTGTCTAACACATCTACTGAACCTCGGACCAATAAGCCTGAGCAGATGGTACTGAGTAAATCGATTGACAAGTACGCGTTGCGCAAAGACCTTCCAGCACCTGCTGCGGGTATTCCCGCACGTGCGCACCTAGCACCTCAGGCCGACCCTATCGTTCAGCGTTCGCAACCTCTGTCTATGTCTTTCGTGGCGCCTGGTAGCTTGTCTGAACAGACCTATGCCATTGCCCAAGGGCATCAGGTGCGTTTTCAGGAGACTTCAGGTTCCTGGTTAGCCTATGTGGAAGATGTGTGGGGTCGTTCGCAGGTGCTGCCGGTAATTTGTGCACCTGACCGTGTGCTCTCAAGTGTTATTGGTCAGCTGGCAAGCAAGGTACCCAGTCAGCACAAGTATTGGGTGCATGTCTTAGAGACGGATCAGGCCCCTTGGGCACCCAGGGTCGTTTATGTGGGTGTGTTGGGATTGCGTGGAGGAGGCTCTGAGATCTTAAAGCAATTTGCCAAGACCATCGCAATCCCATTTGATAGCCGTCCACTTGCACCTCTAGTTCAGGCGGTGAACGAAATCTGTATACAGTTGGGGAAATGTTCTTTGTGTACCGATCATCTGAAAGCATCAATTCAAAAAGGGAAGGAAGTCATGCACTTACTTGAACAACAGCGATACACGACCAACTTGGATTTTAATGAATGTGTACTACGCAAAACTCTCGAGGATAAGCTTTCGTGCCACGTACGCCTTTCTCAATGCTTACAAGAATGGTCACAGAGTTTCACGGATACAGAACGTATCGTTTTTGAGGACACGATCGTGCCACTTTTAAAGCAGAGCTTTCTTCGGGCCAACATTAAGGTACAGCAAGAGATGCTGGCCTACTGGGAAGACGAGGGTCATTGCTACACGGACCTATTGAAAAACGCTGCCGTTGAAGACTGGCTGGGTCAGTCCCTCTTCTCAGACATTGTACAAGAAGCACTGGCGAGCAGCAACATGTTGCTCTACGATCAATTTATGCAAGCCGTTGGGTGTCTGGTACAGCATAAAGAAGGACCTGCCCAGAACAAGCTCTTGAATCAGCTTTTGTGGTTGCTACGTGCCAGGAAACAAGCACACCGGCTCGATCTCTTTACGCTCTGTAATCTCATGGCGTGGCTACCCACCGATGGCGAGAAAGCCAGGCAATTGCTCAATAACGAAGCACCTGATTGGTACTACGTACTCAAAGACCACTGGATCCGACCTCGGTTGGCAGCTTTTCAGGACCACTGCCCGACCGAAGATATCACAGCAATAGGTGATATACTGGTGCGTTTACCTTGGGACAAGACACTCACAGATAGTTTTTTGTTCGCTGTTGCATCGGAAAAAGACGCTTCAGCATTTAAGCAATGTCTACTTTTCTTAGAGAAATACCCTATTACGGATGATCTGCTGTTAGAGAAATTTCATACAGTACTGCCAGAGGGAGTAGCAAATCCATGCGTGGTATTGCACCATACACTTGCCTGTGATCTCCTGAAAGCGTCTATAAGTAAGTTGTTTGATCAGCAAGCCGATGTGTTGTATGAACAGATTTCTGCCATGCTACGGCATAATTTGGGTGCTTACGATGCGTTTCATACGCTCTTAACCACTTTGCAAGCGACTGATATGACACTACAAGAGCGCAACGAACAAGCCTTGCAGTTACGAGAGGTTTTGGCGTTGTTAAGTGATTATGGGGCCACTACAGAAATATTTGCAGAGGCTTTAAAATCCATTACCGAGCAGTCAGCCAGTCAGTGGGAGAAAACTACCCATCAGCACGTGGTAGCAGCCACGTTCCATGATTCGTACGAACTAAGTGAACAGGAGATTATAGAGCGCATGTCCCAAAATGCTCTAGACGTTTTCTTTGTGGGCGATACACAAAAACTACAGAATAGCTATGATGATGTACTGTTGGCCTATCAAAGTCACTCTTTGGTACTTGATCATCAAGAACCTATTGCCTCCTGGTCCTCGTCAACCATCACTGAATGGGGCCATAGAATCAGGTCTAAAGAACAACATACATCACCCACTCAAAGTGAACTCCTTGCCGTCGTAAAGCGTGCGGTAGAGTTGCACCACGGCTTCTCTCCACGAGCTACGCAACTCTTGTCGGTACTTGCACTCTTAAACACCCCCGAAGACAAGGGCCGGCTAGCACAGATCAATACAGGTGAGGGTAAGTCGCTCATTGTAGCGATGTTGGCTGCCCTGCATGCTTTGCGTGGCCAGAAAGTAGATGTACTCACGACTTCTGAAGAACTCTCTATACCTGAAGTCAGGAAGCAAATGCCTTTTTTTACAGCTCTAGGGCTCACTGTAGCTGAAAACAGTAAGAAGAATGCTTTGGATGATGAAGCCAGGCACGCCATTTACCAACAAGATGTTGTCTATGGCACCGCAGAATCTTTTCAAGCCGATATCATCAATACAGAGTTCTTCCGACGCAATATCCGGGGCAATCGTGGCTTTGGGGTGGTCTTGGTAGACGAGGTAGATAGCATGCTGTTTGATGACCGTAACTACAGTACGCAATTGTCGAGCCTTACTCCTGCTATGAATCACCTAGAAATAGTTTTGGGAGCCACATGGAATCTGGTTAACCAAATAGCAAGCCGCTTGCGTACCATAGACGGTCAATGTTATTTCATTAAAGCAGAAAAATTCAAAGATGTTACAGATGGTGTTATACTTCCTGAAGGACAAACTCTAGATAGCTGTAGTGAACTTATAGAGGACCAGGTAGCCTTCTTAAGAAAGTATACAACCGCACATTTAGAGACAATTTTGCGTAAGCTAACGCCAGAGGATCTAAAAAAGTTATCAGCATACAGAGCGCAAGAACTACTTATTGAACAACTCAGGGAGCGGGACATACACGACGAAGCACGGCAGAAATCAGAGATCGAGACTGCTTTGCAAATACTCAAACAAGAGCCCTGGTCTCAGGAAGAAGCTTATTTAGAACTTCCTGCTCATTTGCAAGACTTTGCCAGAACACAGATTCCCAATTGGGTGGAGAGTGCAATTTGTGCACTGCTTTTCTATAAAAAAGACCAACATTATTATGTGAACGGCGGTAAGATTGTCCCAATTGATTATAGCAACACAGGTGTCTTGCAGCATAACACCGTTTGGAACAACGGGCTGGCGCAGTTCTTACAAATCAAAGAAGGCCTCAAAGTGATCCCTGAAGACGTTTCCACCAATTTCATCTCTAAGCCGGGTTATTTTAAAAGATATGAAGGACGTCTGTATGGCCTAACTGGCACCCTCGGTAATGCGACTACCCGTAGTTTTCTGACAGCTATGTACGGGGTAGATACGGTCATAATACCACCCTATAAACAACGTGAGATTCTGGGGAATGGTGCTTCATGCTATCTCTGCAAAGAATTGTCACCTAGACTCACAACCACAATACAAGCTTGGCACGATGCCATCATTGAAAGTGTGTTGCGCCCAGCACGCAACGGACAGGCGGTACTTGTCATCTGCAATTACATGAGCCAGGTACATCATCTCAAAGAGCAATTAGCGGCCAAGTATGATGCAAATAAGTTATTTGCTTACACCGGAGAAGTAGATTTTACGAAACATCAGGTAGACACGGGCGAGATCATCCTGGCCACCAACATTGCCGGGCGTGGTACAGATTTGACTACTTCTGGAGCGGTAGAAGACCATGGAGGACTCCATGTGTGTATCACCTTTTTGCCAGCGAGCTACCGCGTAGAATTACAAAATGCAGGTAGAACAGCCCGGCAAGGTAAGAAAGGCAGTGCACAACTAATCTTGCGTACATCGGATGGGGAGACATTACCAGACTTGCGTGCCCAACGAGACGAAAAAGAAGAAAAAGCCATCGAGCGAGCCAGGAGAGATGTAGGCCGTATGCTCGCTTCAGATCTTCTTTTTATGCGCTATTGTGGGTTAGAGGCATCGTTCTTCCCTACTATGGAAGAGGTCGCTAAGATGAAGATGAGCCGAGATCTATGGGCTGCTTGGCAGTTACAATCAGAGAAAATTCTGTCATCTGAAGCTTTGTCAGCAAGCTATGAACAACACATACAGCAGCGTACACAAATAGTGCTTCAAAGAGTGACAGAGCCAGCTTCATGGTGCAATTATACGACAGAACAGCTTCTTGAAGCACGGAATAGGCTAAAGCAAGCCTCAAGAGCACGTTGCATGCAAGAGGAGTCATTCGAAAAATATTGTGTGACGTACAAAAGAAAAATACAGGAAGGGTATGTACACAGCTACGAGAAAAATTTGAAACAGGCTATTCCTGCCGATGTATCGGTAGCTTTTTTAGAGGGTCGGGTTTATATGCCGCTTGATTCCGATCTGGCTAGGAAATACGGTTGGGAGGAGTACGAGCGGCGTGGTAGTCAAGAAAGGTGGGGTATCTGGTTGAAGGAAGATAGCAGGGAGAAAGACATAGATGACGCGGCACGCCGTCACCGCTTTGATGGCTTTGCAACAGAGCTTGTGGCAGATGCCCAGGCAGACAAACTGATTAAAAATCCTACCTATTATGTGGAAAAAGGCAATGATTACTTGCGTAGACGTTACATCAATTCATCAGTCAAGGCTTATAACAAGGCCATTGCTTTAGACCCCCTGTATAGTGTCAATGCACGATTTAACAAAGCTCGTGCATTGCTCAGTTCTAAAGAAAATAAACACAACCACGCTGAAGCTAAGAAAGAGCTCACACAAGCCAAGTACTTGATCAGGATACATCATAAAAGTTCGCTTCTTTCTTTTGATACGTTGGTGGGGCAGACTGGCCAGAAGCCCCGCATCTCAGAGCATGTACAGCACCACCTCGATATCCTAAGTCAGCAAGAAAATTATATTCAAGCAGCTATAGATGTTATTGAGAGAGCTCAGAAGGAAAATTGGGACGTAGAAATAACAGAAATAAAAACACTAGAAAAAGTTTTTTCAGAAGCCGAAGGTGATCGCTCCCAAGCCTTCAAGGAAGCTAAGTGTAACGGCCTTACCCACGTCTTTACCATCCGAGAAAAAGAACCTAAAAAGTGGTTGAGCATATGTGCAGTTGCCCTCATTGGCCTAGCACAGATTACTGCAGCGGTGTTGCTTTCCACGTATACCCTAGGTGCAAGTTGGTCGGTTACTAAAGGGTTGATTGCTGAGGGCATCTCTGATCTAATCACGGCAGTAATGTCTGGTATTCGGGGTGGATTTAGTTGGGCAGATTGGGGTCTACAAAAAGCTATCAGCCTGGCTGTGTCGCTGATATCTTCCGGGCAGGCTACCATCAAAAAGGGTTGCCAGGCTGTTAAAGAAGTAGCACAAAACCTGGGAAGAGTAGCTACTGACGTAGGTAAGAAAGGCATGAAGACAGTCATACGGAGTGTGGGGTGGGATTTGAGCAGGAGTGTAGCCAGCAAGTGTGCCACTGTCCTGGTCGACTACGGTGTAGGCCAGACGCTTGTGAAGAACATAGAAGAGGCAATTCATAAAGCGATAGCGGAGAAAATAATCCGCTCTTTGGAGAAGAGCACATTGATACAAGCTGCCATAGCCTTAGATGTAAAAAACGAGAATAACTATTGGCAAAACCTTTTGCGGAATGAGGGTCTAGATCTACTTGCTGCCAAGAAAGACAATAAGGTGTTATATGCCCTCAAAGAAATTGCTAAGGGAGTAGCTAGCAACAAAATTAAGGGTGCTAAAGCCGTTTTAGAGAGCGTTGCTATGGCCAAGGCTCTACAAGAAGTCCTGACGATTACAGATGATTTTCTGTCGGGCTTTCACGAGGGGCTAGAAAAGAAGTACAAGAAGGAGATACAGGCTGCAGAGGGAAAACACCAACAAAAAGCAATTCAGCAACAAGAGCAAGAGGAGGAAAAGCAGCAAGTAAGTCAGCAGGTAAGTCCTCCTCCGCTTGTAGACGAAGAAGATGTCGAGGTGGCCCGGGTAACCATGCAGGAAGACTACAAGAGTGAACTACGTACTTATTATTATGAAGCTCCTTCTAGTACCAGCAGTCTTTGTAGTACTTTTAGTAGTACCCTTGCCAACCGCATCACCAACAAAATACAAGGCAGTATCAGGCCTGCAACCCACGCATTGACGAATATGTGCATTGACAAGATGCTGCAAGGAGTGACGAAGATAGTGGAAGAGCAAGAAAAAGACTTTTGCGTAGAGAGAGAAATGTACTACCAAGCCAATAATATGGGCAATGAGTCGCGGCAGAAGCGCAAGAGAAGAGGCAACAAGGAAGAGAACTATCAGCAGAGCAGTGTACATGAAAAAGAGATGTCCTCAGGCAACAATCAATCCCCAAACAATGAATCAGTAAACTATGCAGCGGACCCCATCAGTTTGGCAAACAAAGAAATGGCTGAGAGGGTTCTTGCTGGCGAACAAGCAGGCATTGCAGAGCTAGGGGCAGCATCAGCGGAACTTAAGCAGCCTATAGCGGTCTACAATGAGCATGGCCGGTGTATGGAAATCTTGGGGAGGGCGCACAAGGGGCACATCTTGAAGGTGCAGCACTATCCTTCTGTGGGTGGTCTTTCGGGCCATTGGGTCCCCTATGGCACCGAGGCAACCGCCGATTTTAGTGGTTCCAGTAACTGTGCCTACGATGCGCTTGCTTGTCAAACAGATAAGGTAAAAAGTGGTGCTGAACTTAGAGAAAAAGTAGCTAGTAGGCTTGCTAGTTCTAAGCATACACCAACGTTGTGCGAGGCTGTCCAGCGATTGGCTACCCATAACCCAAGAGATTTGAGAAGAGGGGGCGGTATGAGCACGGCTTTGCATTTTACGCAGTACTATGACCCACATAGTGATTACAACCAATGCTACCTCGAATCTAGTAATCGTGATTACGCTTCACTCAAAGAAGAACTTAAAGAAGCCACCAATACGGGTAACCAAGTACAGAAAAAATCCCTTGAAACACAGTGCCGAGAAATGGAAGTTGATGCATTCAACGCTCGTGAGGAGAGGAACGCTAAGGCTGTTGGTTATGTGTTACAGTTTGGCGTAGGAGTAACAGCCTCTTATTTCGCCGGTCCCTTGGCGGGCACAGCGGCTTTCTCAGTTGCAGGAGTTGGCTTTGATGAAGATGTACGGCATAATATTAAGTCAGGTAACTTAGGTGGAGCTTTAGATGCGTCGAGCTATCACCTTCCTTTACTGGGTTCCGGTCGCCGTGCCTGGGATTCCTGGCAAGTAGGTAATTATGGAGACGCCGTATGGCACGCTAGCTTATCCGGCTTTGAGGCGGTGAGTTTGCATGCTATTGGAAGGGTTTGGGGGAGTGAGTTTAGGCCCGTAAGAAATGCCTATAAGCTGGCTAAAGCGGGAAAGATACACGGGGATACTTACAAGACATATCTCCACAAACCTGACAGAGAACTTAGGAAAGCCACTAGAAGCTTGAATATATATACGAAGGTATTTTAAAAAACCGTGAGAAATGAACGAAGCAGTCTGTTATCTATTGTTTGTAATCGATCATCGCATAGACCGTGTGCGCGATTTGAAAAATGAATACGGATGGAGAATATGGAGAAAATGGAGCGACTTTGACAAGGGTTGGCTAGCTGGGGAGTACGCAGTTATTGGCAAGCTGTTCGATAGACTCGCATCAATGGGGGTTTTTGAATCCTTGCCAGTGTCTTTGCAGCAATCTATTACATCGTCTTCACTCGTTGAGGATGTGGCCAGGGGAGAATTGGCTAACGTTCGGCTACTTGGCGACGCTTTTATGAAAAGACCAAGAGAAGGTGCCTATAAGCCTTTGGACTTAAGAGCCCTATTCGAGGAGATCATCACTGAGGGAATTCTGTTGCAAGGGAAAAAGAGTGAGTTCGATGAAGGCAAGCTTGCGAGCTATAGTTTTGGTCTTCTCACGTTACACAATCAAGCAGAGATATTGGTACCTAAACTTTTCTATTCTTTGCCCAGGAAGTTGCGGAATTTTGTCCCTGAGCACCTATGTTGCGTAAAAAAGTCTGATTTAGGACTTTGATGCATATCTCACCGTTAGGCCTTGGCAGCGCGTCTTGCCCTCGGTACAGTCAATTAGTTTTAAGCTAGCCATGATAGAACGTAAGTACAGATACAGGGCAAGGCTACTAAGAAATACTCCCCAATGCTCAGGAGTAGGCTATAAAAGGGGCTCACCCTGACTCTTGCAGGAGTCTCACAAATTTGTAAAGCCGGATCATCATGTCGAAGGTGAAAAACAGAAAAGAGATACCCAAAGGGGTGCCTTGCCCTCTACAACATGGGGCGATAAGGGAACTGAATCACTGAAAACGATCCCAGAGAAGCCCTGCCACACAAGAATTCTAAAATGAATTTGGGAAAATATTTGACTTTATGGTTTTATATGAATAGATAGGAAGGATGGCTGGTTGTGCGGTTTTTAATCCGTTTGTAGTGTTATCAGCACGATTTAGCACCCAGCGGCTGTTCGCGTTAGCGACAGCGACAGTTTCGGGGGCTTGTAGCAGAGATTAGTATGTACGAGGCGACCTTGCCGTCAAATGAGACAATGATTAGAACTGCCACCCTGACCATTTTTCACTTGTTCCTGAGTTTTTTTGTAGCAATCAGTACTACATTGGCCGACATTATCGAAATTTCTGACCTTGCTCCCCTTGCAGAACTACTCAAGGAGAGCGACAAAGATACGCTGGTCATCTTTGATGTGGACCATGTGCTTATCATGCCAACCGACGAGCATACGCTCAATAGACACCCTTATCGCAAGCAGCTTTGGCAAGAGATTGAGAGTCGCCTCTCGAAAGAGGACATGAAGACCTTATATGGCGTTGCTACGTCCAAAGCAAAATGGAGGCTGATAGACCCTGGCATCGCAGATATATTTGGTCATTTGAGGGCGCACAAGATCCCATCGGTTGCTTTAACCTCGATCTACACGGGTAAGTTCGGTAATATAGAAAGGCTTGAAGACTGGCGGATCAAGCATCTGCATGACCTCGGTTTCGATTTTTGTAACCTCACCCCAGTAAAGGGGGAAATGCTTCTTCATGAGTTGGAAGAGCAAGATGGTACTCCCATGTTAAAGTCTGGTGTCATTTTGACGGCTCAGGTTGACAAAGCTAAGACACTGGCATGTGTCTTAAGTCGTAGCAATTATTACCCCAAGACGATAATATTTATCGACGACATACTAAGCAATCTGGAATCTCTCGAGAGGCTCAGTTCTGAGCTTAAGATAAAGTTCCATGGACTCCACTATACAGCCACTTCCGGCATACCAATGCCGGTAATTAACGAGAAAATTGAGAAAATACGCTTCCAGATCTTGGAGAAGGAGCACGAGTGGTTAGACTACCAAGAGTTGGCAGCTAGAGTTCCGGCTTTGACCGAATGATATGGCTGTTTTACGGTTCTTCAAGCATAAAATAACGAAAGATGGGGGAGGCCGAGATGAGTTAACACGAAGCATATGATACATGACAAAGAGACGCTTTCGTCTCTGAGCAAAGAAAAAAGAGAGGCAATAGGGTTATTGTCTATCGGTACTTTTTTGGAGTATTTTGATCTCCTGCTTTACGTTCACATGGCAGTACTCCTCAATGAACTGTTCTTCCCCAAAACTGATCCCCACACGGCGGGTCTTCTTTCGGCCTTTGCCTTTTGTTCATCCTATATTCTTAGGCCGCTGGGTGCACTTATTTTTGGGTATCTCGGCGATAACATAGGGCGCAAGTCGACGGTTATCATAACAACAACCATGATGTCCCTATCATGTTTTACAATGGCCAACCTACCGACTTACGAACAAATAGGCATCACAGCAGCTTATATAGTCACTGTGTGTCGTATTGTCCAAGGTATGGCTACTATGGGAGAAGTAATTGGTGCAGACTTATACATAACAGAGCTCACCAAACCACCAATACAATATCCAGCTGTAACATTAATTGCGGTTTTTGGAGTTTTGGGTGGTACAGTGGCCTTAGGAGTTGCGTCACTCGTTACTTCTTTTGGACTTAATTGGCGTAGTGCATTCTGGCTGGGCACATTGGTTGCTGTCATTGGCGCCGTCGCGAGAACACGCCTTAGAGAAACCCCCGATTTTGCTGATGCAAAACGTAGGATCAAGCAGGCTGTCATTAAAGCCAAACACAACCCAGAACTTTTAACCCGGAGTGCTATCTGGAACGAAAAGGTTGACAAGAAAACTGCCCTAGCCTTGTTTTTTATAGAGTGCTCTTGGCCTGTATGTTTTTATTTTGCTTACATGTATTGCGGTAATATGCTAAAAACCATCTTTCATTTTACCCCAGAAGCAGTAATCCACCAAAACTTTACTGTATCCATGATACAGCTCTTCAGTTGGCTAATAGTAGCTTATTTGAGCTACGTCATACATCCGTTGAAAATCTTAAGAGTTAGGCTTGTGCTCTTTCTATGCTTTGTAGTACTGTGTCCTTATATGCTCAATAACGTGACCTCCCCGTACCAAATAATGGCAATTCAAGCTTTTATCGCTGTATTTGGCTTTATGGGGACGCCCGCAGTACCAATTTTCTATAAACACCTTCCGGTATTCAAGAGATTTACCTACGCGACTTTCTCGTATGCCCTGTCACGTGCTTTTGTGTATGTAGTGACCTCTTTCGGCCTTGTGTACCTCGACGTTTTCTTTGGCAGTTATGTAGTCCTAGTGGTGATGATTCCGACAGCCACCGCTTTTATTTATGCGCTCCGTCATTTCGAAAAATTAGAGAAAGCAAGTGCGCATCACGCCTACTAGGCTGATTTTCGCATTGACCTTTAGAATTTTTGCCAGAGACCGAGTTTGTACAAGTCCGAATCAGCTCTTCCTCCACGATTCTTATGCCTAGGAAAGCCGCCAGAGCGGTAAAGTGCCCGATGGTTTCTTCTACAATTCTGGTAATCGAATCAGAATGCTTCGCTCCTATGGTTCGCATGTTGTGCAGCCTATCAAACTGCTTTATAAGCAGTAAATCATATTTCTTTTGTACAAACAAACGCTTAACCGTTTCGGCTGAACTAATTTTCTCATGACTATCTCCACTCGTAGTTCTTGTCAAATCCATAACCTGACACGCAACTATTTCACCAAAGAGCTGCCTAATCCTTTCAAACGTAAGCTTCGTATCCTCAATCGTATCGTGTAATACCGAGGTGACTATAATGTCTGTTCTAAAGAGATAATCAGAGACCATATAAGCTACTTCAATAGGGTGAGAGTAATACGGCTCTCCTGATTTTCTTTTCTGATTTCCGTGATACTTCTTAGCATAGTAAATAGCCCTTTGTACTTCTGAAATGTCTATCCTATCCCTTTCAAGATGAGCTTCATTAAGCCATGAGAGTTTCTCAAGTAACCTGCTAGCGTACTCGCAGTAGCCTGATTTTTTCCACCATTCTTTATCACCTTGCACTGTCATACCATTAAATGGCTAGCGATTTATCAACTCTGCTCTGATTCTGCCGCGTATGGTAGCCTACTTCTTACCTCACATTCCTAAGTATGTTCCATAACTTCCTCATACTTTACAAGTTAACCTGACTATTGCAGAAATGGATACTGTGCTCCCCCAGGATATATCTCAATGCGCAATCAAAAATTGTATTTATTCTGGAATATAGGGACAAGTTCTTTTCTACTGATTAAGTGTTAAGATAAAAATGGACTCTTTTGAGTAACTTGCAGCGGGAAAACCCGGTTCAATCCAAGAAACAGGGAATTGAGGAGGGCTTAAAAATTGGGGAATTAGCTCAGCTGGGAGAGCATCTCGATGGCATCGAGAGGGTCGGGGGTTCGAGTCCCCCATTCTCCACATGCCCGTCACACACTGTGATGTTTACGTCTCTCTCGTATTTCGAAATCACACCAACGCGTTGCTGCAGCTATGGCCATCAGGAGCAAGCATTCGATCGTACGTTGGACAAGCAACAGATTCTTGTCTCTTATCATAGGTGGGTCACTTGATAAAACTCAACGCAAAAGCTTGCTGACATTCAGAAGGCAGGATCTCTTAAGCTTTATCCTTGTAGTGGATCGCATAAAACGACCACACTTATACAGCACACTCAACTTAGCAAACCTTAACGTATCTCCTCTACCCGGATCACTTGGTATTTAGTAAGTCGGCTCCCCAAGGTCTTGCGGCCTTGTACCTCCAATACCCCCAGATCATAACGCAACGTTTGTGGAGGTGCTTGGGCACTAACACAGCAAGTGACGGACAATTGGGGCGTTATTGCGGTGGTGACCAAGACCAAGTAGGACCCTTTAGTAGTTGCTATAAAGCCAAATTTTTTGCCTAGTGTGGTGGTGTCTACACGAAAACGTTTCACAAAATACTGTCCGGCTTTGCCATCATAGTACACGGCAGTAAGAGGTCGTTCTGATACGAACTGCTCCAAGAGTATGATTTGCTCCGGATCATACCGCTGGTTCAGGTTGAAGCTCGTAAGCGTATAATGTCCATCCTTGAACACAGCCAAGATACGATCTTGTGCCTGCAATTTTCCCAATAACGTGCCTCTACCTGCTTTGTTCAGTCTACCTGCTGCACTGTCATAGTAAATGTTCACGGCCCCTAAGGTAGATTTCCCTGGAACCTTGAGACGAACTTTACGAACTGTATTTTTGGTCAAGATGTTGCCTTGTGCTGTACGTCCTTTGATGCTGAGCGTAGCAAAATCAAAATCAAGGGCCTTCCTCCGAACCTTGATAGAGTCAGAGAGTACTACCGTTACTATCTCGGCTTCTCCGTTGGAATTATCGGTTAGATACAACACACGTGACTGAGGTGTTCCTCGTGTAAGGTCATACACTTTGTCGCGGGTAATACCTAACATCTGAAATCGCTTGACCATAGCCCAACCAGTAGCACCATCCACATAAATTAGATTATACACACGGCGGTCGTCGTTCTTGCTAAAGACGGCCGCATGCACAATGTCCTTACCTACAAACACCTTCTCGGCAACTTTGGTGACGAGGCACTTGCCATCTCTCCTGAATACAATCACATCATCGAGGTCAGAACATTCGCCTAAGAGCTCATCTTTCTTCATGGCATAACCCACGAAGCCTTCTTGACGATTGATATACAGTTTTTGGTTGCTAGCGGCTACTGCATGGGCTTCAATGGTGTCAAAATTACGTAACGCTGTTTTACGCTCCCGACCTACTCCGTATTGCTTGAGCAAATTTTTAAAGTACTGGATGGCATATGCAGTCAAATGTTGTAGATCATACTCGACCCGGGATAAACGCTCTCGCAAAGTATGTAATCTAGCCTGGGCCTGGACAGTATCGTACTTGGAAATACGCTTAATCTTAATTTCGGTCAGGCATACAAGATCTTCTTGAATAATCGGCCGGTAAAAATCTTTTTTGTAAGGTGCTAGCCCTTGGTCAATGGCGTCAAGGAGCGCTTCCCAGGTCTCGCAAGCCTCTATTTGATAGTAAATGCGTTGTTCAATAAAAATCTGCTCAAGAGAGACAGACAGAATCTGCTCTAGTAGTCTAGCTTGTTGGATTTCTAGCTCTTGCTTAAGCAGTGCTTTGGTGTGCAGCGTGCTGTGCTCGAGGAGTGTATTAACACTCAAGAAAACAGGCCTTTCGTTCAAAATGACACAAGCATTAGGCGATACGCTTACCTCACAATCAGTAAAAGCATACAAGGCATCTGTGGTCACCACGGGCGATTGACCTGGCGCAAGTTGTACTAATATTTCCACGTCCTGAGCCGTGTTATCTATTACTTTTTTTACCTTAATTTTCCCTTTATCGTTGGCTTTGATAATCGATTCAATCAGAGTGGTGGTGGTGATTCCATAAGGGAGGTCTTTGATGACGAGTGTCCTTGTGTCCAACGTCTCTATACTAGCCCGAATACGTACTTTACCACCACGCTGACCTTCGTTATAAGCAGTACAATCGACCGCTCCACCAGTCGGAAAATCTGGTAAAATGTGCACCTTCTTCCCGTGTAGTGTATCGATTGAGGCTTGAATAAGCTCGCAAAAATTATGGGGGAGAATCTTTGTAGCCAAGCCCACAGCAATGCCTTCTACGCCCTGGGCCAGAAGGAGAGGAAACTTAACTGGTAAAGTAACGGGCTCTTTTTTTCGTCCGTCATAGGATGGCTGCCATACTGTGATATCGGGATTGTAGAGCACCGCAAGAGCAAACTTAGAAGGCCGGGCTTCAATATAACGTGCTGCTGCTGCTCCATCGCCTGTGCGCACATCGCCCCAGTTACCTTGCATATCAATCAGCAATTCCTTTTGACCCAGATTGATCAGCGCTTCCCCAATTGATGCATCCCCATGGGGATGGTACTGCATGGTTTGGCCAATGATGTTGGCTACTTTGTTGTAGCGGCCGTCATCCATCTCGCGCATGGCGTGCAAGATGCGCCGTTGTACAGGCTTTAAGCCGTCTTCTATGGCTGGTACAGCCCGCTCCAGAATCACGTGCGAGGCATAGCCTAGGAACCAATTTCGATACATGTTTTGTACCGGCATGATGTCGTGGAGCGATTCCTTCGGGTCAACTGGATTCATGGGTTTATAGCTTGATTGTACGATCACCTGGCGGCAGCGGCTTGACTGTCATTGGCTACAAGCAGCATTCAGAACCGATGGCGCTGCTATACGACAACAATTACCTAGAGCTCTCTTTCTACACGCAAGTTATCGATAATGAAGTGTTGGCGGTCTTGGGTATTTTTTCCCATGTAAAAGGCCAGAAGCTGCTGGATGTGGGTATCTTTTTGCAGTAACACAGGCTCAAGGCGAATATCTTTGCCAATGAAATGCTGAAATTCGTCAGCAGAAATTTCTCCCAGCCCTTTGAACCGGGTGATTTCAGACTGCGGACCTAGTTGAGCAACGGCAGCCCGTTTTTCCGACTCTTTGTAGCAGTAGGTAGTTTTTTTCTTATTACGTACCCGAAAAAGTGGTGTCTCTAGTAAGTATACATGCCCAGTCCGTACTAATTCCGGGAAAAATTGTAAGAAATACGTAAGAAGCAGCAAACGGATATGCATGCCATCTACATCAGCGTCGGTAGCAATAACAACTTTGTGATAACGTAAGCCCTCCAAGCCATCTTCAATGTTGAGTGCATGCTGAAGCAAATTGAATTCCTCATTCTCGTAAACAACTCTTTTGGTGTCCCCAAAGCAATTAAGAGGTTTTCCACGTAGTGAGAATACGGCCTGGGTCTGCACGTCACGAGATTTGGTAATAGAGCCACTAGCAGAGTTACCTTCGGTAATAAAAATCATAGAGGCATCTCGATCAGTGTGGTCACTGTCATAGTGTACCCGACAATCACGCAATTTTTTATTGTGCAGATTGGCTCTTCTCGCCCGCTCATTAGCCAATTTTTTGATGCCTGAAATTTCTTTGCGCTCTCTTTCTGATTGTAAGATGCGTTTGAGCAAGGCATCAGCTGTTTCGGGATGTTGGTGCAGGTAATTGCCTAACTCTCTTTTGATAAAGTCATTGACAAAAGCTCGAATTGTGGGTCCTTCAGGACCCATTTGCTGGGATCCAAGCTTGGTTTTAGTCTGTGATTCAAACACAGGCTCTTGCATCCGCATGGCGATAGCTCCTACGATAGATGCCCTAATGTCACTGGCCTCAAAATCTTTTTTATAAAAATCGCGTACTGCCTTGACCACGGCCTCCTTGAAGGCCGTCAGATGCGTACCCCCTTGGATAGTAAACTGTCCATTCACAAACGAATAATAGGACTCTCCGTATTGATGGTTATGGGTCAAAGCTACCTCAATGTCTCCGCCACGCAAGTGTATAATGGGATAGCGTAACGTCTCTTCTTCAGTTTTTCGTACGAGAAGGTCTAGCAACCCATTTTTAGAGATGAATTTTTGGCCGTTAAGGTTAATAGTCAACCCTGCATTTAGAAAAATGTAGTTCCAGATTTGTTCTTCAACAACCGATAAGATGTAGCGGAAATTCTTAAAGACACTGGCATCTGGCTCAAATACGACACGCGTACCACTTGGCTCTCGGGTATTTTGCAGGGGTGTTTGCCCACTTAATACACCTCGTTGAAAGGTAGCTACTATGGTTTTTCCCTCACGAAAAGATTGAACTTCAAAATGGCCAGAAAGGGCATTCACCGCTTTAGTGCCCACGCCATTCAGCCCTACAGACTTCTGGAACGCTTGGCTGTCGTATTTTCCTCCCGTATTGATCTTGGATACACAGTCAACAACTTTCCCTAAAGGAATACCACGGCCATAATCGCGTACTTCCACACGATGCTCCATCACATGCACGTCAACCCGCTTGCCATGACCCATCACATATTCGTCAATGCTATTGTCAATAACTTCTTTGAGCAATACGTAAATGCCATCATCGCAAGAAGAACCATCGCCCAGCTTACCGATGTACATACCTGGACG
>JALOLY010000036.1 GCA_025455725.1 Amoebophilaceae bacterium | reverse complement strand
CCAATGACTTTCTTGTAATCGATAGGAAGCTGAGGGAGTGTTCTGTTCTTGCTTCCGGTGGCCAAAATAATAGAATTGGCTTTGTAGGTTGTGGTCGCCCCTTGTGCATCCTCTACAATCACCGCACGGTCTTTTCTGAGCCTACCAGTTCCTTCAATTGTATCAATCTTATTTTTTCTCAGGAGAAACTGTACTCCTTTGCTCATGCTGTCAGCTGCTCCGCGGCTGCGCTTGATCATGGCTTCAAAGTTGGGCTTAGCATCGTGTACCTGGATACCATAGGTGCCTGCATGTTGGATGTACCCAAATACTTGAGCACTTTTGAGCAATGCTTTGGTAGGGATACAGCCCCAGTTCAGACAAACTCCTCCTAGTGATTCTTTTTCCACTACTGCTACTTTCATGCCTAGTTGCGACGCCCTAATAGCTGCCACGTAGCCGCCAGGCCCACTTCCAATGATGATGAGATCGTATGGTGTTGTCATGATATCGTGTGGGTTAGTGCGCGCTATTGGTGTGCCGAGGTACTGTCTACGGTTTCTTCTTCATTTGGCTAGCACACGCTAGCTCGAGAGCACTAATTTAACGCCGTCGGTGCTACAAAAAAACAGCCAGGAGCCTGAGAAGACATTGTAACGTGTATTGCCGCTACTTTGGTTACCTTTGCCCGTGTTGATCAAAAGGGGAAAAGCGGTGTTGGTTGCTTCTTGGGTGTGTTTCAGCTACACAAAAAAAGTCAGTATGAAAAAACAACTGCAAGGTAAAACAGTGCTCATCACAGGTGCTTCTCGAGGTATTGGTCACGCTATTGCCAGCAAGTTTGCAGCTGAAGGGGCTGATATGGTGTTGACCCATCTTGCTAGTGATGAGCAAGGCGTAGAATTGGCAGAGGAGTTTCGGGCGCTAGGTACTAGAGTTAGCGTTTATCGCTCTGATGCAGCAGACTTCTCGGCTGTCGAGATGCTCGTCCAGGACGTAGTGCGTGAGTTTGGCAGGCTAGATGTGTTGGTCAATAATGCGGGTATTACTAGAGACAGTCTGCTACTGCGTATGGACGAACAAGCTTGGGATGAGGTGCTGCGTGTGAACCTAAGATCCTGCTTTAATACCGTCAGAGCAGCTACCAGCATTTTCCTTAAGCAGCGCAGTGGCGCTATCATCAACATCTCGTCTGTAGTGGGCATTAAAGGCAATGCAGGCCAGGCCAACTATGCTGCTTCAAAAGCAGGAATTATTGGTTTTACCAAATCTGTAGCGCTTGAGCTTGGTTCAAGAAACATTCGTGCCAATGCTATTGCTCCTGGGTTTATTGAAACAGCTATGACGCAGGACCTCACCGAAGCTGTAAAGAAGGACTGGGAGCTTAGAATCCCGTTGCGGCGTATGGGGCTACCTGAAGATGTAGCGAACTGTGCCTTGTTTTTGGCTTCTGACGCTTCTAGCTACATTACTGGGCAGGTGATTCAGGTAGATGGGGGAATGCTCACTTAGTTAAGTGGCGCTACGCAATAAAAATATCGATTGGCGTGTGTATGGTTAGTTTTTTACGTCCTCGCAACGGGTATTATACAAAGTAACAAACAATGATGCGCTCACTACCACGTAATGCTGTCCGCAATCTTGATTTTAAGCGTTATCTCAGGGGTTTTCGAGCCAGTACTTTAGGGCTGATTTCACTTTTGCAGGGGTGCGCGCTTTCTACCCCAGCAGGAATAGCACCAGTGGCTAATTTTGATATCAACCAATACCTGGGGCGCTGGTACGAGATAGCACGTCTAGATAATCTCTTTCAGCGAGGGCTAGAACAAGTAATGGCCACCTATAGTTTGCGAAAAGATGGTAGTATCTGTGTAGAGAATACAGGTTGGTATGGTCAAACGGGGCAGCAAAAGACCGTGACTGGTAAGGCCAAGTTTGTTGCGGACGAGAAAATTGGCCATTTAAAAGTGTCTTTTTGGGGACCTTTTTATAGTAGCTATGTCGTATTCTATCTTGCAAATGATTATTCCGTGGCGATGGTGTGTGGATCGGGTAGAAGTTACTGTTGGATTTTGGCTAGAAGCCCGATTTTGTCTTCAGCAGACCTAGCCAAGTATCGAAGCATTGCAGAGGATCATGGGTTTGCTGTCGAAAATTTCAAATACACACCAGGTGTTATTTCTTCTGTAGACGTTCTTGAGCGTTAAGGTCGAAACTTACAAGGACGCTACCTGGGCATGCTTGTCAATTCTTTTCATTAATCCTTGCAATGTCTTACCGGGCCCGCATACTACAAAATGCTGGGCACCGTCCTGAATCATGCGTTGTATCGTCTGGGTCCAGCGTACTGGTGAAGTTAATTGTTGTGCTAAACGTTCTTGTATTATCTCAGGATCTGTAGTGGGTCCAGTCCCAACCGTTTGATAGATAGGGCACACGCCACGCTGAAATTCAGTTTGCACGATAGCTTTAGCTAGTTGTTCTTCAGCAGGTTGCATCAGTGAAGAGTGGAAAGCGCCCCCTACTGGAAGCAACATGACGTGTTGAGCACCTGCGGCCTGCATAGCTTCGCATGCCAGTTCAATACCCTTTTCGGTACCGGCAATTACCAATTGACCAGGGCAGTTGTAATTGACAGGCACTACGAACTCATCTATTGCAGCACATACTTGTTCCACTTTTTCATCACTTAAACCAAGAATGGCTGCCATGGCACCGGGTGCCAGCTCGCATGCGGCCTGCATGGCTTTGGCTCTTTGGGATACCAACTGAATACCAGCTTCGAAGGTTAGTACCTGGCTGGCTACAAGTGCCGATAGCTCTCCCAGAGAATGTCCGGCTACCATAGCAGGCTGAAAAGATGGAGTGGTCTTGGCCAAGATGATCGAGTGTAAAAAAATAGCAAGTTGCGTCACTTGTGTTTGCCTCAGTTCTTCTTGTGTTCCTGCAAACATCACGTCGGTGATACGAAAGCCCAAACACTCATTGGCAGTCTCAAAAAGAATTTTGGCTTGTAGAGTGCTGTCGTACAAGTCTTTGCCCATACCTGGAAACTGAGCTCCTTGTCCTGGAAATAGATAAGCGGTGTTCATATTGTTACTGATAAGCGCTTGAGGGCATGCTTGCCAAAACGGGGTTCGGTTTTGTGATTGTGGCCACTAAATCATTCGTAGTGCTTGTTATTTTACCTCTCAGTGGGATTGGGATGCCTATAATGGGCATTTTCTGCTCTGAACTTCACGCAGTATTGACTTGATGATCGCTGCAATTACTTCCTTTGAGCTTTCGATAACACTCAGTTTCTTCCTGACCCGCAAGTAGGTTTTGCTCATGGTCTGTCTTCGTTCTTCTGCTTCGCAATTTGAGCAAGCATCGTTGCTTCACAGGTAAGTTGTTCTCCTACAAAAATTCGTCCTTGCATCTTGGAAAATCCTCGCTTGACGTCAGTTAACAATTTGCAGTGTAGCACTAAAGTATCGCCCGGTACCACCATTTTCCTGAATCGGCATGCATCAATGCCCAAGAAGTAGGTAAGGTAATTTTCAGGGTCTGGTACTGTGTTAAGCACTAAAATCCCCCCTGTTTGAGCCAGTGCTTCCACCTGAAGCACCCCGGGCATGATGGGCGTTCCTGGGAAATGTCCTTGAAAAAAGGGCTCGTTGATGGTTACATTTTTGATCCCCGTAACGCTTTGTGCATCCAAATGGATGATCTTGTCTACCATTTGGAAAGGATATCGGTGCGGCAATGTGTGCATGATTTGCTTAATGCCAAGTATAGCAGGAGCATTTGGGTCATGAGGTGGAATATTTTCTTGATTTTTGAGGAATTGTGCTTTGTGCATCGTCGTAAAATATCAAGCGTTAAAAAACAATAAAATTGTCTGTCTGGCATTCAGTTCCTCCCCTTGTCAGGGCCAACATGTGCACCTAAATTAGTGCTTCTTTTTGTGAATCAGCTCATCGCAACGGGCACAATGGCCTAAAAACCTATGCACCTACCCAGTTTTACGTTGTGTAGTACGCTAGATAATCTGCCAGCTACTGCAGAGACTTTGTTACGCCATGCTGGTGGGACAAAGGTATGGCTGTTGGAAGGAGCCATGGGCGCCGGAAAAACTACCGTGATTAGGGCGCTTTGCGCGCGGCTAGGCGTTTTAGATAATGTGACTAGTCCCACTTTCTCGTTAGTGCATGAATATGCTATGGTGTCTGGAGAGGCGGTTTATCATTTCGATTTCTACCGTACTTGCCGAGAAGAAGAAGCACTGGATTTGGACTGTATGACATACTTTGAGAGTGGTAGCTATTGTTTTGTCGAATGGCCCAATAAGGTTGCTAATTTGATTCCCCCAGCACATTGCAAGGTCCGTCTTGCTGTTCAGCCTGATGGCAGCAGGATATTTTACTTTCAACTAGACGAGGACAACCCGTTAGCATACAAGGAACGCCTAACGACTTAGGCGACTATTATTTTTGCCATCTGTGCATTTTCTGATGCTTCGGCCCATGTGGGAGCTATTACTTGTAATACATCAAAAATTTGTATAAAATTGTCAATATTTCCCTCAACTTACGTCGTCCATGAAAAGAACGTACCAGCCTTCTAACACGAAACGCAGGAATAAGCACGGCTTTAGAGAAAGAATGATTTCAGCCAACGGCAGGTCTGTGCTTGCTAGAAGGAGGGCCAAAGGTAGAGTAAAGCTCTCCGTCTCTGATGAACCGCGCCACAAGCGATAAGTCTTTTGGTAGCACATATCGAAGTCTCTCAACCCCTTATACAAAGATCGATTATCACTATTTCATCGTATGGGCGTCTGAAAAGCAGGAAGTTTATCGAGAGGCTTTTTAGGAGAGGTAAGGTCCTCCATTTATATCCTCTACGTGTGGTGTACATGCTGCACGGTGCCCTTCCTACCCACCAGGTTTTATTTGCAGTGTCTAGCAAGAAGATAAAAAGTGCAGTTATCAGAAATAAGCTCAAGAGGAGAATGAGGGAGGCCTATCGTCTCAATAAACATTACTTGTCTGATGGTACAGCTCCTTATTTTTTGATAGGCTACGTCTATGTTGGGATTGGCAAGCCGAGCGACTTTAAAACTTTACAAGAAAACGTTGTAGATTCCCTGCACCGCCTAAGCAAGCTTAATAAGAAGAATGACCATGATCCCCTATCAACGTAAGTGGCGTTATCCCGTTGCCCTGCTACTCTTGCTCCTGGGCATATTGTTAGGAAGTCAGCTACAAGACAAGTACTTCAAGCTAGGTAAGAACCTTGAAATATTTGCCGATGTTCTCAAAGAGCTGGATGCCCACTATGTAGATGAAATAGACTTTGATGCGCTTGTTCAGGTGGGGCTTGATGCCATGTTGTACTCGCTAGACCCTTACACAACTTTTCTCCCTGAGGAAGATGCGGAAAGTTTAAAGACCTATACTGTAGGAGAATATGGTGGTATTGGTGCAATCACTAGTAAAAGGAAAGGGAAAACTATTGTTGTCATGCTCTATCAGGGGTACCCTGCACACAAGGGGGGGCTGCGTGTGGGAGACGAAATTAGCCAGGTCAACGGAGAAGATATGGCTGATCATCCTGTCGAATATGTCAGTAGTTTACTCAAAGGTATGGCCGGCACTTCTGTACAGCTGACCGTTGTCAGGCAAGGTGTACAGAAGCCGCTGGTGTTTACGTTGACTCGAGAGCAGATAGTACTTAAGAATGTGTCTTACTATGGTCAAGTACAAGAAGGCATTGGCTACATCAGATTAGCTGGTTTTTCGACCCATGCTGCCGACGAGGTACAAGCCGCTCTGGAGAGCCTTAAAGCAGGCGGTATGCAAAAGCTAATTTTGGATTTGCGGGGTAACCCAGGTGGCATCTTGGAAGAAGCTATTAAAGTGGTCAACCTTTTCATAGAGCAAGGCCTTATGGTAGTAGCTACCAAGGGCAGAGTCGCTTCTCGTGCTAAAACCTACAAAACAACGCAGCGTGCCTACGATGCAACTTCGCCCATCATCGTGCTGATCGATCAGAAGAGTGCTTCGGCCTCGGAGATTGTTGCGGGGGTGATACAAGATTATGACCGTGGTGTGCTCGTCGGCAATAATACCTTTGGCAAAGGCCTTGTGCAAACCACGAGATCTTTGAGCTACAACACACAGCTTAAACTCACTACCTCTAAATATTTTATTCCCAGTGGTAGAAGTATTCAAAAAATTGACTACAGCTATCGTCAACAAGAAAATACAGCAGAGCTGGTGACTGATATGCCTGACAAGGTATTTACAACCCAAGCAGGGAGGAGGGTTCATGATGGGAATGGCATTACCCCAGACCTTGAGGGAGTTCGATTTAGCCTAGCGCCCATCACGGTGAGTCTGATAGAGCAGGGATTAATCTTCGATTACGTGACGCTCTTTCAAGCACAAAACGACCATATTGTTGCTGCAAGAGATTTCGTTTTTTCAGCCACCCAATACAAGGATTTTGTAGACTGGCTCAGAGACAAAGACTATGCGTATACCATCGAACGCAGCATTAATCGGTTATTGAAGCGAGCCCAAAACGAATCCTATACAGCAGGGATTCAAGAGCAGATTGCCTCGTTAAAGACTCAAATACAGCGTTATAAAGAGGAAGACCTACGGAAGTTCGAAAAAGAAATCAAATTGATTTTACAAGAAGAAATTATCGCACGCTATTACTTCCAGGAGGGAGCTATATCGGCTATGCTAGTCCATGATCAGAGTATTCAAAAAGCATGTGATCTTTTTCAAGATATGCACCGGTACCATGACCTTTTAAAAGTCTCCGAGTAGGTGCACAAGTTGCCAAGTGGTTGCCCGTTATGGCCTTGATTATAAGCATTGAAACCTCTACCAAGGTTTGTTCTGTTGCACTCCAATATGAAGCACAGCTGATCGCCACACACACCCTGCATGTAGAGCGATCTCATGCCGAAGCGCTGTTGTGTAGTGTTGAGCATCTGCTAGATATTAGTTTTTACAAGAAAAAAGACCTTGCTGCAGTAGCTGTTTCTAGTGGTCCTGGGTCTTATACGGGTTTGCGGATTGGTGTTTCTACGGCCAAGGGGCTGTGCTATGCCTTAGGGATTCCCCTCATTGCCGTCAATACTTTGGAAGCACTGGTACATGGTATGCGACCTTACAACACGGCTCAGGCACTGTTGTGTCCCATGCTTGATGCCCGAAGAAGGGAAGTCTATTGCCTACTTGCCGATGACCAAGGCCACCTTTTAACCCCTGCGCATCCTAGGGTGATGGATCAATATAGCTTTCAAGCCTGGCTCCAAGACTATCCGATCTTATTCTTTGGTGATGGTGCTGAAAAGTGTAAGCCCCTTTTGGCGCACCACAGTCGTGCGTTTTTCATCGATCATATTTACCCTGAGGCCCAGCATATAGGTACCTTAGCCTATGCGCAATTTCAGCAAGCAGCCTTTGAAGACCTGACCTATTTTTCGCCGTTGTATTTGAAGCCTTTTCAGGGAAAAAGGATCGGAGAAGCATAACCCCCATATTTATTCTGCAGTTCTCGCTAAAAGATTTGACATCCCTTGCTTCATTAAGAAAAATCCCTACCTTTGTGCCACGACTTCGAGACATAAAAATCCCGGGGTCAAGTGTTCTTTGATAGACTGATGTAGTAGGTAAGTTCATTCAAGTGAGAGGCGCGGTTACTTAGAAATACGCCCCTGAAAGGGGCAGTTGTACAAATAAATAATAGCAAGGAGAGTTTGATCCTGGCTCAGGATGAACGCTAGCGGCAGGCCTCATACATGCAAGTCGAGGGGCAGCAGGACATTTCGGTGTTGCTGGCGACCGGCGAACGGGTGCGTAACACGTATGCAATCTACCTTGCACTGGGGCATAGCTCTCGGAAACGAGAATTAATACCCCATATCATCTTAACAGCGCATGCCGATAAGATAAAAGCTCCGGCGGTGCAAGATGAGCATGCGTCCCATTAGCTAGTTGGTAAGGTAACGGCTTACCAAGGCGATGATGGGTAGGGGTTCTGAGAGGAAAGTCCCCCACACTGGCACTGAGACACGGGCCAGACTCCTACGGGAGGCAGCAGTAGGGAATATTGGTCAATGGGCGAAAGCCTGAACCAGCCATGCCGCGTGCAGGATGAAGGCCCTCAGGGTTGTAAACTGCTTTTGTACGGGAACAAAAAGCTCCTGCGGGAGCCATTGAGGGTACCGTAAGAATAAGCACCGGCTAACTCCGTGCCAGCAGCCGCGGTAATACGGAGGGTGCGAGCGTTATCCGGATTTACTGGGTTTAAAGGGTGCGTAGGCGGCTCTTTAAGTCAGTGGTGAAAGCCTGGCGCTTAACGCCAGAAATGCCATTGATACTGTAGAGCTTGAGTCAAGAAGAGGTAAGCAGAATTCATGGTGTAGCGGTGAAATGCATAGATATCATGAGGAATTCCGACAGCGAAGGCAGCTTACTGGTCTTTGACTGACGCTGAGGCACGAAAGCGTGGGGAGCAAACAGGATTAGATACCCTGGTAGTCCACGCTGTAAACGATGATTACTCGATATACACGCTTGTCGTGTGTGTCCAAGCGAAAGCGTTAAGTAATCCACCTGGGGAGTACGCGCGCAAGCGTGAAACTCAAAGGAATTGACGGGGGTCCGCACAAGCGGTGGAGCATGTGGTTTAATTCGATAATACGCGAGGAACCTTACCTGGGCTCGAATGTCTCTGCTACCTTAAGAAATTAAGGGTTCCTTCGGGACAGAGTACAAGGTGCTGCATGGCCGTCGTCAGCTCGTGCCGTGAGGTGTTGGGTTAAGTCCCATAACGAGCGCAACCCCTATACTTAGTTGCCAGCACGTCATGGTGGGGACTCTAAGTAGACTGCCTGCGTAAGCAGTGAGGAAGGAGGGGACGAGGTCAGGTCATCATGGCCCTTATGCCCAGGGCTACACACGTGCTACAATGGCGTGTACAGAGGGAAGCTACCTGGTAACAGGATGCAAATCTTTAAAGCACGTCCCAGTTCGGATTGAGGTCTGCAACTCGACCTCATGAAGTTGGAATCGCTAGTAATCGCGCATCAGCAATGGCGCGGTGAATACGTTCCCGGACCTTGTACACACCGCCCGTCAAGCCATGGGAGTTG
>JALOLY010000035.1 GCA_025455725.1 Amoebophilaceae bacterium | reverse complement strand
CGCACCTGCAGACGCTCGCGGCCTTTTTCTGCAGAATTATGGATATCCACTGCTCCGACGATATCCACTGCGCCTGAAATTTTTAAACCTGAACCGTCATTCGTCGCTAAAGCAATAGACGCAGGTAGACTCAGAAGTAATGCGAGAAACGTAGGCTTCATTCTTGACCCCGATTAATGGTGGTGGGCTGCTCATCATGGTCAGAGGATGCGTACGTATTGTCTTCGTATAACAGAATGGGGTAACCTTTCTCTAGAAAAATCCCTCCCGCCTTTGTAACCTTCAAGGCACTGGCATCCCCCACATCTTTGCTTAATAATGCAAGTAGTAACATCTGATTGATTACTGATTGCCAAAAAGCTTTGTCTCGTGCACTCCCCTTTCCAAAAATGGAGAGCATATGATGCCGATAGCTTTTGATGTAGTGATCTTCTATACCTCTCAAAAGGTGTACGATGTGGTCTGTGCCAAAACGCTCCTGGGTTTGCTGTACAGCTATGATAACCATTTTGACGCAATCTTCCCCAGAGTAGGTCTGGGGAGGGTGCTGACAGTTATCGCAGTAGTTACAATTCTGAGAGTATGTTTCTCCAAAATAATGGAGTAGCTGCTTTCTTCGGCACACACCCGATACTGCATAAGTTTCCATTGCTCGCAGCAGAGACTGAGATTTTTCTCGTTCTGCAGCAGGCTTGCTTTTATTAAACTTCTCTATCCTGATAATATCTTCGGCACTGTAGAACATTAAACAGATACTAGCCAAACCATCCCTTCCTGCTCTTCCTGTCTCCTGATAGTAGCCTTCTAACGACCTGGGAACATCATAATGAATGACAAAGCGGACATCCGGCTTGTCGATACCCATGCCAAAAGCAATGGTTGCTACCATAACCTCTACTTTCTTGCTCAGAAACGCATCTTGGTGATGTACCCTCACTTTAGATTCCAGCCCAGCATGATAAGGTGCCGATTGGATACCATTGAGATTGAGTAATGTAGCAAGTTCTTCCACCTTTTTTCTGCTCTGGCAATAGACGATACCCGATGCATTGGGATGACTTTTAATGAATTTGATCAGTTCTTTTTCTGCTTGTACTTTGGGCTTTACCGAATAGTAGAGATTATCTCTATTGAAAGAATACCTGAATAGTGTAGCATCTTCTATGGCCAGATTTTTCAGAATGTCTTGTTGAACTTTGGGTGTAGCTGTGGCAGTAAGACCCAGAATAGGCAGCGCCCCAAACGCTTGATCGAGTGCTGTTTTTATATTTCTGTATTCTGGTCTGAAATCATGGCCCCAATCTGATATGCAGTGGACCTCGTCTACGGCTATAAACGAAATGTGAACTTGTTGGAGGAAGGTCAAGTTTTCCTTTTTTGTGAGTGACTCTGGAGACATGTAGAGTAGCTTTGTCGCCCCAGAAAGCACGCCCTTCCTAACCTCATCAACAGCCTTCTTGGGTAGCGTAGAGTTGATGAAAGCAGCATTGAGCCCTACGGCATGGAGACGATCTACTTGATTCTTCATCAGTGCGATCAGAGGTGAAACGACGACCGCTACCCCTTCTTGTATCAAGGCGGGCACCTGGTAACAGAGCGACTTACCTCCACCCGTAGGCATGACGACAAAGGTGTGTCTCCCTGCCAGGACATTGCCTATAATAGCTTCTTGGCCTTCCCTAAACTGGTCATAACCAAAAACGCCTTTTAGTATTTCTTTGATTGTCTGTGTTGTCGTTCCCGCCATGTCCAGGCCTCATTTTTGTGAAAGCCTTGCCTAATATCTGGTTCAATATAAGGCTTTTTTATGTTCTGGATACCAACGCATAGGAATGGTGATATGCAACGTCAGTATCTACAATTTCCGTTGCCTTACATGCTCATATAAGACAACAGCAGCAGCCACAGACACATTGAGCGATGCAATAGGGCCCAACACAGGTATGTGTACATTTTCATCAGCTAGCCTCAGGTGTTGGGGGCTAATACCTTGATCTTCGGATCCTAATATGATGGCCAAAGGGCGATTCAGGTCGGTATGGTAAAGAGATTGGGTTGCCTTTTCGTGGCAGGCAATAACTTGTAGGCCGCTTGCTTGAAGCTCATGAATAGCTTCTTTCAAGTTCCCTACCCTACAAATGGGCAGGTGTGCTAAGGCCCCCGCTGACGCTTTCATAGTTTCTCCACTTAAAGAGGCACTACCCTGGATAGGAATAACAACTGCATCTACACGAGTACAAGCAGCAGTACGTACAATGGCACCAAAATTTCCCACGTCTGTAATACCGTCTAGGAGCAGGAGCAACGGTGTTTGCCCTCGCTCATAGCCTGCCTGCACTATATGGCTTAAAGACGCCAGAGCAATAGGGGTCACATAAGCTACAGCCCCTTGGTGATTTTTGGTAGTCAACTTATTCAGCTTGACTGCTGGCACGTGGCTACAAGGGATTTTGTGCTGTCTTACAAGAGACAACAGCTCCCTATGTAGCGGATTGCGCACATCTCTATCAACAAAAACTTTGTCAATCGTTTTTCCTGCTAAAATGGTCTCCATGATGGCCCTCGTACCGAAAATACAGGGGAATTGGGTGTTCCTTTGCATAAATACCGCTGTTGTCAGCCGAGGTAACCAGTCCAATTTTTTCCTCAAGCAACACGACTCTTCGGATGCTATTAGCCCCCTTGAAGAACATGACTAGCTCCCGTAACTCAAACTTTATCCTCACCCCTCCGGGTAAGGAATGTACACAAAATTGGTGAAGTCAGTATCCACCACAAGCAGACAACAAAATTCATCCGGGTCCTTGTACACCTCTTGAAAAGCTGCGGCCTTATCTTCTGCAATTAGCCCACATTGTAATAGCACATCCAAATAGGCAGCATAATAAGTCCACTGGTTGTCTATTTCACCTTTTTCAATCAATAAAGAGCCGACAGCAAGCGGCACTTCAGAGATAAGAAAGACAGGACAATTGTATCCCCCTTTTTTTCTGATAAAGTAGGAAGCTTCCTTAAGCCTGTCGGCGACCTTGACAAAATCGGCAGCAATCGTACCTAAATATTTTCCGTTCAGCGCAGGAGCGTCGTGCATACAAATTTGCTAGAAAGGTTTTCTACACAAAGGGCATGCAAACTCAGTTCGAAAAAGCGCCGCCCAATCGTTGTGATAATCGTAATCTTGTGGCACAGAAGCCGCCTCCCGAATCTTATAGAAACACGGTTTACAAATACACCCTCCACAACCGGTACATTGTACAGCTTCATAGATCTTGTAGGCGTCTTCTTCACCACAAATAGGGCAACCCCCGTCAAGAGCTTCTTGGGGCGTTATATGACTGTTAGATTGGACAGATCCCGGTTCTGGATCGATCGGCCGTTGGTACACAGAATTCCGCTGCCCCCAATCTATCTGATTTGGATGCGCTTCCCGAGACCTGGGAGGAGGGTACGTCCAATGTAAGTCGTGATTAATCGGATGACCAAGATGCCCCACCTCAGGTTGCTGTGGGTGAGTAACACCACTAGAAACAGTATGCCCGCGTAGGTTAGAATCCCCCGGACGACCGCGACGCCCCACTTCGGCTCGCTGCGAACGAGTAACATCGGTAAAAAAAGCAGTGTTCCGGTTTACAGGACGATCATTCAGACGACTATAATGCCCCACCTCAGGCTGCTGCGAGTGGGCGGTATTGGTAGAAGCATTATTCCAATGTAGATGATCATCCAGACTACTACGATACCCTACCTCAGGTTGCTGCGGGCGAGTGACATTGGCAGTATCAGTGTGCCAATATGGATAATAATCACTCGGACGACTGTAGTACTCTGCTTCAGGTTGCTGTGGGCGGGCAGTACTAGCAAACGTATTGTTCCAATGTATGGTATGATCACTTGAATGGCTACGGTGCCTTGCTTCAGGTTGCTGTGGACGAGCGGTGCTAGTCGAAGCAGTATTTTCAGCGCCCTCATAGTTACAACCCGTAAAGGGAGAGGAGAAATCATCTTCATATAGCACTCTATAGCCTTTATGACAACTAGAAAAGAGGAAAGCCCAGACAAACATTTGTCTTAGCAAGACACGTTGTACATCGACCGATTTTTGGTTTTTCATAATAATCTTTTCTTTTTCTACCTCAACTACATTCCAAGCAATGCACGCGAGTCTAGACACGGACAACTTATGCGACTGCCCAAAGCCTTCCCTGGTTGAGTTGTCCATGGCCTGGTATTCTCATGCACAACCTTAGGCTATTTACCTCTTGTAAGTTACAAGCCTATTCAATCCGTCATGAATTCCTGGTCAGCAGCACTACATTCTCCACATGACTCGTGTGCGGAAACATATCTATGGGCTGCGCAGTAACCAGCTGGTACTGCTCGCTCAACAGTGCAACATCTCTGGCCTGTGTAGCGGGATTGCAACTTACATAAATAATTCTCTCTGGTGCAATGCGCAAAAGTTGCTTAATGACTTGGGGGTGCATGCCCGCACGCGGTGGATCCGTGACGACGACATGAGGCTTGCCGTGAGTGGAAAAAAACTGCGCATCAAGCAACTGCTCCACCTCTCCCGCTACAAATGTTGTGTTGAATACACCGTTGAGTCTAGCATTAACCTGGGCATCAATAATGGAAGCTTCAGTGACATCAATGCCCACGACGTGCTTGGCGTACTGCGCCAAGAAAATAGCAATAGAGCCTACACCTGTATAAAGATCATAAAGAATCTCATCGTGTTGTAGGCAGGCTAACTCCCATATTTTCTTGTAAAGCACTTGGGCTTGTACAGTGTTGGTCTGGAAAAATGATCGAGGGCCAATCCGAAACTGTAAGCCACCGAGTTGCTCTGTGATAAAAGCCTGCCCGTGGTACAAATGTACCGGTAAGTCATAAAAAGTTTCGTTTTTTTTAGTATTCACCACATACTGCAGAGAGGTGAGCTGGGGAAATTGAGTTTTCAGGTAATGCATCACTTGTTCGATATCGTCTGCCGCGGCCTGTCCAAACTGGACAATCGCCATTACCTCTCCGGTTGTGGTCGTACGAATAATGAGGTTCCGAAGAAGTCCACTGTGTTGGCGCAAGTCATAAAAACTCAAAGCATGTGCTTGAGCAAATTGTGCTAGTGTGTTCCGAATGGTATTAGAAGGTTCTGGTTGAAGATAACAGTGTGTCACCTTTACTACCTTATCAAAATAGCCAGGCCGATGAAAGCCCAATGCACTCCGGTCAAACTGCATGGGCTCCTTGATTTCAGCTTCTGACAGCCAGCGTCGAGTAGAAAAGGTAAACTCTAGCTTGTTGCGGTAGTACACTGTGTGTTCGGCAGCCAGAATAGGAGCCACGTGAGGGTTCCGGAGACGACCTATGTGGACTAGTTTCTCTAGGACCAGCCGTTCCTTGGCTGCTAATTGTTCGGTGTAACTCACATGCTGCCATTGACACCCCCCACATACTCCAAAGTGTTGGCAAAAGGGTTGTACACGTTTGTGGCTAGTGCTATGAATATAAACCGGAATGGCTTCTGCGTAACCCTTTTTTTTACTAACAATCTTAAGATCGGCTACATCACCAGGGGCCACTTGTGACACAAAAAGCACAAGATCGCCTGCGCGAGCTATACACCGACCTTGCTCGACCATATCTCCGATGACGACCCGAGCTAATATTTCTTTGACGCTACGAATGGCCATGAAAAAGTACGTTGTAAACTAGCTGACGCGCTGCTGTAGTGCAACATGATACGCATCCCAATCCTCAATAGGAACCTGCGCCACTCCCGATTCCATAGCTGCCTTGGCAACAGCGGTAGAAACGGTAGTAAGCAGCCGTAGGTCCATGGGTTTAGGGAGCAGGTAATCTTTACCAAAAGTTAAGTGCACATGGCCATAAGCGGCCTCAATAGTTGCAGGCACAGATTCCTTGGCCAGCGCGGCAATGGCCTTGACAGCAGCTAGTTTCATGGCCTCGTTAATGTCAGTGGCACGCACATCCAACGCACCGCGGAAGATGTAAGGAAACCCTAAAAAATTGTTCACTTGGTTGGGATAGTCAGACCTACCTGTTGCCATCATGAGGTCACCTCGTACAGCCATAGCCACGTCATAGGGTATTTCCGGATCTGGATTGGCCAGAGCGAAGACGATGGGGTCTTCGGCCATAGACTTCAGGTGGGCTGGCGTTACGAGATCGGCTACAGAAAGGCCTAAGAACACATCGGCTCCTTTGAGCGCCTCGGTTAAAGTGTACAGTGGGCGATCTGTAGCAAACGCTGCCTTGTACGCATTAATGTCTGTGCGGTCCTTGCGAATGACCCCTCTGCTATCACACATGACGATGTTTTCTTTCTTGACACCCAGAGCTAGGTACAATCGGGTGCAAGCGATGGCACCAGCTCCTGCACCGTTGACAACGAGCTGAATATGCGCTATGTCTTTTTGGGCCACTTCTAGCGCGTTGAGTAAGGCTGCAGCTGATATAATGGCTGTGCCATGCTGGTCGTCATGCATGATAGGAATAGATAGCTGAGCCTTAAGGGCTTCTTCTATCTGGAAGCACTCGGGGGCCTTGATATCTTCTAGATTAATGCCACCAAAAGTGGGGGCTAGGGCTTTTACAATTTGTATGACGGCTGCCGGATCTGTTGCGTCTAGTTCAATGTCAAAGGCATCAATACCTGCCAATTTTTTGAAAAGGACTGCCTTACCCTCCATGACGGGCTTAGATGCCTCAGGGCCGATGTTACCAAGCCCTAAAACAGCTGTACCATTAGAGATCACAGCCACAAGATTGCCTTTGGCCGTATAGTCAAAAACCTTTCGTCGATCCTCGGTGATAGCCCTGCAGGGTTCCGCCACTCCCGGCGAGTATGCCAAAGCCAGATCTTCTTGCGTTTGCAGTGGTTTGGTAGGACAGATACCCACCTTGCCTGCCGGTGCTCGTTGATGATAATACAGTGCGGCTTGTTTGTCTCTTGGCGTGCTCATGGTCGTGTTGGTTTAGCTTTCTCCTGAACAATAAACAGGGCGAAGCTAGGGATTTAATAAGGACCAAAAAAACGAGGACGACAACTTATTGTCTTATTTATCGAGGAGCGAGCACACAAATTAATGCTTATAGAGGTACTTTGAATTTTATTTTTCGTTGGAGGTCTTCAAACGATAGCTTAAAATGCGGCTCCGTATCGATCATATCATTGACCGCTTGCAACGCATGAATCACTGTGCTGTGGTCTCTGCCGCCGAAGTAATAGCCAATCGACTTGAGAGAATGGTTGGTGTACTTTTTGGCAAAAAACATGGCTACTTGTCTCGCAGTCACAAACTCTCTTTTCCTGGATTTACTTTTCAGGTTTTCTAGCGAAATGTTGTAATGGGCAGCAACAGTCTTTTGGATGTAGTCCATACCAACTTCAGTATGGATCTCCTGTACAATATTTTTTAGTACTTGTTTAGCAAGCTCCAGATTTATTTCTGCTCTATTCAAAGAAGCATGGGCAATCAGGGAAATCAGTACGCCTTCTAGTTCTCTAATGTTGGTATCTACACTATGCGCAACATATTGTACCAACTCGTCTGCCATGCTGATACCATCTTTCTCCATTTTACTCTGAATAATGGCTACTCTGGTCTCGAAATCAGGCTGCTGCAGATCAGCAGTTAGGCCCCACTTAAATCTTGAGAGTAGTCGGTCTTGGAGACCCTTGAGTTCGCGGGGGGGGCAATCGCTAGTCATAACAATCTGCTTGCCTGCTTGGTGCAGGTGGTTGAAGATATGAAAGAAAATTTCCTGTGTTTTTTCCTTACCCGACAGAAACTGCACATCATCAATGATGAGTAGGTCAGCTTGTAAGTAAAAGTGGGAGAAGTCTTGAATGCTATTATTACGTAGTGCCTCTATAAACTGTGCGGTAAACTGCTCTGAGGTGACATACAGAACAAATTTTTTGGTAAGCAAAGTCTTAATTTCATTGCCCAGGGCCTGTACAACATGTGTTTTTCCCAATCCCACGCCTCCATAAATCATAAAAGGATTGAAAGAAGTGCCTCCAGGTTTTTTGGCAATAGCCTGAGCAGCGGATTTTGCCAATTGATTACAGGAACCCTCTATAAAAGCATCAAAGGTGTAATTGGGATTGAGGTAAGACGCTTGTCCAGCTCCTCCGATATTTTTGAGTGTAAATGGATTCTTGAAACCATGCCCGGCAACAGACTGGTTGGGCTGATATTGTTGGACATAGCTAGAAGGATGCAGTGGTAATTTAATGGTGAAGGGCTTGTGTTGGGTATTTCCCTGGTCAACAATGATAGAGTACTCTAACTTTCCCTGGGGGCCCAGTGTTCTATGGATGACTTGTTGTAGCAACGATAGATAGTGCTCCTCAAGCCATTCATAGAAGAATTGACTAGGTACCTGGATCGTCAACGTGTTGTTCTCTAACTTCTTAGGCTCAATGGGTTTGAACCATGTTTTGAAGCTTTGCTCGTTGACTTGCCCTTGAATAAATTGAAGACAATCTTCCCAAACTGCCTGACAGTCACTACGCATGGTTTCTAGGCTCTTCGATCGTTGGTGGTACTAAGCCCACAAGGGAGTACAATAGGTCCTGCTAATTTGTCCGATTCAAGCTGCACAATGCCGAGATGCCCCAATTTAGCCGCACCAACCCGACTTTAAAAAAGAATGATGGTAATTACCACGTATTCTTTTGTACGAGTACAGGGCGGATGTTAGCTGGTTCTTTCAATCGATGCTCCCAAGGCCCTAAGCCTTGTGTCGATCATTTCATAACCTCGATCAATTTGTTCGATATTGTCGATGACACTCGTACCTGTTGCAGAAAGGGCGGCAATCAGGAGGGAAATCCCGGCTCTAATGTCAGGGGAAGTCATCTGTATGCCTCTGAGCGGGTAAGAACGATTGAGTCCTGTCACACTGGCCCGGTGTGGATCGCACAGAACAAGCTGGGCACCCATTTCAATAAGTTTGTCCACAAAAAACAACCGGCTCTCAAACATTTTTTGGTGAATGAGTATAGTACCCTTGGCTTGGATAGCTACCACGATCATAATGCTCACCAGATCTGTGGGGAAGCCTGGCCAAGCCGCATCGGTAATAGTGGGTAATGATCCGTTCAGATCTTTTTTTATCTCATAATGTTCCTGGGGACGCATGATAATGTCATCATGTTCAATGTCTAGTTGAATGCCTAACTTTTTGAATCCTTCTGGAATAGGACCCAGCTGCCCAACACAAACATTTTTAATAGTCCCAATCTCAATCATATCAGGAAGCAGAGTATGGGTAGTGCCTCGCAACTCCCGAACACCGTGAATGGTGAGCAGGTTAGAGCCAATACCTCCTATCTTAGCCCCCATGTTTACCAGCATTTTGCACAGTTGCTGAATGTAAGGCTCACAGGCAGCATTATACAGTGTTGTAGTACCCTGAGCCAGACTAGCAGCCATGATGAGGTTAGCGGTCCCGGTCACAGAGGCCTCATCCAGCAGAATATCTCCAGTTGGGCTGTCAGACTTGCAAACTACTTTTCTCTCCAGCAGAGGGCGACGTCGCATACCATTTTTTTCTAGTTCAATCCGACCATGAAGGGCCAATTCAATAAGAATGCAACCTCGTAAGCCAGATGATATGCAATCATTCCAGAAAGAACCCTTTTTCGGTCGGTAA
>JALOLY010000003.1 GCA_025455725.1 Amoebophilaceae bacterium | reverse complement strand
TTTTTGGGGATGCAGTGTCAGTCGTAGCCTTTGTGCTAAAAAATTACGGATGGGCTCGATGAGTGCGGTGAGCTGGGACTTTTCGTGCGCTACCATGATAAAATCATCGCAGTATCGTAAGTAGTACTTTTGGCGCAGCGTGTGCTTGATGAAGTGATCTAACGGGTGAAGATACACGTTGGCAAAAATTTGTGAGGTCACATTCCCCAGCGGGAGTCCTCTGTTGCTAGGGCTACTCACAAAGCTGTCGATGATGCGGTCGGCGATAGCTAGTACGCAGTGGTCTTGTATGCGTTCGTACAGGAGGGATTTGAGTAGGTCATGATCAATGGAATCAAAGAAGCGCTGTACGTCCATTTTTAGGGCAAAGCAGGCGCGGGTGCCATTGCGACTTACCTGTCTTAGGATCTTCTGGAGCTGATCTACTCCTGCATGGGTTCCTTTGCCTACACGACAGGAGAAAGAATGAAAGATGAACGTTTTACCAAAAACCTCCGTAAGGGCAGCATAAAGCATTTGATGGACGAGCCGGTCCCTAACAGAAGCTTTGCTGATGTATCGCTTTTGCGGGTCAAATACATAAAAATGCTGGTAAGGTCCATGCTGATAACGCAGTGTGGTGAGGTCTTCGTGCAGATCGAAAATAAAGTCTTCTAGATGCCGCTCAAAATACTGAACATCTTGCCGCTGGCGCTTACCTCGCCTAAAGTGCTGCCAAGCAAGCAGCAGATTGTCAACAGCAACCATGTGATCAAATAGACAACGCGCTACTTTCATGGCTCAAAAACGTTCTGTGCTTGACATCCCTATCTTTCACAAGGTATATGACCTCTACAAGACACTCAACGGTTACCATGGCACGATTCCTAAGATGCAACGCTATACGCTTTGGCAAAGGTGTGAAAACCTATCACTTGCATTGCTAGAACGGGTCGTCAGTACCGGCCACCTGGTAGGGGAGTTGAGGATGCAGGCACTCCATGAAATGAGCAAAGACGTGGACTTGCTCAAGGTGCTGATTCGTCTGGCAAAAGAAACACACACCATCACACCCAAGCAATACTTAGCGTTGCAGACCCTACTGCAAGAGATTGGTAAGATGGTGGGAGGGTGGCTCAAGTTCGTTGCCCACTGAGCTGCCTATTAGGGGCGGCTTAGTGGGCTTTGCCTTACAGAATTTCCGGAGCCCAGCCACGCCGTTGTTGTTGTTGTCATTGTTGTTGTTGTTGACATTGAGCCCCCCGGAGGAAAAACCCCCAACAACGGGTGCCTGTATTGGTACCCAAGCCCATTCGCGTCACCAGTGTTGGGGATCACACTGCTTTGTTGATCGCTAACACTTGTATTGTATGTGAGGGAGGCAATGCTTGATGCAAAGTGCACCTCCCTACGAGGCTTGGGCACGAAGTTCTGTTGTTGTGCGCGCTACCAAGATCCGTGAACCTTTGATATTCTGGCACTTGAGCCCCTCAACAGGGGCCTGCAAACGAACTGCCCCGGGAAGGTTAGCCATGGCCAACCTTGCATGACCAAGGCACAGTAATGTGTGTATTATTTTGTATAAACACAAATAGCTTCACGTTGTGAGCTTATGACCACCTTTGTGCGGTAGGGCAAAGAGATGCTCCCGGCGAGTGGATATATCGTCTTTTTTGACCTTATGTTTTCTAAAACCTTCTTCCCTTGATCATGTTGCCTATGTAAGTTATTGGGCACACGTCAACTTAGCACTTTCAATGTCATGGGTTTTGATGTAAACTGCTCTTTGGACAAGCCAAGGATTACCGGTCCCTATGGTGTATTTTTACCGACAGACCGATCATATCCGTGAATTAATGGGCGGAGTCCTGTAATCCATATATTTGAAATGTTTATTATTCGATCTCGTTGGTTACATGATTTATTGCTTGGTGTAGTGCTATTTTCCGGCTGTTTTTCGTCCAGTTATGCGCAGCCACTCTCTCCCCGACCAACATGCTTGTTTGCCCGAGGCCTGTCACTTTTTCACAAAGGGCAGTATGAAAGTGCTCAGTATCACTTAGAGGCATATACTCGTACGAATAGCCACGTCCTCAATGCTATAGAGGCACAATACTATGCAGCCCTGTGCTCCATCCAACTGGGAAGGCCCGATGGTGAAGAGCGGCTTCACCAACTTATTAGAGCCTACCCTCAACACCGAAGAGCAGCGCTAGCTTATTACCAGTTGGGCAACCTCTACTTCACTAACCAGGATTTCCCTAGGAGTATTACGTATTATTTGCAGGTCGATCAGGATGTTTTGGGTGAGTCTGTGCGGTATGCGCTTCAGTACCGCTTGGCTTATGCGCACTTGAATACGAAAGACTTTGATAAGGCGCTAGTTTATTTCAGTGATATCAAGACCCACGAGAATCCCTATTATCATGCGGCTAATTACTATGCTGGCTACATTGCGTTTAAGCAAGGGGACTATGCGACAGCGTTGGATGACCTCATGCGAGCCAGTAAAAATACAGCTTATCAGTCCGTAGTTCCTTATCTAGTGCTGCAAGTGTATTATAAGCAGCAGCGCTTTCAGGAATTACTTCATTACATTCACGAGGTCAGGAGCGTTGAAGTGGTCCTAAGCAGTGAAGATGAGATAGCATTGTTGACGGCCGAAGCTTATTTCTTCACAGGTGACTACGCAGCAGCAGCCCAACACTATGAGGAACATATAGCACTCAAAGATTTTGTAGTGCCTAGTGAGGTGTTGTACCGGACTGGATATGCTTTTTACAGGGCATCTGAAGCTTACAAAGCACTACACTACTTTAAAGCGTTAGCACTGCGAGAGGATGCCATTGGCCAGTTGGCGAGTTATTATACGGGGTTAATCTGTCTGAAGGAAAATCAAAAGACAGTCGCCCTGTCAGCTTTCGAAAAAGCGAAAAAAGCCGATTTTTTTGCTGATATACAGGAAGAAGCTGCATTTAATCACGCCAAGGTAAGCTATGAGTTAGGCTACTTTTCCGCCACGATCGAAACGCTGCAAGAGTTTAGACGAGCCTACGTAGCTAGTAAACATCTCCCTGAAGCAAACGCCCTATTGGGTGAGGCATACTTTCGTTCCAAGGACTACGACCTGGCCATTAGCCACATAGAGGGGCTCGCAACGAAGCCTCAGTGCATGCTCGAGTTGTACCAGAAAGTTACTTTTTGTAAGGGTGGAGCATATTTTAATGATGCAGCCTATACCCAAGCTATTGGCCTGTTTCAAAAATCCTTGCTCTATCCTTTTGATCAGTCCCTAGCTATACAATCGCACGTCTGGTTGGGGGAGTGTCTTTCAGCCCTACAGCAGTATGAGCAAGCAATCGCTGTTTATCAGCAGGTTTTGCCCAGCACCGCCCAGATAGCCCCCCTGTACCGACAAGCGCTCTATGGGCTGGGGTATGCTTATTTTAACACGGCAAATTATTCACAAGCCCTATCTCAGTTTGTACAATATCTGGCGCAAAATCAGGGCGCGACAGCTACTGTATGGAAACAAGACGTACTGGTCCGATTGGCCGATTGTTACTACGCTACTAAAGATTACCAGCGAGCGCTTCAAGGCTATGACCAAGTACTCCAATATTATCCCGCACACGTACACTATCAGAAGGGCTTGATTTTTGGCATTTTGAACGACGTGACTGCTGCTCAGGCTAGTTTTCAGTCTATTCTCAATGGCCATACTCACACGGTGTATTATGAAAAAGCACTTTTTGCAATAGCCCAAATTGACTTTGTACAGAACGACTATCTACAGGCTATTGAGAAGTTTACCAAGTTGATTCAGACACGACCCCATAGCACGCTATTGCCCGATGCACTTCTTAATCGAGCCCTTGCCTATGTGAATCTTTCTCAGTACACCCAGGCTACACAGGACTGTGAATTGTTATTGGACGTATATCCCGAGCACCCCAACGCACAGAGTGCTCTTTTGGAATTGTCTAAGATTTATACACTCGAAGGCAAGCAAGACAAGTTGTCTCGATACTTAATCCAATACCAAGCTACTGATCCTAATGCCCTAGAAAAGGTGACGTTTGACACTGCCAAGGCCTTGTTCTACGACCAACGTTATGCGGCTGCTATAGAACAGTTACAAGGTTTTATGGCACGTTATCCTCAAAGTAGAGTAGTGTCAGAAGCAAGTTTTTTGGTGGCAGAAGCCTATTACCGAAGAAATGATGTGCCCAACGCCTTGTCTCACTATCAAGCTGTACTAAAGGTGCCTCACACACCGTTTCATAATAAAGTTCTGTTACGAATCGGTGCGCTGGCATACAAGCAGGAAAATTTTTCACAAGCTCTCACGTATTATCAGCAGTTGCAGGACTGTGCCAAGAACCAAAAGGAAGTCTATCATGCCTTAGCGGGTATTATGAAAGCGAGCTATGCACTACAACGTTATAAAGCAGTACAAGAATGCGCTTTGCTTATTATAAAAAAAGGTAACCTAACTGTCGATGCTACCAGTGAAGCGAGGCTTTTTATGGGAAAAGCAGCGATGCAACAAGGCAAGTATCAGGAAGCTCAGGCCTGCTTCACGAAGGTTGTGAAGAGCTATCGCAATCATCATGCAGCCGAGGCACAATACCTACTGGGACTGTTGCACTACGAGGCCCAAAAATATCAACAATCACTCGAAGCACTTTTTGAGCTTAATAAGCAGTTTCCTTCTTACAAGGAATGGGTAAATAAAGGCTTTTTGCTCATTGCAGAGAATTACACATCCTCAGGAGAAGTCTTTCAGGCCAAGATTACGCTTCAGTCTATTATCGACCATGCTGCAGAAGAGTCTATCGTAGCCAGTGCCCGGGAAAAGTTGGCGCTATTGGCACAAAAGACAGCCCCTCCGGTCGAGTTATCTGGAGCTGATGCGGTGCCGACCGAGGGAGGGCATGAGTCCAAGATACCAGAGGATTGAACAGCGCTGCCACGATTTTATCAGGATCTAGCTCGCTGGATTTTTAGCAAAAAACGATAATACTTCGTTTCTCGCCGCGCAACTGTATCCAATTTAGCGTCGGGAATGTGTTCATGAGTTTGTCGGGCACTGGGGTATCTTCGCTTAAAATATTGAAGGTTGTGGGATCAGACTTTTGTTGATTGCTTTATGAGGTTCTCCTCGCTCAGACTCTGTTCATACACCCCAACAGCCGCTCTTTTTTCGAGCTATGGCCGTTCTTTCTATTCTGCGAGTAGTTTGCTAACAGGCCTCGTCTTTTGCAGCTATTTTCTTGTTCTCAAGCGCTTTCTCTGCACTAGTTTTTATTTGCTATGTCAAGGACTGTGATGAGCATCATTGCTTTTTTTGGGCCTTGTACACTTGGTCAAATGGTACTCGGGGCTATTGTTACTTACTGTGCCCGGGGTCTTCGGGTATGATTTGGGGGGTGTTGTATCTCGGTAATCTGGGGGGTGAGCAGTAGGATATTACTCTATTGGGGTCCTCACTGACCTAAAGAGGATGTGCGTCTAGTCTTGGGTTATTCGGTTATAGTTCTTTGCATGTTCTTATCTCCTGGTTGTCTTATCGCGAGCAAATCTCTCTGGTGACCTTTGCATAAAGAAGAAGCAAAGAGAAAAAGCTACTTTTGTCTCCCTGCTTATGCGGCGCTGTGCCCATAAGCAATAACAGACAACGATGAGGCAGGTTTTTTTGGCATTGGCATGTTTCAGTGTTTCTTACAGTGTGCTGGGGCAGCGGCTCACTCCGCAGGGCGCATTCAAGGATGCTGAGTTTATTATCGAGAAAGAGTACAAACATCTGCTACCCGAAGCTTCCCGTTTGTTTGAGCGTGCCCCCACGGCACCTTTTATGGACGATTCTATCAAGTCTTTGGAGTATGTCTTACCAGACTTATGCCCTGAATTTGATATACTGCCGTGCAAGACCAGAATCTTACGCACCAAGCGAGATACGGTCACTAGACTCTATGGAAATTGTTTACAAAGTGGCTACGGTAATTTTCGTGCGCCGTTTTTGGAGGCGGTTTTGGCTAACAAGGATCATGCGAAATATGCCTATGGCCTCCAAATGAGACACTTGTCTAATGGGAAAGATGCCTTTTTTGAAGAAACCCATAACCTGATCCGGCTACACGGAAAATGGTTTCTCGAAACACTACGTCTGGAAGGAGAAATAGCGTATAGTGGGGATAAGTATCCGTTATATAATGCTAAAAATAGTACAGTAGCAGCGTCACCATCACAAGTTTTACATCAATTCTCAGTACGTAAGACGTTAGCTAACTACGTTCATAGCACGTTCGACTTCCGGATCGATGCTCTATTTCATGGTTGCTATGGTGTTCATCAGGCCCGTGAAAATCAGTGGGAATGCCATGGGAGTAGCCACTATGTTCTCAATGATGCATGGACGCTCAAGGTTTTTATTGACCTTTACTGCACCCAATACCGTGATAAAAAAGTGGTCCATCGCAATCTAGGACGCTTCAATCCTGTACTAGACTTTACTATCAATGAGTTTGATGTGCAAGCGGGATGCAACCTGGTCTATCAAAATGACGTATCCCACATAGTAAATTCCTTGAATGCATACCCAGTGTTGGAAGTCAAGTATGCCTTTCGAAAGTGGTTGCAGCCGTATTGTGGCATCAGTGGTGACGTACAGCAAAATTTCTTGCAAAGTTTTCTTCGAGACAACCCCTTGTTAGCTCCTGAAGCAGATCTACGCCACACCAACCAACGCTTTATATTTTATGGGGGGGGTAGAGGCGACATTGTGGGGCAAGTAGATTGGCACGCTGGTCTTTCTGTAGGTACGTACCAAAACTTTTACTGCTTGGTCAATAGTGACCAAGATCCCGGCCGATTCGATATTAGGTATGATCCAGCAGTTACGCTGTTCAATACATTTTGCGAGTTGACACACACCAACTTGGCTGAAACCTTGACCACCCGGTTGAGAGGCGACTATTTCTATTATGCGCTGCAAAAGTTGCCCAAGCCTTGGCACAGACCTCGTTATCAGATAGAACTACTCAGTACCTATCGTTTGTACGACAAGGTTGGTTTGAGAGGCTCTATGTGTTGGCTAGGTGGAATAGAGGCATGGGACGTGACCGCAAGAGTGCCTGTAGCCTTGACAGATGTGGTTGATGTTCGTGTAGGCCTCGACTACTGGCTAGGTACACGTTTTGTGGTCGTCTTCAACTGCCAGAACCTTCTGGCTAGAAGTAATGAGCGGTACTTGTATTATCCCTCTCGTGGCTTTCACTTTATGGCAGGACTGATGTATACATGGTAGTGATACCATTTCATCGCAGGTAACACATAGAGCAGCCTCAATGATGTCCTCTGTGCGTTTTGTCATGTCTCGGCTTTTGAGTTCAACGTGGCGTATGTCTGAGTACACGCGCAGTACGTAGCCATGCTCTACCTGAGGGCGCTCCGCCCTTATAAGCATTCTCAGAGAGCTCGTCGGGCTATTAACACACCTCTTGAGATTGTTGCAATAATTTTGGTCTATCAATGTATCCGTGAGTCGCTTAGTTTCGTGCTCAGGGCGTCCCATGCTAGACATGCCATCTGTGTGTGACTATGATTGGTAGCAACGGATGCCATCACTGGGTGTAACGGCACTTGCACACGGTTTGCAGCCTCGGGGGCTGATTTGAAGTCACAAGTATCATATCTATCGTACTCCGCAGCTAAATCTTACGCCACCTACCAGAAAAAGTATGGCTAGTGGCCCGTGGTAGTACGTGCCCTGTGATGGAGTCAAGCACTTTGTTGTCGCCAGTAGGTATACTCATCGTAGGTACCAGGATATTCTTTGATTTGCGTGTCTTCGATATACCAAATCTTGGTGGCTACTTGGGACACAAAGTGTCGATCGTGAGAGACCAGTAAGTAGGTGCCGGTGTACTGCTGCAAGGTTTGCGCTAGGATGTTGATGGAGACCATATCTAGGTGGTTGGTGGGCTCGTCTAGTAGCAAAAAGTTGGCTTCTGAGAGCAAGACCTTAGCGAGCGCCACCCTCGATTTCTCACCGCCAGAGAGTACGCCAATTTTCTTAAAAACATCATCTTTGGTAAATAGAAACATGCCTGCAATGCTTCTAAGCTCGGTTTCTGTCCTTGCTGCACCTGTGTGTTTCAATGCTGCCAATATGGTGTGGTCTAGGTTGAGAGCTTCTAGCTGATGCTGGGCATAAAAAGCCACGTTGACGTTGTGACCCAGGATACTCTCCCCTGCGTTTGTGGCTTCTACGCCGGCGATAATTCGTAGTAGCGTAGATTTTCCCTTGCCGTTGGCACCAATAAGCGCGATTTTATCTCCCCGTTCTATCTTGGCATGTGCGTCTTTCAAAATGGCTACTAGACCAAAGGACTTTGCTACGTGTTCTAGCGAGGCTACCAATCTACCAGGCTGTTGCTGGACACTCAGCTTAAACTTGATGGAGGAAGCCTTAGTTGCTAATGGGGCTACTTTGTCTATTCGATCCAGGGATTTGATACGAGATTGCACTTGCTTTGCTTTACTGGCTTTAGAACGAAAGCGTTCTATAAAGTCCTCCGTCTGCTTGATCTTTTTCTGCTGATTGGTGTAAGCATTTTGTTGCAACGCTGCTCGCGTGTCCTTCTCCTGTTCATAAAAGGTATAGTTGCCCATGTATACGTGTAGCTGTTGTTGGGCGACTTCTACCGTCTTGGTAGCTACTTGGTCTAGAAAGCTGCGGTCGTGCGAAACAACGATAAAAGCGCTCGTATGGCTTTTTAGATAGTTTTCTACCCACTGAATAGAAGTGATGTCTAGGTGGTTGGTCGGTTCATCTAGCAATAGCAGCGAAGGTTTTTGGAGCAATAGCTTGGCCAGCATCACACGCATGCGCCACCCACCCGAAAATTCATTCAAGGGCCTATCTAAGTCTTGGGTACTGAAGCCCATGCCTTCTAACACGGCCTCCGTTTTAGCTTGTATTTCATAACCTCCCAGTTGCTCAAACTTTTCCTGGAGTACTGCCAATTGATCTACCAGGGAATCTTGGTAGTGGGTTTCCAGTTGGTGGAGGACCAACTCTATCTTTTTCTGGACGGTTATGGCGTCGTCAAAAGCCATCATAGCTACGCTACGAATGCTGTCGATAGTTTGGTAAGACAGCAGGTCTTGGTTGAGAAAGCCGATGGTACAGTCCTTACGTTGGCTGATGGTACCCTGGTCAGGAGTGAGTTCACCGGCAATAATTCTGAGTAGGGTCGACTTCCCTGTGCCATTCATGCCCACTAAGCCGATCTTATCTTTGGGCTTAATGTGTAACGAGGCGTGTTCGTAGAGTGTCTTGGAACCTAGTTGATAGGTCAAGTCGTTGATGACAATCATCTTGGTTTTTTATTTTGTAGGCTTGTTATTGCGAAACGGCCGAGAGAACTACCCATAGGGTTCACACACGCTCGAAGTGCCTGAGAGGTTACTCTCTTGTCTTGAAGCTACAGTGTATGGTTGCAACGGGACTACAAAGATTTGTTTAGCATGAAAAGACCTGAATTTGATGATATCTTCGTGGCGCTGGCAATGAATCTAGCTAAAAGATCACACTGTGTCAAAAAGCAAGTAGGTGCCGTCCTAACCAAAGATACCCGCATTATTTCTATTGGTTACAATGGTCCCCCAGCAGGTACTCACAATTGCGATGAGAAGTGGCCTGGAGTGGGATGCTCCAGAGATGCCAGAGGTAGTTGTTTTCTGGCGTTGCATGCCGAGCAAAATGCTATTTTATATGCGGTAAAAAATCATGCTTCTATAGAAGGAGCTGCACTGTATGTGACCTTAGCGCCTTGTTTGGCTTGTGCACGTATGATCTTCAGTGCCGGAATCAAGACAGTCGTTTATGTAGACTCGTATGCTGCTTACAAAGGCATTCAGCAGGAAGAGGGGGTGGATTTTCTCCAAGAGTTCGGAGTGGCTGTAAACGTCTATAGACAATAATTGGGGTATCATACTTTGTACTATACAGGAGACCACTCTTCGGCTGGGGCTTTTGGCGGCTGCGCTGTCATGCCAAAAGCTCTCCAGACTCGTACGTTTTGCCCTGACTACAGCGGCGACAAACTTTGTGACTTTCTCTTCACCATGCCACCCTCGCTTGTTTCAAAGCTGGGGTTTGTCTTGTCTTTTTTATTTAAGGAGATGTGTTGCGCCACCTTTTGGGCACTAAAAATAGGCACTACGGGTGAGGTACCATTCCTATGTAGGTATCTTGTCCTGTATCAGTATTAGCTAACAAGCTGTACCTCAGGCACTATCTCGATGTTGAATGTATCTTTTACTGATTGCTGGATATCCTGAGCAAGCTGATAGATCTCTTGGCCTGTTCCGTTGGCATAATTGACCAATATCAATGCGTGTTGCGTGTGTACCCCCACGTCTCCTCTTCTTTTCCCTTTCCATCCACACTGCTCAATAAGCCAGGCGGATGGTATTTTGACCTGATTTTCAGATTGTATATAGCCAGGTATGTTGGGATATGTATCTCTGAGTTTCTTAAACTGCTCTTGTAGGATAACGGGGTTTTTAAAAAAGCTACCTGCGTTGCCCAAGATGGCTGGGTCAGGTAGTTTGTTTTGACGAATGTGGATGACCGCATCGCTGATGGCTTTGATAGATAGTTTTTGTATGCCCATAGCCTCTAGGGTTTCTTGAAGTTCACCATAAGTAGTCCGAAAAGTAGGCTGCTTTTGTAATTTTAGGGTGACATTCAGGATGACATATGGCTCTTTGCATGCATTCTTGAACACACTGTCTCGATAGCCAAAAGCACAATCCTGTGTGGTGAAGGTGCGCACTGATCCTGAGTCGACTTCCATGGCTTCTAATGACTCGAATGTGTCGCTGAGTGTTACGCCGTAAGCTCCAATGTTTTGTATCGGTGCTGCGCCTACGGTTCCTGGAATCAGTGATAGGTTTTCAATGCCTGAATAGCCCTTTTCTACACAGTAGCGTACCAGTGTATGCCAGTTGACACCTGCACCTGCTTTCACCCAGACATGTGCTGGATCTTCTCTGATGGTAGCGATTCCGCCAACAGTCATGTGCATCACGGTGCCCTTGAAGTCGTTTAGGAATAGTACGTTACTGCCTCCTCCTAAGATCAATCGGGGTAGGGACTGTAGCTTTTTGTGCTGTAGAAGATCACGTAGGTGTTGTGCATGATCGATGTGTGCGTAATAGCGCGCCTGAGCATCAATACCCAGCGTATTGAGATGCTTGAGTGAGACATTTTCTTGTATTGACATGCGATGATTATGTATACACTTGGCGTTAGATTATCTGCACCGCTTGCCCATCTAGATTAGTGCGTAGCCCAGCTTAGCACGCACTTTTCTCAGCATTTCGGTGGCCAGATTCCTTGCTTTAGTTTCTCCTACAGCCAACTGTCGTTCGATGCTTGATACGTCTTGCATGTAGGTTTGGAAGCACTGCCGTTTTGTGGCAAAAAGCTCGATGATGAGCCCTAGCAGTTCTTTTTTAGCTTGCCCATACCCGTAGCCACCTACCAAGTACTTTTTGCGCAGGTCATCGGTCTGTACTTTGTCAGCCAGCATGCTGTACAAACGGAAGACGGTGCACTGGTCTGGGTTTTTGGGTTGGTCTAGCGGAGTACTATCGGTTTTGATGGCCATGATGGTTTTTTTGAGCTCTTTTTCTGGCAAAAAAGGGTTGATGGTGTTGTGGTACGATTTGCTCATTTTTCGCCCGTCAGTGCCTGGAATGGTGCGCACGTTGGTACTAATTTTTGCTTGTGGAAGCACGAATGTTTCCCCGTATTGGTGGTTAAAATTAGCGGCAAGGTCTCTAGTAATCTCTAAATGCTGTAGTTGGTCTTGTCCTATAGGTACGAAGAGGGCTTCATAAAGCAAAATGTCTGCTGCCATGAGTATAGGATAGGTAAATAGTCCCGCACTGACATTAGCTAGGTGTGCTGCTTTGTCCTTGAAAGCGTGGGCGTTGGCCAGCATGGGATAGGGCGCAAAACAGTTGAGGTACCAGGTTAGTTCGCACACGGCAGGTATTTGAGATTGTCGATAAAAAATGACTTTCTCTATGTCTAGCCCACAAGCCAGCCAAGCAGCGGCGGTGGCATAGGCGTATGTTTGCCTTTGAACTGAGTCTTTGACTGAAGTGAGTGTGTGTAGGTCAGCAACAAAAAACAGGGCTTCGTGGGTAGGGTCCTTAGCCAGGTCAATTGCAGGGAGCATAGCGCCAAGCAAATTTCCTAGGTGAGGGCTTCCCGTGCTTTGGATTCCGGTAAGAATACGTGCCATAAGTGTTGTTCAGGGATTGACACCTAGTATCTAAGTTGTTGGGCGTCAGCTATACGCGTAAAATAACGCAAGTTAACGAGAGCCAAGCAGTTGAAGCTGCCAGAATGCTTTCTTCGAGATTGATGGCAAACCTCTTGCCCAATTTAGTTGGAATGTATCGCAACATGGTGGTCCAATTTTCCACAAATTTAAGAGTAGAGACTACCTGCCGGACAGTTAGGCAGCATTGAGCAAGTTGTGGAAGAGAAGTCGAACCTGTATAACATCTATTTGGGGGGTACGAGACAGAAGAGGTCAGCAAGACGGAGGTACATCTGGAGATTTCTGTTTTTAGGATTCTTAATAAAGAAGTGAGAGAGCTTACACCCAAATAGTCCGGTACACGTTAAATCATAGACATTTTGATGCCCATCGTATCCGAAATATCTGATTAAACGCCTTGCCTCTTTAGGCAAGAAATCCCTGGCTGGGATCGGCCCCAGTAAAGTTTGGCACATAACCATGTGGGTTGTATTCCCCAAAAGCATGATCATGACCCGTTGATCTTTTGATGGAGCAACCGTATTTGGATGCTCATGGGGGTGACATCACCGTTTAGGGCGGATGTACTATATTCGTGGGTGCCGCAAATAGGCTGTGATGGAGTATAAGCATAGGTTTAGCACACGATGGCGTTTGTAACAATGGTCATGCCCGCCATGGGGGAGAGTGTCATGGAAGCAACCGTCCTGCAATGGCTCAAGCAAGAGGGAGATATTGTTGCGGAGGAGGAATCCATTTTAGAAGTGGCCACCGATAAAGTCGACTCTGAGGTACCTGCTCTTTATGCTGGCAGACTGTATAAGGTGTTGGTCCAGAAAGGGGAAGTAGTAAAGATAGGTGCCCCCCTTGCCGTTATTGTGACGGAAGGGGAGTCCGTTGCAGCTACCCCAGCAGCAGTGTCCTCACAGCCAGTGGTTGTACGTTTGCCACAACCCGTCTCAGTCTTGCAAGCGACTGACCATAAGCAATCCTACGGTCGGTTTTATTCGCCCTTAGTGCGCCGCATGGCACGACAAGAGGGCCTATCGCTTTCAACGCTTGATCAAATTCCGGGCACAGGTAGAGGGAATCGTGTAACAAAACATGATTTGTTGGCCTATCTCCAACATCGCCTTACAACAGATAGGCCGCGTGTGTCCGCTGCAGCGTGTGTGCCCGTTGCTCCCGACGATGAAGTGATTCAAATAGATAGGGTACGCCAAATCATTGCTGAGCGTATGGTGGCATCTAAACGCATTGCACCACACGTAACCTCTTTTGTAGAAGCCGATGTGACTGACTTAGTGCGTTGGAGAAACCAATACAAGGAAGATTTTGAGAAAAGAGAGGGTGTCAGGCTCACCTACACGTCCATGTTTTTGCAGGCCATTGTGCGGGCTATTCGAGATTTCCCTATGATTAATGCCTTTGTGGAGGCAGATCGAATCATCAAGAAAAAGGCTATTAATGTTGGGCTGGCTGTGGCGTTGAACGATGGCAATTTGATAGTTCCTGTGATCAAGCATGCCGATCAACTTAGTCTGGCGGCACTGGCCCGAGAAGTGCAAATGCTGGTTGATAAAGCGCACCACCAGCAATTAGTTCCTGATGAGGTGACAGGGGCTACTTACACTGTTTCCAACTTGGGTTCTTTTCAGAATTTGATGGGTACCCCGATTATTCCGCAGCCTCAAGTCGCTATTTTAGCGCTAGGGGCGATTGTTAAAAAGCCTGCTGTGGTAGAGAGTGCCCAGGGAGATGTCATTGCTATTCGGAAAAAGATGTATCTATCGCATGCCTATGACCATCGGGTGATTGATGGTGCGTTGGGGGGGGGCTTCGCGAAGCGTGTGGCAGACTATTTGGAGTCGTTTGTCGATTGGGTATACTGGTGATGATGGCCTGGATCTTGACTGGCGTACCAATATGGCTGCGGTGATTGTAGGTTGCCCGCGTAAGGTAGTAAGCGTACCCTTGAGCAATTTTTTTTGTGGACGCCTTTGACACGTCATGAGCTTAGGAGCGTATGCGACGTCACTTTTTGACATAATATCGAATTTTTGGGGTATCGTAACGCAGCAAATTGGTTGTCTGTTGGGCGGTCGTGAGTAAAAAGTTAAAGAGCCAGTTTTTTAGGACATATCGAATACACTTTACATGTTCGTCCTCTACCGCAAAGACCTCTGCTAGTTTGGCGGTCGTATGCACACATTTTAATTCTTTTGGTTGAACCCGGTTGTTACGCTTGGCACCAGGTCCACTGGCATCACGCAGTCAAGGTGCCGACTAGCTTCTAGGATGAAATGAGTCTATGACTTGCTTGAGGTAGTTGCGATCGAGGTGAGTGTAGATCTCAGTGGTCGTGATAGATTGGTGGCCTAGCATTGCCTGCACTGCGCGTAGATCTGCGCCTCCCTCTATGAGGTGTGTGGCGAAGGCGTGTCGCAAAGTGTGTGGGCTAATGGTCTTCTTCAAACCAATTTTCCGTGCCAATTCTTTGACAATCAAAAAAACCATATGGCGAGTCAATCGTTTTCCCCTGCTGTTCAAAAACACATAGTTGGCAAAGTCTCTTTGGAGAGGTACGTGGCACCGTATCTCATCTATGTATAGCTGTATGTATTTGAGGGCCGTTTGTCCTATAGGTACCAGGCGTTCTTTATTGCCTTTGCCCATAATGCGCAAAAAGCTTTCTTCAGTGTATAGGTGGCTCAGTTTTAGCCCGATGAGTTCAGAAACCCGCAAGCCAGCACCATACAATGTTTCTAAGATAGCCCGGTTGCGCACGCCCGTGGGCTTGGAGTGATCAATGGCCATGAAAAGTGCCTCGATTTCATGTACCTCTAGTGTGTGTGGAAGTTTACGGCCCGTTCTAGGGCTTGTTATCAGGGTAGTGGGATTTTCAGTTAAGTACTCCTCCAGCAATAAGAACCTATAAAATGACCTGAGCGCTGACAGCATGCGTGCTTGGCTAGGAGCACTGATGCCTTCTGTGTGGAGGTAGGCTAGAAAGGATCGTATGTGTTCGGCCTTCACGGCCAGTGGTTGGATATGGGAGGAGTTTGTTTGAAAGAACCGCCATAACCTGCTTACATCTTGTAGGTATGCGGATATCGTATGTGGCAGTAGAGCACGTTCGAGGCGTAGGTAGCTTACAAACTTCTGTAGCAGTATTTCCCAGGTCACTATGAATGAGTTTAGGAGGTTGAGAGGAGTATTCTTAGCAATCAGGAAGTTACATAAAAGCCATACTTTTGGCTAGCTTTGCCGGCTAGTACGCATGTACCTCTAAAATCTACAAAGTCTAAACGTGGACGGGTCCGTAAGCGAGCGGTGTCATATTGGCATTTATATACTTTTGGTAAAGAAGTTGCTCTAGTAGTATGTACTGCGATTTTTTAGATATAACTACGAATAAAAGAATATGCAAGAAGACCTAGCAATCCCTAAAACCTCCCAAGAGGCTACTCTAGCCAAGGAAAAGGAGGTTGGCAAAGAGGGACATCCTCTACAGGAGCCCGACAAATCCTCAGACGCCTTGGCGGAAGCTCATGACAAATACCTCAGACTGTATTCAGAGTTTGAGAATTTCAGAAGAAGAGCTGCTAAGGAGAAGCTCTCTCTCATAGAAACAGCAGGAGCGAGTATCCTCAAGAAGTTGTTGCCCATTGCAGATGACTTTGAGCGAGCCCTAGAGTCTTTACAAGCCGCCGATGAAGCTACCCAAGCCATACAAGCAGGCATTCGCCTCATTCATGATAAACTAGTTCATCTACTGCAACAGGCAGGGGTTCAGCCCATGCCTGTAGAAAGAGGTATGACGTTTGACGCCGAGCTCCACGAGGCAGTGACGCAAATACCTACAGATGACGAAGATATGCAAGGTAAGGTGTTGGAGGTACTTGAGAAGGGATATTTGCTGCAAGAGAAGGTTTTGAGGTTTGCTAAAGTTGTAACCGGAGCATGATGACCAAGGGGGACTATTACGAAATACTGGGTGTGGCGCGCGATGCAAGCCCCGAAGAGATCAAGAAAGCCTATAGAAAGGTGGCCCTTAAGTACCATCCTGATAAGAATCCTGATAATAAAGCGGCAGAAGAAAAGTTTAAAGAGGCCGCTGAAGCTTATGAGGTGCTGAGCCATGCTGAAAAGAGGCAGCAGTATGATCGCTATGGACATGCGGGAGTGCGTGGTCCAGACGGTAGGGGGCCAGAGATGAATATGGAAGATATATTCTCACAGTTTAGCGACATCTTCAACGGCGGAAATAGTCCTTTTGAGGGATTTTTTCGGCAAGGGCAGCAAAGAGTACGCAGGGGCACCGATTTACGTATCAAGCTTAAACTCTCTCTCAAAGAAGTTGCCAATGGTGTCGAGAAAAAAGTAAAAATAAAGCGCTACGTAACCTGCGACACCTGTGGAGGCAACGGAGCCAAGGACGGCACGGCCATCGTCACTTGTAACGTTTGTCAAGGTACCGGTCAGATACGCAAGGTTGCCAACACAATTCTAGGGCAAGTTATGACCACTGTTTCTTGCCATGCTTGCTATGGAGAGGGCAAGATTATCTCAGCACCATGCACTACTTGCCACCAAGAAGGAAGACTGCTACAAGAAGAAGTGGTTAACCTTCAGATTCCTGCTGGTGTCAGTGGTGGCATGCAGTTATCTATGACAGGTAAGGGCAATGTACCTACTCGTGGAGGTGTGCCTGGTAACTTGTTGATCCTTATCGAAGAAAAAGAAGATGACTTGCTCAAACGTAAAGAGACCCATGTGCACTACAATCTTTACATCAGCTTTATGGATGCAGCCTTGGGGAGTGAGGCAGAAGTACCTACCATTGATGGCAGAGTTAAGGTAAAGATCCCCGCTGGCACCCAGAGTGGTAAGGTGTTGCGGCTGCGTGGCAAGGGCATCAGGGATATTAATGGCTATGGAAAGGGAGACCAACTCGTTCATGTGCACGTATGGACGCCGCAACAGCTCACTAAAGAAGAGCATGAAATACTCACCTCTTTAAAAGGGGCTTCTAACTTCACTCCTAATCCTAGCAAAAAGGAACAGAGTTTTTTTGATCGTGTGCGCTCTCTTTTCTAAAGGGTTGCGTGTTGGCGCGGATTTTTTACATCTTTAGTATGCACTGTGGTTCTCTCTACCCGGTGCAGGACTTTCTTAGGCATAACTTTGTAGTTAATGGAGGCCTCGCAACGTGGTATACCTACCTCTCATCAGGATAGACAGGTGATATTTGGTGTAGCATGAAGCGATTGAGGAGTGTATGGAGTCGTAGGTGTATACCCTGGAGTATTCACAAGCGGTGTAAGCGCTTCCTGTTATTTAAATAGCTGTTCCATTGGCTACACTCAGAATATACCGTTCCTCTGCCGGTGCTGGAAAAACCCACACCTTAGTCAGCGAGTACCTTAAATTGGCGTTAGACAACCCAGAGGTGTTCTCCCAAATTTTGGCGGTAACTTTTACCAACCAGGCAACCCAGGAAATGAAGCAGCGTATCTTGGTGTGCCTACATAGCCTCGTTCAAGGCTCCCACAATCCGATAGCTGAAGCGTTGCTACAAGACAAGGGGTGGGATATGTCTATTTTGCAAGACCGTGCCCAAGTTCTATTGTCCAATATCTTGCACCAATACACTCAGTTTTCTGTCAGCACCATTGATAGCTTCTTTCAAAAGATCATTCGAGGGTTTGCCCAAGAGCTTGGGCTCCAGAGTGGTTTCCGCATTGAGCTGGAACAGGAGCATGTGTTGGCCACGGTCATCGATGACTTGGTAGTCTCGGCTGGTCAAGATCAACAGCTGCAGCAATGGTTGGTTCGATTCGCCGAAGAAAAGCTTTTAAGCGGTAGGACCTGGAATTTTAAGCGTGATTTGGCTGCCTTGGGCCGGGAGCTCTTTACAGAATCTTTTGGCGTCAACGAAGCTCAGCTAGTACGAGCCATGCGGGATTCAGCAACCCTACACCGTTTTCTCCAAGTACTTTACCAGCACATCACTTATTTCGAGCATAAGCTGCAGGCTTTGGGCTATCGGGCCCTTAACACAATTCAGCAGGCTGGTCTGGTGGTGAATGATTTTGCATATGGCAGCGCCGGGGTCATGGGCTATCTGGTGGGGTTGGCTACCAAACGCAAGTGGCACCCACCCCAGAGGGCTTTGCGGGCCTTGCATTGTGTAGAGGCGTGGTACAGCCGAGTATCTAACCAAAAAGAGCGTATCGTGCCGGTCGTACGCGATAAGTTAGGGCCATGTTTGCAGGAGGCGGTGAATTTTTACGACACCCATCATCGTGCCTACCATACGGCTCTGGAAGTGCGACACTTTGTCTACGCTTTTGGTGTTGTTACGCAGTTGTTAGCAAGACTCAACGACTATCGAACGTCGCGCAACGTCATGCTTGTGTCAGATGCCTCCTTATTTCTACGAAAAGTCATCGCAGAGAACGAGACCCCTTTTGTATACGAGAAAATAGGGGCTTTTTATCAACATTTCCTGATTGATGAGTTTCAGGACATCTCGGGCTTCCAATGGTACAATCTTAAGCCACTGATAGAGAATAGCTTGCACGAGGGCCATCCTAGTCTTGTGGTAGGTGATGTCAAACAATCAATTTATCGGTGGCGAGGTGGCGACTGGCGGCTGCTACTTACCCAGCTTGAAAAGGACGTAGAACGTACTACTCCCGTGGTTTTGGACCAAAATTGGCGCAGCAAGCAGCACATTGTTGACTTTAACAATTCCTTTTTCGTTCAGGCTGTTGATACGATCGTGCAGTATTTGACAGACGATCTCGACATGTTGGAAGACTTGACCTGGCAAAAAAGTTTGAGAGCACAAGTGCAACAGTTGGGTGCAGCTTATCAGGATGTAACTCAGAAGTTGCCTGTGCAGTGCATCCAGGCTAACAAGGGTTACGTCAATATCACTTTTTTGGAGGATGTTGCGGATAGCATGGTATCTCAAAGCTGGCGCGAGCAGGTCAAAGACCGGTTACCTCTGCTCATTGAAACGTTACAAAAAGACGGGATTGCCCTGCGGGATATCGCGTTACTTGTGAGAAGCCATGCCGAAGGACGTGAAATTTTCCGGAAGCTGCTAGACTGTCAGCATGCTGCTCGAGCCCAACCTGGTTGTCGGTATGATGTCATTGCTTCCGAGGCGTTGTATTTGAGCCATAATCCGTGGGTCAATATTTTGGTCAACGCCTTGCGCTACTTAGTTGACGAAGACAATACCTTGGCACGAGCCGAGTTGCAGTACCTTTACGAGTTGTATGTACTAGAAGCTACACCTGATACTTTGCATGCTTGTTTTCAAACGGAAGTAAGCACTGCCACCTTACCTGAAATATTTTTAGAACAGCGGTATTCTCTGCAGCAGCTTCCTTTGTACGAGCTTATAGAGGCATTGATTGCTCTTTTTCAACTACGCCAGGCAGCAGCAGTCCCATTTTTGCAGGCTTTTCAGGATGTAGTGGTGGCTTTCTCAGACAAGGAAGTGGTAGATATCCGTGGTTTTTTGTCCTGGTGGGAAGAACAGGGCTGCCAATACACGTTGCCCCGGACAGTTGGGCAGGATGCGATGACACTTATGACCATTCACCAAGCCAAGGGACTACAGTTCAAAGTGGTCATCGTTCCTTTTTGTGCGTGGGACTTGGACCATAGTCCACGTCGACCACCCACTTTGTGGTGTGCTACAGACGTTCCGCCCTTCGATACTTTTCCCGTACTTCCTGTACGTTATACACACCGTTTGCAGGATACGGTCTATGCGCGTGCCTATTATGAAGAACGTATGCAAGCGTATCTGGACCACCTAAATTTACTCTATGTGGCCTTTACAAGGCCCGAAGACCGCCTTTATGTATTTGCCCAACGTCCTGCTAAGTCGATGCTAAAAACCACTTCCGACTTGTTGTATCAAACTTTTTCTCCAACGCATGAATCCGCTTCTAGCTGCCCATCTTGGGGCTATTGTTGGAATACAACTACCGGTGTGCTAGAACTGGGTACGCCCCAAACCGTAGCCATACCGGAGGTCCTACAAGATATCTCGATCAGTTTGCATCAGTATCGTACAAGTAACTGGCTGCAACAGCACCTAAAAAGTAATGTGTACCCCCTTGAGATTGTGGAGCAGAGCACTCAGACAAGCTATGGCAGATTAGCACATCTATTTTTAGCACAGTTGACCGGTATAGATGCATGGCCAGCAGTATTATCTGCTTGGCAAGTATCAGGAGAAATGAGCCAAGTAGAGGTGTCGCAATTACAACAGCATCTCACGGCACTTTTTCGGAACCCACAGGTCAGAGATTGGTTCACTAGTGATTGGGAGGTAAAAAAAGAACCCACGATCTTGACCCCCTCAGGCCAGGTGTATCGGCCTGACAGGGTGCTCTTAAAACCTGGTAGGGCCGTGGTCATCGACTTTAAGACTGGTCAACCACATGCCCACCACGGTCAGCAAGTAAAAGCCTATGCAGCCCTGCTAAGCGCCATGGGGTATGTACGGGTAGAGGGGTATTTGCTTTACTTGACAACAGGCAAAGTAGTATCCTGCTGATGAGGTTGGTGCGTGGCCCACGCAGCAGACCAGCACGAGGGCGAGTACCACAGTAGTACAAAACTGTGCAAGCTATCGCTACCATATTCAGGTCAACGGGTTATATGGCCATGCGACTGCAAGTCATTGTTGGAGTACTCGCCATCTTGTTTGACTATGAAAGCCCCAGAATTGAGAGACCTTTGTGTAAAAGGTGCACTATCTCTGGATCGCTTCTTTGGGGATCATTTTTAGGTCTTCAGTTTGCTTACTGCCCCCCCCCTGTTGTGGGGTCTAGGTGCCCTTTTGAATACTTTTTTCTGCTTGTGCTACGCCTTCGGCATGATGATTTATGGGCGTCCTAAGTGCCAAGCAATGGCCTCCATAACATGCTACCCATAGGTCTTAGCCATGCCTACATACCTGGTCTCTAGTCTACCGAACCAACGTTGTATACGCCCAAATACTCGCTCTATTTTGCAGCGACTACGACCCATCAGCCTGTTGTATCGCCTTGCTTAGACAGACAAGGGACTATGCTGATGGGACTTGCGTTGGATACCGCTGCGTCAACCTCTTTGGCGTAATAGCTGATCGTTTTGGCTGAACCATCCTCTTTGTCTACTAGGATGCAACTGCCTGCAAGAAGTGTTACTTGATTAAGAGTAGGTGCCATACACTACCCATCATGTACTTTGGTATTGGAGGGGTATTTGGATGATCTGGAAGCATATAAGTGGGCCTTACCCTGCGGTTTATGAGCCGTAGGCACGATAGAAGCATCGATCATGCTGTCGCCTTGCTGCACTTGCAAACCTCGGTGTACAAGTTATGCACTGAGGTTCGCTAGTAGCCTATGCATGGCGCCCTTCTCGGATAACTCGCTTCTAAAACGGCCGAGCGTGCTATGCTCAGATACCGCGTCTGCCACCCGTAACCTGCAAAAGGCATGCTCAGACAGGGTACCGGACCATGTCTACTACGCCCATGTCAGCGAGATGGTACTAGGTTTGTAGTAGCATCATCTTGAATAGCACCAAGGGATGATGGGCAGGCTTTCTGCTACATTCTCAGGAGAGCGAAAATATGGCTACCCATATACACGCACAAAAACTTACTTAGCCCTTGCTAGCCGTTCAATAGAGTAGCTAACAACCTTTTCTATGAAAGATTTTGATAATAGACGAGGAAAGCTCAAGCTAGGGCTGTCGTTCACTTCAAAAATGTATAATGTCCCATTAACTACGGTAGCATCCACACCTGCTATGTTGACCCCCATCAGGTTACACGCCCTTATTATTTCCGCTTGCTGTTCAGCAGAAAATACCTCATCCAATTTTACCATCTCTGCATTCGCACCTAACGCCAAATTAGAGGCATAAGTCTGCTTACTGCTTGCCGTGAAACGCATCGTCTCGATAATTTCACCTCCTACAACCAGGATCCTGTAATGATAAGAAAACCCAGCTTGGTCCTTGCTAGAAATATACTGCTGTAATACAAGTGGGTTGGGGCCAACGCGAGCATCCACTAAATAACTAGTCAGTAAAACTTTACGTAACTTCTGTGCATCGCCAACATTTATGAAGCTAAGGTTCTTACCACCACTTCCCTCTCCTTTGATAACTACCATATGATCAAAATTCTGTTGGATCATTGAAAGACAAGTATCAACGGGTGTACCTACCCCGACAACCAGCGTCTTGGGCGTAGGGATCCCATTAGTGAAGAACAATTGCATCATATCATACCTATTGTTGGCATAGTGCTTTGCTCTCAAGGGATCTACACAGGGGACACCGTGACGCTCGAATGCCGATTGCCAAGCATATGCTAAATCTCTGGCTTTTGCATTGCCCCAAGTTCTAAAGTACGCCAAGTCAAAATCTTTTATGGAATAGCGTCTTCCCCTCAAGTAAATAAAGCCTCGTTTTTCGTCTATGCGGGTTGACGAGTCTAACAATGCACTGACAACTTCATGTCCATATGCTGCGTATGTCTTTCCCAATTGGATAGAGCTATCGCTCTCCGACTGGGAAAAGATGATAATTCTTTTGGGTGCCCTAGGCTCGCCCAATGCGCTAAAATAAACAAGCCATAGCAGGCAAGCGAGGAGTCCAGATGGCTTAATCCTAAATACAGACATCTTATTTATTGTTTTATTGCCCATTACAAAAAGTCTGACCAACATAGGCCACGTTTAGGGTTGCTAACCGCAAGGATAGACGCCCGCTATCTCAGGCCTCTAAAAAACGAAACAAAAGTTCGCTAACCCAATCCAATTACAAAAACTTAGCAACAGCTATAGTAAGTATAATGGCAGAAATAAACAAATGTGTGCAAGCAAGAGATACGCGTAAGGGTTGGACCTTTTGCATAGCTAATTTGGGCACTAGGTTAGATTGCCGTGTCTCCATACTCTTTTCACTCATTCTTTATTTGAACACAAAATGCAGCTACTGATTCTGAAGATATAGCTTCAAATCCCATCTACTGCCTGAAGGTTGAAGGGGCAAGTTGAGATAGTCTATTTTTTCATACTAGGAAACAAATGGAGAAGAATCGGTGGGTAGTGAGCATACGCTCCCTTTTCTCAAATTGGTGCTGATGCCTTACGGAATACATATAATAGCAACTAAATACGCGAATTAGTTTGCTTTTACTTTTTTATCCAACTAACGTGTGATAGCAAAAAGACAAAATTACGCTCCCTTAGGTTTATGGCCCTACCACCCCTTACGATAGATAGTTTTATTTTCGTCGTCTTTTTATTGCTCAATATTATCGTAGGTTTTTTCTACAGAGGGGGAAAGCAATCATTTCGAGAATTTGCCGTCGGTGACAAGCAGTTCTCTACTGCCATCCTGACCGCCACTATTGTGGCCACATGGATGTCGGGGGGGGCTTTATTCATCAATCTAGAGAAGACCTACAAACAAGGCTTGTACTATGTCATACCAGACATCATAGGTACCCCAGTATACCTCCTGCTCATGGGATATGTCATAGGGCCGCGCATGGGCAGGTTCCTCAATAACCTTTCTGTACCTGAGTCACTCGGGAAGTTATATGGCAAAACTGTGCAGGTTATTGCCGGCATTGCTACTGTATTAAGGTCAACGAGTTATATAGCCATGCAGTTGCAGGTAATTGCTAGCATATTGGCCATCTTATTCAACTGCGAAGGACCCGAGATCGTTACGATAGTAGCCGCTATCATCACCCTATACTCCCTTTCGGGTGGTGTCAAAGCAGTTACCTTCACCGATGTCCTCCAGTTCTTCACCTTTGGAACACTGCTCCCCCTACTCGCATTGACGATTTGGAATAATCTTCAAGACCCTGCCCAGGTAACACATATGTTCCGAACTAACCCACTTTTCTCTTTCAAAGATGTGGTGAAGTGGTCACCTGAGTCTGGGAAAGCTCTCTTATTTATGGCTTACCTGATGACACCCATACTACAACCACAACTCTTTCAACGCGTGGTCATGGCGCGTGACACAGTGCAGATACAGCGCTCGTTTGGTTATGCCGCAATCGTGTGTCTAGGGATAGAGCTATGCATGCTATGGATCGCCATGATGATCTTAGTGGATCGGCCAGGGCCCGAAGCAGATAAGATTATGCGGCATATTGTCGATACGTATACCTATCCAGGATTTAAAGGGCTTTTAGGCATTGGTGTCATTGCTTTGTCCATGTCTACGGCAGATTCGGTGTTAAATGCTTGTGCGGTCATTGTAGCCAATGACATTCTTCCCCCGCTTGGCTTACAAAAGCAAAGCTCACTCAACACAGCCCGGTGGGCTACACTGGTACTCGGAACGCTCAGTCTAGCACTAGCACTCAGTATTCAAGATTTGTTAAACATACTCCGAAGTGCTGCCAACTTCTATACACCTATTGTCGCCGTCCCCATACTCCTAGCCATCTTTGGCTTTCAGACCAGTAGGCGGGTGGTGCTCATGTCCATGGGAATAGGATCAGCAGCCACTGCAGCATGCCTCTTTTATTTTGAAAGTGTCCATAGCTTCTTCCCGGCTCTGCTAGCCAACATCATGACCATGTTGTGCCAACATTATCTTCTGGGCGAGCCAGGCGGCTGGCAAAAGCTGGATCCTACGAGTCCTTTTGCTTTGGAGCGGGCAGCCCGGGTACAGCGCTGGCAATGGCGTCTCAAGACTATCAAAAACTTCAAACTCTATCCTTATCTACAACAAAACCTGCCCCAGAACGAAGGCTTTTACTTTTTCTTTGGTCTTTACACCATTGCCGCTACTTACGTTGCCTGCTATACCCTTAGCGCAGCAGAGACCAAAGCTTGCCAGCAGATTTACGATAGCATTTATCGTACTGTCCTCGTGGGTGCCACAGCTTTCTTAACTTTCCCTGTCTGGCCGCCTACATTGAAAAATAGTCGCTTCATGGCCTTCTTTTGGCCACTCGGTATTGGCACCCTCCTCTTCTTTGTTGGCACGCTCTTGGTGATCATGAGTCGCTACCATCACATGCAAGTGATGATCATGATGATGAATCTCTTGATGGCAGTCTTACTACTACACTGGCCGCTAGCTATTTTTTTGGCTTCTTCGGGCACCTATGCCGCAGTTTTTTTCTTTACGCGTTATACAGGATCCGTGCTGCCCTTGAGTGTACTCGGATCCGTACAGATGCTCTATTGCGTCCTTCTTTTTGTCAGCTTAGCCTTGAAAGGGAAACAAGTCTACCGAGGTTTGGTTATCTCTCATGCACAGCTCAAAGAAGATAATAGCTTCACTAGTCAGATGTTTTTGACAACCATGCGCCACCAGGCACAACTGCAGCAGGAAGCTAGCCTACGTCCTCTCAAAGCAGTGGGGTGTACCGAATCATGGGCAACATCACAACGTACCACATTGCAAAACCCCACCAAAGCACAGCTCATGGCTAGCAACGCAGCTCTAGAACAGCGCATCTACGAATTGGACACTCGCAACCGGTATTTACAGCAGCTATTTCATCTCGCACGAGAACCCATGCGTCTGGTTGTAGAGTGTATAGATTTAGATGTATTATGGCAGGACGTCCAGCGAACAATATACCAGCACAACCAAGCGACCAAGGTGATCTTACAGCACCACGCAAGCACAAAATTGTTACAAGGAGATCGTAGTAAAATTAGAAGATTACTACGCACTGCGGTAGCCTATGCCGAAGCATACCCCAATACCCAGAGACCTGTTTTATTACATATCGACGACACACAACTCGCCTATCCTATTATGTCTATACCAAATTACATCAAGCGCGTCCGGGCGTTGTGCGTGATGATAACCACAGAAATAACCCCACCGAGAATTAAACAGTGGTACTTAGGTATTGTAGATCACGTATCACTGCCATGGATCCAAGATGTGGGAGAGCTGTCCCTTGCTTACCATCAGCAAATTGTAGCAGCCCACTATGGGGCTGCTGAGATAATCCCAACAGCCACTGGGGTGACGCAGGTGTATGTTTTTCCCGAGGATGTACGGGCGGTGCGCCCGCCTATGATGGACCAATACCAGGTTACTCCGTCATCAGAGATGATCCCTGAGGCGGTGCAGCCAGTGGAGCAAGCCTTCGTGCAGCAAGTGCTTGCTGAGACACCTATGGAGCGAAAGCTTCTGGAAAAAGCCATACAACTTATCAAACAGATAAAAGTAGGTGGCCAAAGGGATACAGCAGCCCTCAATTACCTACACCCGATTGCAGTAGCCAGTATTCTCTTGACCTATACGCGAGATGCCGATACGCTCTTGGCAGCGCTACTACATGATACCATCGATACAACGCGCCTATCTTCGCATTACATTTCCTTGCACTTTAATCCTGTCGTAAAACGCATTGTAGAAGGCGTGTCTTCTGTAGACAGTCGCTTAAATAGCTTTAAAAAAATACAATTATCTGACCAAGAGATTATCCTAAAGTTGGTGGAAGAAAAAGACAAACGTGTGCTCTATGTCAAGCTGGCAGACCATCTACATCACATAAGGATGATGGAAAGCCATCTTGCTCGTACGCAGCAGGAAAAGATGGTCGACGAAACACTAAAGTTTTATGTACCTATCGCTACCCACTTAGGTCTCGAGTTCATCGCTAAGGAGCTGCGGCAAAGATGCACCAGGTGTGCCTAGATCGGCTAAAAGAGGAGTGCAACAGCCGATGCGCGTTTAGCAGTTAGTATTGGTCTATTCGGTGTGTTTGATTATGTTTGAGTAATTAGTTGTACAATAATTGTTAAGCAATACATCATGAAAAAAATCTTTTGTCTATTTGCGGCACTCTCTCTGGGCGGTATCGGAACTGTGTCTTCGAGAGAGCATGATGTGCCTGCGCACCCCCCCTTATTGAAAAAAAAAGACAGGATAGCGATCGTAGCCCCAGCTTCGAAGGTCAAAGAGTCAAAGAAGGTAATGGAAAAAGCGACCGAAATTTTCCAATCCTGGGGATTAGAAGTGGTGTTGGGTAAATATGTAAGCGTAGATAGCTGCAATGCATTTGCTGGGTCAGATGCGCAAAGGGCCGAAGATATGCAGTGGGCGCTTGACGATCCGACCATTAAGGCCGTTATCTCTTTGAGAGGCGGATACGGTACCACGCGCATTGTAGACCAACTTGATTTTACGCATTTTCTAAAAAACCCCAAGTGGGTTATCGGTTTTAGTGACATTACTGCCTTACATATAAGACTACATAACCTGGGTTTTGTATCGGCACACGGTGCAGTGCCCATACTTTTTTCAAATCCTCAACATAAGGCTTCCATTGACAGCTTAAGAACGCTACTCTTTGAGGGTACTGCCCATTTGACGGCTCCTGCTAATGCATTGAATAGACTGGGTGTAGTAACAGCGCCTGTGGTGGGAGGTAATCTAGGACTAATCTGTAATAACATGGAGACACTATCGGCACTCGATACTAAGAATAAGATTCTGGTTATTGAAGAGGTTGGGGAGCATCTCTATGCTTTAGACAGGATGATGGTTCAGTTAAAACGAGCCGGGAAGCTTAAAGATTTAGCGGGGCTTGTTGTAGGAAAGATGGTCTATATGCAAGACATTTCATCCCTCCCAATGAATAAGAGTGCTGAGGGAATTATACAGGAACATGTTGCTGGCTACAATTATCCCGTAGCCTTTCAATTTTCCATAGGTCATGAAGCACCTAATCTTGCGTTTCCGCACGGTGAGATCGGGACGCTTTGTGTGGAAAGTGATAAAGCGAGCTTAGTTTTCAGAAAATAGCCTATGAGGATACTCGTAAGTGTTGGCATTAAAAATCCTACATGTACACCCACTGGTATGCCTGTTACTACTAAGCCTGATTGATTGAAGTAACTAATAAGTCGAGTCTTAACAATCCGCTGGTCGTGTTTAGGCCGTCTGCTGTAAGTACTCTTGTCTAGGAAGCACTAGCAGGGCTAACGCTCTGAACAGCAAGACAAAAAAATAACCGGCTATTTCTCTGAGTAGCAGCATCAAGTTGAAGCCCATGCCTGCTAATAAGGCGTTATGGGTATCTCTTACGCGCCCCTTGATAACCTCTCTGGCGTAATAGTTGACCGTTTTTGGCTGCACAATACCCTTTGTCTGCTAGGATCTGACTACCTGCAGGGAGTGATTACTTGATCAAGACTGGATGCCATACACTGCCCAACATGTACGTTGGCAGTGGTAGTGTGTCCACTAAGACTAAGTCTTTGTCTTCAGCTGCCAGGTAATGACGCTTGTGGCCATACTAGAGATTACTTCTCTTTTTGACCCAACGTACTTCTCACTCTACGCTAGACGTCATTTTCTTGGTGGGAGGGGTGTTGGGGTACCCCGCAAGCATATAAGTGGACTTTCCCCGAGCTTTGCGGGCCATGGTCAGGTACGATGTTTTCCACGCGTAAACCACAAAAGGAACTAGCAGACAAGAGTATTATGGGCCATGTCTTCTACACCCATGTCAGGGAAATGATGCCAAGGTTTGTAGGAGCATCATCTTGAGTAGTACCAGGGGATGATAGGCAGGCCTGCCCGCTGCACCCTCAACAGAGCGCTTACAAACCTTGCTAAGCTCTTTTTTAGACACAGTTTAGTTGATCTATCAAGGCGTCTATTTAGTGAAAGAACTTGCTCTTTCTTGTTCTTCTGCCAACATTTACTCTGTCTGGGGTCCCTGGCATTTGCCTTTAGATCATGGGATGAGGGGGGTAATATCCTGGTAGACCACAACCCGGGTCTACTAAAAGTGCCCTTATTTGCAATATTTTGTGAAAAAGTTTCAGTATGCCATGCAAAGGTCTTGATGCTATAAGACTTTGCTGTTCTTTGTTTTCGTGGCTAGGAACCCGGGTCTCGAGCCTACTGCAAAGGAGTTGCAAAGGTGTTGCTCGGCAGTGCTCAATCAGAAGTAAACTACACTTAGATGGGCAAGACAGAGCACAGCCAGTGTTACTGTTGGTTGGTTGACTTTCTTGATGGTACCTTGCCTTAAGTGGCGCATCAATTTCGTTTTCTGACCTACTTGCCCGTGGCTTTACCAACCTCTTTTATAGAAGACTTAGCAGCCGAGCTATATGCCCAGCACCGCCATCGCTTTCATGAGATAACTGTTGTGTTCCCCACTTGGCGGGCAGTGGAGGTGTTCAAGCGCTGTCTGGCTGCTCACTTGTCTCAACCCACTTGGGCACCTAAGGTCCTAAGCATTGAAACATTGATGCAGCAACTTAGTCCGCTTAAACGAGCGAATACCCTACTGTTAACACATACGCTTTATCAGACTTTTCAGGCATTAAAACCACGAGAAGAATCTTTTGAGCAATTTTACTTTTGGGGGAGCGTGTTGCTTCAAGATTTGGATGTCATCGAGAAGTACTTGGTCGATGCTGATCATCTTTTTACCGACCTGAGCCAACAAAAAGAGCTTAGTCTATCTTACGATTATCTGACCGAAGCACAACGAGCCACGATACAGTCTTTCTGGAAGAATTTTGAACAACGGCTATCGACACATCAGCAGGAATTCCTTGGTCTCTGGAAGCTACTTCCTGCAGTCTACCAACACTTTAAGAAGCGTCTACAGGACCAGGGTGCCGGTTATCAGGGGCTGTGCCATAGAGCAGCCTATGAGGCTTTGGTAGCAGGCACTACGACGGTCCCACGTGGTCAGTGGGTTTTTGCTGGGTTTAATGTGCTAACACCCGTAAAAGAAAAAATATTGGCCTGGTACCAAAGAAACTTACCCACATCATTTTGCTGGGACTTGGATGCCTACTACATGGAAGATATGCAACAAGAGGCAGGGGTATACTTGAGGGCACATCAAAAAAAGTCGTACTTCCAGGCCAGTTTTGGCAAAACCTTTCCTAAGCGACTTTCCGATGGTGTTCAAGAGATTCATCTCACAGCCGTGGCGTCTGAGGTGGGACAGGCCCAGGTGATGGGTGCCCAGCTACAGGCTCTTATGGAGGCACAAGGTGCAGATTTTGTGCCTCAGAGAACAGCTATTGTTCTGGCCAACGAATCCTTACTCTTGCCTGTGCTGCACGCTTTGGCTCTAAATATGACCCAAGTCAGTACCCACCTAGGCTATCCGCTCAAAAACACGACTACCTACCACCTGCTCGAGCATCTACTAGTACTGCAATCTGCTGCCCAAGAACAATCTACTTCAGGCTACTGGGCTACCCAGCATGTGCTATCTGTGCTCAACCACCCGTGCATAATGAGCTGGGACGTTGCTCTGGCACAGGCTACTATCAACCGTATCAAAGAAGCCAAGCATAGTTATGTGGATCAGGCTACACTGGTCCAAGAAAATTCTCCTTATGCTACAATTTTTAATGTTTTGGGCTCCCAAGATTGCTTGTTGCAGTATCTGATAGAAGTGGTAGAGTATGTAAAATCTCGTGTAGAAGCCTCCGATGTGTCTTTACACTCTTTAGAAAAAGTAGCGCTACATCAACTTTTGCGGCAGCTGGGCAGACTTCAAGAGGTTTTGACACCACCCCTTACCAAGGGCGAGGCATTGCTTCAACTACTTCGGCAGCTGGTACAGTCTGTTCGGCTTCCCTTGGGACTACAATCACCAGACGGCATTCAGGTATTGGATATACGTGCTACGCGCAACTTAGATTTTGATCATGTCTTCATTGTGGGAATGAACGAAGGCCACTTTCCGGCACAGACTAGCTCAGTTTCCTTTATCCCATACAGTCTTCGTAAGGGCTATGGCTTACCCACAGCCGACCAGCACCAAGCGGCCTTGTATGCCTATTATTTTTATCGCTTGCTTCAGCGTGCCCGACAGGTGTATATCACCTACAGCACAAAAACTGCAGCTGGCAACCAGAGCGAGATGAGCCGTTACCTTTGGCAGTTGCTCTATGAATCTAAGTTGCCTTTGAAAAAAAAGGCTATCGCTCAGCCCATTTACCTACCTACGATCCAGCCTATTGTGATCCCTAAAAAGGAATCAGTCTGGCAGCAGCTGAGGAGGTTTATACTACAGCCTGACGGCACGGGGCAGCACTTGACGCCATCTGCATTGAATACGTACCTTGACTGTAGCCTGCGTTTTTATTTCCATTACCTTGTACGACTCCAATCTCCAGCGCCACCCCAACAGGCAACCCATGCGTTGGTCTTTGGTAGGTTTTTGCATGCAGTCATGGAAAGGCTGTATACACCGTTGATGAAGAAAAAGCGGGGCCAGCCTCTGCAGCTCCAGGATCTGGAAGTGTTGCAAAAGGGCGTAAAACTTGTAGTGAAAAATACTTTTGCCAGCACTTTTCACCCAGGTCAGCACCAATGGATAGCCTTGCAAGGCGGTGATGCTATTGCTCAAGCCGTTATGACCAAGTTAGTGAAAAGAATCTTGGTTCTTGACCAGGCGTATGCCCCCTTCGTACTCATTGGTCTCGAGGTAGGCCGCCAGGTACCTCTTTATCTTGATTTTGATCTGGATCCAGCTACGCGTGTACGGTTGCGTGGTATCATAGATCGAGTGGATTGGAAAGCCGGTGTTTTTCGGGTGTTAGACTACAAGACTGGCCTTGATGAGAAGAAGATAAAGAGTATTCCCCTTTTGTTTGATAGGACAGTTTTTAGACGAAATAAAGCGGCGTTCCAAACATTTTTTTATGCATGGCTTTTCCAACAGCGGGGCCAGGCCCATGTTGCTACCATGACTCCATCATCGGGCCATCAGACTAGTGCTGTTGGAGACGTAAGCATTATGCCAGGTCTGCTTAATACACGTCAGCTCTTTGAGGATCATTTTGACTCTCGATTTTTCTTCCA
>JALOLY010000034.1 GCA_025455725.1 Amoebophilaceae bacterium | reverse complement strand
CTCATCATCTTCAAAAAAGGCCAAGAAGTAGATCGTCTGATGGGAGCTCAGACCGCAGCATCACTCAAATCAAGGCTCGAAGTACATGCCGGATAGTCAATAGTCAGGGGTGATGTATTCCCTGCAAGCGATCAACACTTTCCTACGGACAGAAGTAGGGTGGTAGGGGTAGTTGCTGGTATCAGAGAAGGGAGTCCCAGGTAGACCTAGCAGCCCGGTGTTGTGGGCCTGCGTGGACTCGAACCACGGACCTCTACATTATCAGTGTAGCGCTCTAACCGGCTGAGCTACAGGCCCCTCTTAGTTTTTGTCAAGCAAGACGGCTCCTCAAGAGTAAGATGTTGCGAGAGGCAGCAACAAGTTTATCACTTTCTACGGGTAATAACAAGTTTCAGCGGTCAAAGGCAAGTCTTGTATGGCCGTTTTTGTGTATATTAGCCGCCTCAAGCTATTAGGAGCTCAACACAGATGGCACTTTACTCTTCCAAGCTCATCGAAGAAGCAGTCCGTGAAATTTCTAGTTTGCCGGGTATAGGTAAGAAGACCGCCTTGCGACTTGCCTTATTCCTTTTGAAGGCCCCCAAAGAGCATACAGAGAGACTTACAAGTGCGTTATGCAAGCTGCGTGCGGCCACTCAGTATTGCCGTCACTGTCACAATGTGTCTGATGAGGCAGTATGTAGCATTTGCACCAACTCAAACCGAGATGGGTCTGTTATTTGTGTGGTAGAAAGCGTCCAAGATGTGCTAGCCATAGAAAATACGGGCCAGTATAAGGGGCTTTACCATGTATTGGGAGGGGTGATTGCCCCTGTGGAGGGGATTGGCCCCGACCAACTTCAGATTAACTCTTTAATACAGCGTGTCCAGGAAGTACAGCCCCAGGAGGTCATTTTTGCATTGAGTGCCACCATTGAGGGGGATACTACGGTATTTTACATCACGAAGAAACTCAAGGGCTGTGCGGTCAAAGCAAGCACTATTGCCCGTGGTGTGGCTGTAGGTGGAGAGCTAGAATATACAGATGAGCTGACGTTGGGTCGAAGTATTGTCAGTCGTGTAGCATACCCGTAAGTAAATCCTGCTAAGAGGTTTTTTGTTTGCTTCAGCTTCCTCATTTCCGCACCAGTGTATGGATGCATGGAGCACGTGTGTCATGGCTTTTTGCATGAAAGCAATGACGAGCCCAGGTAATCGTTTTGTGAGACCGTGTTAAAGTACAAAGTTGCTCAAAGGGTGCGGTGTGTCCCATTTTCCGTGTGGGATCGGACTTGGTTGGAGGTGCCCAGCCATTGAGCTCTGTTATGGTTACTGCATGGGCTTGCCAGTTTTTAAAGCTTTCTTGGATGGCGTGAGCCTTGCTCTCATGTTTAGTCATCCGTTCGTAAGCGTTAAAGCGATATACTCAAAAGGGTTGAGGACCTTTTTTATGAAAGGTTTACAGGTCAGTTGCATACATGCCTCGCAGATGTTGATGCAGTACTTGGAGGGTTTAGGTGACTTTTTAGCTGTAACGGCTGCATGTTTAGAGACTTCAAAATTATCAGGGAAGGAACCCTACGCAGGGGTGTATATTGACACGTGTACAGAACAATTCGAGGTATCCTGGGAGTTGAGAAGAATAAGCCTACTGCCTGAGTGGGAGCAGAACAAGGTGCCTAGCTCGTCCATCAGTGTGGATACAACGATCGATCATACTATTTTGCGAACGGAGCGTGCTTTCTAGGGTTGAGTTCTGGTATGGCCCCCGAAGGTACCGTGTTTTTGTATGCTGATAGTAAGGTTCGACGACGCGTACGTCAGGGCTGTTGGGCGCTCCTCTCAGAACCTCGTTGTGTCTTGGCAGAAGAATCGCTAAATTCGCTCCGCGCTGTCTTTGAAACAAGTTAATCTTAATTCTTATATTTATTTTTATTTTAAGAGCCGCGCAGCGGCGTGCTGTGCGCAAAAAATCAGGACCTCCATCTCATGAATCCAAAAGCAGAAACTTCTCATTGGGAGCCTACTGGTCTCACCGCCGGGCTCGGCATAACCTATACAGATCAAGAAAGGGCGGCACTCACCCAGAGCTACGAGGCCACTCTCACCTCTATCAAGGCATGTGAAGTGGTGAACGGCACGGTAGTAGCCATTAGCAACCGTGAAGTAATCGTCAATATTGGATTTAAGTCAGATGGCTTAGTTCCACTTAATGAGTTTCGTGACCTCCCCGATCTCAAACCTGGCGATGAGGTAGAGGTCTACATAGAGGAACAAGAAAATGCTGAGGGTCAGCTTGTACTTTCTCGCAAAAAGGCAAAGCTGGTGAGAGGGTGGGAGAAAATTCAAGCTTCCGCCGATAACAGCTCAGTCATAGAAGGGGTGGTCAAACGCAGGACCAAGGGGGGCTTGATTGTAGATATTTACGGTATTGAGGCTTTCCTTCCTGGATCGCAGATTGATGTGAGGCCTGTACGTGATTTTGATGCCTACGTGGATAAATCTATCGATGTGGCCGTGGTAAAGATTAACTACGCTAATGACAATGTGGTGGTCTCGCACAAAATACTGATCGAGAAAAGTTTAGAGAGCCAAAAGGACGCTATTATTGGTCGGTTGGAAAAAGGACAAATTCTGGAAGGGGTCATCAAAAATATGACCAGCTTCGGTGTGTTTGTTGACCTAGGAGGGGTAGATGGGTTGTTGCACATTACAGACATCTCTTGGGGTAGGATCGGGCACCCAGAAGAAGTCCTGGAGCTTGGCCAAAAGGTCAAGGTGGTGGTGACCGATTTTGACGAAAGTAAGAAGCGCATTTCTTTGGGCATGAAGCAGCTCACGCCGCATCCTTGGGAAGCCCTACCGGACTCTATTGAAGTGGGGTCTAAGTTGCATGGTAAGGTGGTGAACTTAGCAGACTATGGCGCTTTTGTAGAGATCGTGCCCGGTGTAGAGGGGCTAGTGCATATTTCAGAGATGTCTTGGTCGCAATATCCACGCAATATCCGCGACTTGATCAAGGTAGGCGACAAGATCGAGGCAGTAGTGCTGACTTTAGACCGAGAAGAGAGAAAGATGTCTCTCGGCCTCAAGCAGCTTACGCTTGACCCTTGGACCAGTACAGACTTATCGGTAAGGTATGCCATAGGCACTAAACACCAGGGTACCGTCAGAAATATGACCCATTTTGGAGTATTCGTGGAGTTGGAAGAAGGTATCGAAGGCTTGCTTCATGTTTCAGATTTGTCTTGGACTCAGAAGATTAGCCATCCTTCAGAAATTTTAAAGGTGGGCGACAGCGTGGAAGCCATTGTTTTGGAGCTTGACCAAGAAAACAGAAAGCTGGCCCTGGGGCGCAAGCAACTAGAGGAAAATCCTTGGGATACTTACGAAACTGTATTTCAGGTTGACTCGGTGCATCAAGGAACCATGACACAAAAAGTAGAAAAAGGGGCTTTAGTAGCACTTAATCATGATGTAGAAGGGTTTGTCCCTAAGCGCCACCTGATCAAAGAGGACGGCCAGGAAGCGTCAGTAGGCGAGCTACTTGAACTCAAAGTCATTGAATTCTCCAAGGCTAACAAGAGGATTGTACTCTCCCATACCGCTGTATTTTCGGAGGTCAAGGAGCGTCTGGATACCTCTAAGGCAAAATCAGATAAACGTGCTGTTGCCTCTAATAGCTTGACGACAGCGAAAAAGTCTACTTTGGGAGATATTGAAGCCCTGGCTGACTTAAAAGAAAGGATAGAAGAAGGGTTAGAAAATCTTCAGTAAGGGCAAATCTCGGGCAAGAGCAGCTTCATCATCAAAGAGTTGTATAGGCCCCTTGTCCGTGTGCGTTAGGGTCGCGTGGCCGAGTGGCTAGGCAGAGGTCTGCAAAACCTCTTACGGTGGTTCGAATCCACTCGCGACCTCGTTTGCTCGCGTGGCCGTTGCACATTTACAAATCTAGCCTGGGTGGCGGAACTGGTAGACGCGTTGGTCTCAAACACCAATGGTAGTGATACCGTGCCGGTTCGATCCCGGCCCCAGGTACATACCCCAGGACTACGGGTTTCCTGGTGAAGGGGGAGCTGTATCTACCTTTTGCTCCTGGTAAGCGATTTCTTGACGATGTTCTTTCTCTTCTTTTGATGAAAAGCACCCAGATAGTTAGGGTCTTCTTTTTGACGCTGCATATCCATGGTTCGTGCCATGGCCTGTTGCTCTTCAAAGCTGGTGGCGGTGTCGACCCATGTAGGTGGGAGCGGAGCAACCATAATTTTTCGACGCATTAACTCTTCAATCTTCCGAATGTAGTACGCTTCTGCTGGGTTGGCGAGTGTGATGGCTTTGCCGGTGTGGGTAGCCCTGCCCGTTCTTCCAATACGATGTACATACTCTTCTGGCAAGGTAGGTACTTCAAAGTTGATGACGTGACTGACCTGGCTCACGTCGATGCCTCTAGCTGCTACATCTGTAGCTACTAGGATGCGTACAGTGCCTTCTTGAAAGGCATTGAGGGTGCTAATGCGTGTATTCTGACCCTTGTTGGCATGTATCACTCGTATTTCTCCCGCTACCTGCCGTCGTAAGAAATGGGCTACATCCTCGGCTGTTTTTCGGGTACAGGTAAAGACGATCACCTTACAAAATATTTTAGTATCGGTGAGTAACCAAGCAAGTAGCCTAGCTTTCGTGGCTACGTTGGGTACTTGATAGCATTGTTGGCTGACGGTAGTCACAGGCGTGGCTTGTGGGGTAATAATGGCCTTTTCAGGCCATTCAAGAAATTCCTCTGTGAGCTTCATGACTTTCGGTGCCATGGTTGCAGAGAAAAGCAAGTGCTGCCTTTTTCCAGGGAGTATGGCCAAAATATCTCTAAGTTGGGGCCAAAAATTCATGTCTAATAGCTTATCTGCTTCATCAAGAACCAGGTGCCTGATGCTTCGTAAGTTGAGTATACAGCGGTGGTACAAGTCAAGTAACCTGCCAGGCGTAGATACCAAAAGATCGATGCCCTGATTGACCGCTTCTATTTGTTGGGTAGGCCCTATGCCCCCGTAGAGACAGACATGGCGCAGGTTGGTATACTTGGCCATGTCAGCTAGGCTATGGGCAATCTGTATGACTAGTTCTTTGCTTGTAGCCAGGATGAGAGCCCTTGGGTAGGTCCCCTTGGGATATTTGAGTTGCATCAATAGTGGCAGTAAGTAGGCTGCTGTTTTTCCCGTGCCCGTTTGAGCAACGCCTAGTACATCGTGCCCCTTTAGAATCAGAGGGATAGCTTTTTGTTGGATGGGTGTCGGGGCGATGTAGCCCGCTTCCTGAAGTGCCTTTAGTAGCTGCTTATTGAGTTGGAGTGTCTGAAAAGAAATAGGAGCCATGGTGGGTTTTTGACTTTGCTCAGAGACCCTTTCACTTTCCCGTGGAAAGTGAGTACGCTGTTTCTTTAGCATTAACTAAAACAGAGATAGGTACTGCGAGATTTTGCAACCACAAGGTAAGCATCATTGTCCTTGTTTGTTACTGGCTATAGACTTCCGATTTACTTACCTTGGACAGATGATCACACGAAGCAACACGAGGCGCGCGGAGCCTACCACCCTACAAGAGGTGATGCAGCAGATGAGGGAACAGTCTCCTCACAAGCGCAAATGGGAGGAAGCCATGTTAGTCTGCGCGTGGAAAGTGGCTATGCCCGAGGTCGTACGCAGCAGGACTGAGCGCATGTTTTATAAGCAAGGGAAGTTTTTCGTTCAGCTTAGTTCTGCACCTCTCAGGCAAGAGCTTGGGCTCAATAAAATCAAAGTACTTGAACTCTTGCGGGGTCATGCACAGGGTTGTAACCTTACAGACGTAGTTTTCCTGTAGCTCCGGGTGGCCAGGCGTGGGACGTTGTGTTGCCAGAGCAAGTAAGGCAGGGCCGTGAAGATGTTACAGGTAATCAACTCGACGAGGGCCATCTTGCTACAGTTTCTGTGTGGTCTAATGCTCTTTCTGGAGGTTGTACCCGTCACCGGCAGTGGTGATAGAATCTTATGCGACAAAGGAGGCATCAATGCGCTTCAGGATCGGAGCTGTCTGGCTTGAGGCATCTTCGTTACCCGTTACGCCTCCATTGCTGTTGAGTTTTAATGTACAACGTCCCGTTTCAAACAAGAATTGTGTAACAGCCCTGTTTGTGGGAGTTGGCACCCCAGAGCGCCAGACTGTTCCCTTGGCTGGCTAGGGGGCTGATCAGCAGTGTGGGCTTACCATGCTTTGGGCATAGTTGGCGATGCTCGGTAACCTGATATCTCCGTCATAGGCCAGCGATTAGGAGTTGCCCCCCTTCTCGCAAGGCGTCTTCAGACGGTTACACACCCAGGCTACTGCCCTCGATGTGCGCACGGGTATTGAGCACGCAGCTTTGCAAAGTCTTAAATAATCCAGTTATTTGCCAGTCCTTTAACATAAAAAACGCAACCACAATGTCAGATATAACATCAAGAATAACCACGATCATCGTTGACAAGTTGGGAGTAGATGCCTCAGCTGTGCGGCCTGAAGCCGATTTTTCTAACGATTTGGGGGCAGACTCTCTAGATAAGGTGGAAGTGATCATGGATGTTGAGACCGAGTTTGGTATCTCTATTCCAGACGAAGAAGCAGAGAAACTCCAAACAGTAGGAGAGGCTATTGCCTATCTTGAGAAGCATCTTCAGTAAAGTAAAAGGTTGGCCTATAGCGCTGACCTAGATCCTCTTTATTTTTTTATGAATGTTAAAAGAGTGGTTGTCACCGGTTTGGGGGCACTGACTCCCATTGGAGGCAACGTAAGAGCGTACTGGCAAGGACTTTCACAGGGGGTAAGCGGTGCTGCACCTATCACACGGTTTGATGCTTCAAAACGTAGGGTGCGATTTGCTTGTGAGTTAAAGGGCTACCAGCCAGAGGATTATTTTGAGCGTAAAGAAGCCAGGAAAATGGATCCTTGCTCTCAGTACGCTCTTGTCGTATGTGAAGAAGCATTGAAAGATGCAGGAGTCTTAGAAAAAGGGAATCTGGAAAGAATAGGGGTAGTTTGGGGAACTGGTATCGGTGGGTTGCAAAGCCTTTCAGAGTCTATTATAAATTTTTCGCGCGGCGGAGAGACGCCCAAGATGAGTCCTTTTTTCATCCCCAAGATGATCGCCAACATGCCTGCCGGAAATATTTCCATCAAGTATGGTTTGAGGGGCCCTAATCTCACCACCGTTTCTGCATGCGCTTCTGCCAGTAATGCCCTCATTGATGCTGCTCAGCTCATTCAGCTAGACCATGCCGATGTCATAGTAGCTGGTGGCTCGGAGGCTACCATAACAGATATAGGGGTGAGTGGATTCAGCGCTATGAATGCACTTTCAGAGCGCAACGAAGATCCTCAAACGGCTTCTAGACCCTTTGACAAAGGTAGGGATGGCTTTGTTATGGGAGAGGGAGCTGGTGCCCTGATTTTGGAATCTTACGAGCATGCCCAGGCGCGAGGTGCCAAAATTTATGCCGAATTCATGGGTGTAGGTATGTCGGCAGATGCTTATCACATCACAGCGCCACACCCCGATGGTTTAGGGGCAGTGATGGTCATGAAAAACGCTTTACAACATGCAGGCATACCGCCCGAAGCCGTGGACTACATTAATGTCCATGGTACATCTACACCTCTAGGAGATGCTAGTGAGGCGAAGGCAATACAGCAAGTTTTTGGCGCGCACGTCTATCAGCTCAGCATTAGTGCCACCAAATCCATGACAGGTCATCTATTGGGGGCCTCTGGCGCTGTAGAGTCTATTGCTTCTATTCTCGCTCTACAACATCAGATTATTCCGCCTACTATTAATCACTTTACCGACGATGAGACCTTTGACCCAGGTATGAATTTTACTTTCAATCAAGCACAGTCCAGACCTGTCAACGTGGTCATGAGTAACACGTTTGGTTTTGGAGGACATAATACCTCTATTGTGTACAAAAAGTGGGAGATTTAGTGAGGAAGTTTTTGAGGAAACTTTTTCCTGCAGTCACTTCTGAAGCCAGACAGTTAAAGAGCGCTATCCACGCTATTACTAGGCTCAGGCCTGGCAACCTTGCCTTGTACAAGTTGGCGTTGCAGCACAGCTCCGTGAGAGAGAACACACACTCTAATGAACGCCTAGAATTTCTAGGTGATGCTGTTTTATCGCTCATTATAGGCGAGTATTTGTTCAAGAAGTACCCCCTCAAGGAGGAAGGTTTCCTGACTGAAATCAGAGCGCGCATTGTGAATAGGGAATCATTAGGTAGCCTAGCCAAGAAGATTGGTGTTGATACGATGCTGCACTACAACAGAAGTGCCATGCAACGCGGAGGCCTGAAGTTCATCTATGGTAACGCCCTAGAGGCACTTATCGGTGCTGTGTATTTAGACAAGGGCTACAGGTGTTGTTGTAAGTTTGTACTTGGCCGGTTACTTCGTCTACACGTTGATCTGGAGACATTAGTTCAGACCGATAACAACTATAAAAGTCAGCTTGTTACGTGGGCGAGCAAGAATCAAAAGCAAGTACAGTTTAAAATTGTAGCCGAACAGTGTGTTGAACACTTCAAAGAGTTTACGGCTCAAGCAGTTATTGAAGGCCAAGTAGTTGGCCAAGGACAAGGCAGTAACAAGAAACAGGCAGAGCAAAAAGCAGCTCAAGTGGCACTAGAGTCGTTGTGTCAGATGGGCGCCTAAACACTAAGGGTTTGTATCATGACACTACCTTAAGGCCTGTACCTTACCACTTTTTCTTGTAACTTTCGCGGTCGCTTATGGTGTTACATCCGTTCTTGCGCATGTGGTGGAATTGGTAGACACGCCATCTTGAGGGGGTGGTGCCCTTATGGGTGTGGGGGTTCGAATCCCCCCTTGCGCACGGTGCTTTTGCGGTCAATACATAATCAGGGCGATTAGCTCAGCTGGTTGAGAGCGTCCCGTTGACATCGGGGAGGTCGCTGGTTCGAATCCAGTATCGCCCACACCGTCGGGCTTGTCTTGTTGTTTTTGGCCAGCTTTTCCACTTGTTTAGATCGTATGCTAGGTACGCTTTACACAAGAGAAGTTTTAATGAACTATCTACTAGGCTTTCATGACGTTGTCAATGCATTCAGAAATTTGGATTTTCATGTGATGATGAAATACGATGTGGTGCCACGGCTATGAACCACGTCCCCATACCAACAACGAAGGATTGCTAAAATCCTGAGCAGAAAGGATGAGTTGCCCGTTGGTGTGCGTATGCGATGTCTAAAAGCTACCGGCCGAGTCAACCTTAGCATGTCAGCCGTGTTTGGTGTGTCCCCGAGACCGTTGCAGGGCAAAGATTCAGCTAAATGAACTCTTCTGTAGTTGACGAGAAAAATTCCTCACCATTATGTTGGCTTACCCCCTTTTTTAAGGAGAGTTCAAGACAGCACCTATTCGTTAAGCAATGGGCAGCAGCACAGGCTATGGCAATTTGCCTCAATTCGTAAATTTTAAATATAAAGGCATCGTATTGTCAACAAGGTCATGCTTGAGTAGACTCAAGTTGTTGTCTATCAAATGGTCTCTTAAGAGAGGACAACTTACGCAATACTCCGTTTATGAGGTTTTTTGGGGGGGTAGATTCCTTCAAAAGAAGTAGGCAAGAATATAGGGTGACGGTTATTTGGTGTGAAAACCCTGCAAGAAATCGTACGTATATGTTGGGTAGCTTACCTAAGAGGATATCATCTGATTTGTTTAAAACCTGCTTACCAAGCAGTTGAATCCACAACACCCGCTCTACTTTGTTTGAGGGGGGGAGGCTCCGTTGCATAAGGCCAACAATGATCTTTTTTGTTGCCCAATACGCGCGTACGTTGTTACGGAGGCGTCTTCAAACAATACTGTACTATTATCGTCTTATACCGCCTCTTGCATAGTAAGCCATGATTTTGCAAGATGCAGTAGCGTACTGGGCCAGGGTCATGCGGTGTTCGTTGCCGTGTCGTGCTGCGGTGCGCATGAGATATAAGCTATTTTACTCACTTCAACTGATTGACGATGTACACTTCTTTATCGAATCGTTTGCTAGCCACCGTGATGGTGTGCGGTTTGTTATTACAGGGTTGTGGATCAG
>JALOLY010000058.1 GCA_025455725.1 Amoebophilaceae bacterium | reverse complement strand
AACACGTAGTGGGGGTGCTGCGGATTGAGCTGCTTGGAGAGTAGGCTTTTAAGCAGATCGGTTTGTGATTGATGAGGTGAGTGACCCCACCTATGCGTACGATTTTTTTGCAAGGAGTTCATCCCAAGCAACCATTCCCTTGCGTTTTTTCCTACCCCTTTTTAAGAAAATTAACCCCGAAAACACTCCTCAGCTTAGTGTAATACACAAATTAACCTTCCTTAAGGGACTACTAATCAGCGAGGGGATAAATTATGGTTTTGTATTTACAGGCAATAATCTAGTAGGCTTACTAAAAGATCTATTTGGTAGTGATGACTGGTAGCACTCGAAAAGGACCTGTCTGTACAGACAGGTATTCGGAAGACTAAAACAAGTACAGAGGCATCACATAGGAATGTAGTGGTAGCCCTTCACGAACATCAACGTGGGGAAGAAGAGAGGAAGAAAAAACAGATAAGCTGATCATGCCGACCACGACTACGCTTCAACAACTCTCTAAATACACTACACCAACAAGCATTGGAGTAACTGTTATTTCAGGTACTTGAGTCGTCGTTCTCTTACCCAATATTTCGGGCTCAAGCAACCTCCACAGTGAAATTCCGGGCAGGAGACCATATACACTTAAGACCCAAGGAGTGCGTAAAAGGGAGGGCGGTCCGGACGGGACTCGAACCCGCGACCTCCTGCGTGACAGGCAGGCATTCTAACCAAGCTGAACTACCGGACCGATACCCAACAGGCGACTGGCTCAAGCGTCGTGACACCCGTTGAATCGACCAAAATTAGGGAATTAGTGCTTCTTTGCAAGCAGCCTTATCAATTATCTGTTGTTGACTTTAAAACAGAAAGATTATGTTTGTGCTCCAATGCATTTTAGTTTTGGGTGTCTAAACGATTTACCCATGCACCTAGAGTTTGAGAAACCCATTGCACAACTTGAGGAAAGGCTGGCTTCTATGAAAGAGAAGGTGGCTCAGAAGCAAGCCAGTAGCTTGACTAAAGCCATTCAGAAGCTAGAACAAGAAATACAGGCCCTACGAATATCCACTTTTCAGCACCTAACACGCTGGCAGCGTGTACAACTGTCACGGCATATTGAGCGACCCTACACGCTTGACTATCTCAATTACATGACCGAAGAATTCATTGCACTGCACGGAGACCGTGCCATGGGAGATGATGGTGCTATCGTAGGTGGCTTAGGAAAGGTGGCAGGAAAGACTATTATGTTTATTGGGCATCAAAAAGGTCGAAATACGAAAGAACGGCAAGCTAGAAATTTTGGCATGGCCAATCCGTCAGGATATAGAAAAGCCCTTCGGCTTATGAAGTTGGCAGAAAAGTTTGACAAACCCATCGTGACATTCATCGATACACCGGGGGCCTATCCTGGTTTGGAAGCGGAAGAACAAGGGCAAGCGGCGGCCATTGCACACAATATCCAGACAATGTTTTCCCTTCGAGTACCCGTCATCTGTATCATCATTGGCGAGGGGGCTTCTGGAGGAGCGCTAGGTATTGCTGTAGGGGATAGAGTACTGATGCTAGAAAATACCTGGTATTCGGTGATATCTCCAGAATCATGCTCTTCGATCCTTTGGAAAAGCTGGGAGTATAAGGAGCAAGCAGCTGAAGTATTAAAATTGACAGCTAAAGATATGCTTGCGCAAAATTTGATTGACGACATTATTCCAGAGCCTTTGGGAGGTGCACACAGAGACCCATCGGGTGCGGCAGACACGGTGAAAGATGTGATCTTGAAGCAACTTGAGGCCCTTGGTAAGTTTTCCTCTGAGCAACGTATCAACCAACGAATAGACAAATTCTGTAAGATGGGTGTCGTGGCAGGCGCCACAAATACCTAAGGTATACCCCTTGGTAACCGCTCCTGCACTTATAGCTACTCCACAGAAAGGTACTCTATAATATCAGTCAACATGTCAGAGTCTTTATCTTTGCAGCTAAGTTTAGTTTTTATGTCTCGCTGTAAGGCAATGCCTTCAATCTTTGTGCCAAGTAAGTGGGGGAGCGTTGCTACCGATACATGAAACCCTTGTAGGACGGGGAAGTAGCTGGCCAGGCGATGGATCGCGGGTTGTAAGGAGATAATAGCGCCTTCTTGAGCGGATGCAGCTTCGAATAAGAAGTACTTAACGTAGGGTGCATAAGTATTCATGAGAGCGTGTAGCGATGTCAGCTTCTCGTTGCCTTGGAGACAAATCTTGAGTAAAATAGGGACTTCCAAGTGGGCAATATTTTGCAAAGCTATAGGATAGTTAAACTGTAAACCGTCGAGTGTATATCGCTCAAGCGTGTAGCGAGCAGTTGCTAGGTCAGTCGTGTTGAGTTCCCCTATGAAGGCTACTCCCTTGATCCATTGGGTAATAGCCTTGAATTGCTCAGGATTGACATAGTGTACACATGCACTATCTACTGCAAAGCCTATCATCGATGCACCCATGCCTGCACAGTAACGGGCATCACTTAGATTATCGATTGAACTAACTTTGACAAGGGTTTTAAGCGGCATGCTACTCTCTTACTGTGTGGAAAATGACGCACCTGCGTGAGGACGAAATTAGTATATTGGGAGCAACTGAATGGATTAACAAAGTAAAAATGGGTACGAAAGGGCGTGTATTGGTAGCCATGAGCGGTGGAATAGACAGCTCCGTAGCTGCCGTGATGCTGCATGAGCAGGGTTATGAAGTC
>JALOLY010000033.1 GCA_025455725.1 Amoebophilaceae bacterium | reverse complement strand
TTTTCATTTAGATGATCCTATGCCATGCAAGGGTCTCGTAATGAGATAGTACGCTCGAAGGTGCAGGGGTTATTGGTACTTTCGAGGAGATGCATGGGCCAGTGGAGTATGATGCATTCGTTCTGATGGCCTCAAGAGGGGTGGAAGTAGTGGCTATCATGGTTGCTTCAAAGATCTATAGAGCGAAACAGGCGCCTTTATTGTTGTTGTGCTAGCGTGGCTTGTTAGCTTAGAAATCTTTGTAAGTTTTTATCACTTCATGGGGTTTTCCCCTTTTTACGCTCTTGATATTGGGGGTAAGATAATTCGAGGTATACTGACGCACATGTACCGTATACGTACACTTCTGAGTAACCAATTTACGAGAGTTTCATCGCTCGTGACTGTTTTAAGACAGTTTTTTTGCTTGTTGTTGGTCTGTTGCTTGTACAGCGTCAAACGATGCGATCTCATAACCTAGTTCATTATTTTAACTCGTACTTTTACGGCTTTAGTAGGTTGTATTACCTTATTACCCGCGGGTAGTTTAAGTCTATCAACGGCAATATTGCAGTGGTTACTCCAGGGAAGAGCTAAGCATCCCGAGCGTTTGTGGGTTACTTTTGGCAGATCACCAAAAAGTAACAATACAGGGTACGGGACCTTTGCCTGGTCTAGAAGGTGTCAGGGAGTTTTTGGGTCTAGGGGTGCTTTAGGAGTTTACTAGTTGTTCCTATGATTTGATAGAAAATGCAGTGAGTGCGTCATCGTAGTCGAAGTCGGAGGCGTTCTTGGCACTTTTGGTAAAAGAAAACATCGGGGGAATGTCTCAGTGAGCTGCTCAAACGCTCTAAGCCGTGAGTTGACACTTTGCTATTAACATAACAGGCAACTCGTAACTTGCGTCCACTGCTGTCATAAACCTAGCAATGCTTCCCCTCAAAGAACAAATAATTGACGCACTACGTACTGTAGAGGACCCCGATCTAAAGCAAGACCTGGTTACTTTGGGCATGATTCAAAATTTGAATATCATGCAGCGCAGGGTGACCTTTACGCTTGTGCTCACGACGCCTGCTTGCCCGCTCCAAGAAGTCCTTAAAAAAGCATGTATAGATGCTATATACGCTCGAGTAGCTACAAACCTAGAGATTACTATTCAGTTAGATACACAAGTGACTTCTACCAGAGCCCAAGATCCGATACTGCCTCAGGTAAAGAATATCATTGCCATTGCCTCAGGCAAAGGGGGAGTAGGTAAATCTACGGTGGCTGTGAATGTGGCTGTTGCTTTGGCACAACGTGGGGCTCAAGTGGGTTTACTGGATGCAGACATTTTTGGTCCCTCTATTCCCACCATGTTGGGCTGCGAACAGAAAAAAATTCAAGTCATGCAGCAGGCTGGTAAGAATTATTTGGTACCCTTAGCAAGGCATGGCATTAAGGTACTCTCTATGGGTTTTCTAGTACCAGCCGATGATGATGCCATAGTATGGCGGGGTCCTATGGCTAGCAAGGCGCTAAGACAAATGCTAGGCGACACAGCTTGGGACGCATTGGACTACCTGCTTGTTGACTTGCCGCCAGGTACTAGTGACATCCACCTGACACTTGTTCAAGCCGTACCTGTAACGGGCGTTGTGATTGTTACCACACCGCAGCGGGTAGCTATAGTAGATGCTACTAAGTGCTTGGCGATGTTTCGAAAACCAGGTATTGATGTGCCTGTGATCGGTGTAGTAGAGAATATGGCCTATCTTACCTTCCCGCAACTACCTAATAACAAGTGTTATCTCTTTGGCCAAGAGGGGGGTGTGGCATTTGCGACGCAGTATCAGGTTCCTTTTCTGGGTCAAATACCTCTGTCACAGCATATACGTGAAGGCGGAGATACAGGGATGCCAGCAGCTCTTGCAAGGAATGACTTGGTATTTGAAGCAGTAGCCACAGCTCTAGCACAGCAGGTATCTATCCGTAATGCTCGGCTGGCACCTACAAAAATGGTAGCAAGAACAAGGTAGTCTTGATCGTAGCATGAGCCTGCACGGGGCTGCCGTCGGCTGTGTTGGCTCACCTTTTACGCACATACTCACGTTAATCAAATATCCCAGTCGACAACTATACCACCCATCACTATGAAAGTTGGAATTTTCTTTGGAGGCCCTTCCAGAGAGCGAGAGATTTCTTTCGCAGGCGGTCGCACTGTGTATGACAACCTAGATAAAGCCCTTTTCGAGCCGGTACCCATTTTTGTGGATAGCTTCGGTAATTTTATCCTGCTGAAGTGGCAATATCTATACAAAGGCTCTATCCGAGATTTTTATCCACCCAGAGGTTTAACACCTGCAAGTAGTTTTTCTCCCTATTTAGAATCGCTGGGTGCTTTGGAAGAGGCTCAATTAGCACAATTCATCGGTCGTATAGGACAGCATATCTTCCCTGACCAATTCTCTAAGTTATTTGACATTGCTTTCCTTGCCCTACATGGACCTCATGGTGAAGATGGTTCCATACAAGGGCTTTTGGAATGGTATCAGATTCCCTACACTGGCACCGGAGTATTGGGGGCTGCTTTGGGTGTCGACAAGGTGGTACAGAAACGATTTATGCAGCAGGCAGGCTTTTCTGTACCGCGCTACAAGGTACTCTCAAAGCGTGCATGGCAAGCAGAAAAAACCAAAGAGACACTTTTTGAGGATAGCATATCCTGGGTGGGACTTCCTATGGTTGTTAAGAGTCCGTGCCAGGGCTCTTCTATTGGTGTGTCTCTTGTTGAGGGGCATACAGTGGACCAGTTTATTACAGCTGTCAATCGAAGTCTATTTATCCAAGAAATAAGTGCAAGCACCTGGCAATCTTTAACAACCGCAGCAAAACAGCAATGGATTACTTCATTCATTGACTTACGAGAAGGGATTGGTCTGCCTGTAGCAACTGGGGGGCGGGTCGTTGACCACCCAGATGCACTGCTCCAATATTTAGACCACCATTTTAGTACCAGTAGTGCGCCTGTCCAACTCGAAAGCCTTCAAAGCGAAGAATCCGTCTTGCTCGAAGCTTACGTAGTAGGCAGAGAATTTTCCTGTATTGTCTTGGAAGAGATCCCAGGTCAGCCGATTGCCTTGCCTCCTACAGAAATACTAAAAGGAGACGTGCACTTTGATTATCGAGCTAAGTACCTACCGGGCATTGTACGCAAGGAGACACCTATGCAACTGCCACTTGTTCAATTACATGCTATCAGAAAAGCTTGTACGGATCTTTTTCAGACACTTGGATTTAAGATCTATGCTCGTATAGACGGATTTTTTACACCTAGTCACCAAATCTATCTCAATGATCCCAACACCACGGCAGGTATGAATCCTTCTTCTTTCCTATTCCATCAAGCCGCAGAAATAGGCCTCAGTCCCACCCAATTGCTTACTTTCTTGATTAGAACTTCGTTGGCAACTAGGCAGTACATGTACAAGGCTCGTGCACACATTACACAGTTATTGCAGAGTATTGACCAAGACAAAACAACCTACGATCAAGATCGAGTTAGCAAATTGCGCGTGGGTGTCATCATGGGAGGCTTCTCCGCTGAGCGTCATATCTCTGTAGAGAGTGGTAGAAATATTTTCCAGAAACTGACTTCCTCTACGCAGTATATCCCCATCCCTCTCTTTTTGTCTGGAACACCCGAACAGCATCGGCTCTTTGTGTTGCCCATCAACATGCTGCTCAAAGACAATGCAGACGATATCCATGAGCGATTATTGCATTTAGCAAGTGATCAGCAGCAGGACTTGATGGCGTCCATTCGAAAAGAAGCTGTTACCATCATAGAGCAGTATGCCGGTGCTCAGATTTGGCAGCCTGAAGAGCTCGACTATAGTATGTTAAGCCAACGCATTGACTTTGCGTTTATTGCTCTACACGGCCGTCCCGGGGAGGATGGCACTCTACAAGCGCTCTTAACACAGCTGGATATCCCTTACAATGGATCTGGTATATGCAGCACCCAATTAACCATCGACAAATTCAAGACTAACCAATTGCTGCGTTCACAAGGCATGCACGTGGCCGAGCAGGCGCTGATGTCTCAGGCAACGTGGGCGCAAGACGCCACAGCTGCTATGCTCACCTTAGAATCTCAATTTGGCTACCCGTTTATTGCCAAGCCTGTCGATGAAGGTTGTAGTGCTGCCGTTATTAAGATACAAAACAGGGCTATGCTTGTTGCTTATGCAGCAGCGACTTTCAGAACAACAGCAGGCCTATGTGACACCCACGCACAAACGTTGGGAATTCAGTCTCATGCCGAATTTCCGCAGAAATCATGCTTCTTAGTGGAAGCACTGATAGAACAGCAAGACGCTATACATTTTCTGGAGATTACCGGTGGGTTACTGACTCACTTGGATGCACAAGGTCATAGGACTTATGAAATCTTCTCACCTTCAGAAGTACTGGCTACCGGAGAAATACTGTCTCTGGAAGAAAAGTTTTTGTCAGGAGAGGGGCAAAACATTACACCGGCACGTTTCCATCCAGACCCTACGATCAACCAGCAGGTAGAGGAAAAAGTAATGCAAGATCTCAAGAGCGTAGCTCAACTCCTTGACTTAGAGGGGTATGCTCGCATCGATGCTTTTGTCAAAATATACAGTCCCCACCACGTTGAAACTTGGATCATTGAAGTCAATGCACTACCTGGCATGACGCCTGCTACTTGTATTTTTCATCAGTGTGCACTGCGTGGTTATACGCCACTTGCCTTTATTGATAAAATAATCCAATACGGTCTCCAGAAGCACACCACAAAATAAAAAAATGAACCTCAACAAGACTTTCTTCAGGCACATCATGCTGCATTTGAGCCTGATTGCATGGGTCGGCATCCTCGTGGTATGCTTATTTTTTCAGTTTCTATTACCAGCGTTAACCCACCACGGCCAGTTCATTACGGTACCTAATCTCAAGGGGATTTCTCTGGAGGAAGTAGATACCTATTTGGCCCAAAGAAACCTGCGTTTTGAAGTCACTGGAGAGTTTATCTATGCACCCGACTATCCTCCGATGACTGTCTTACAGCAATACCCTAAAGCGGGGTCGTGTGTCAAAGTAGGAAGAAAGATTTATTTGACACTTAATACCCAAACACCACCTCAAGTAAAAATGCCTGATTTGGTAGACGGTTCTGTTAGAAATGCCCATGTGCGGTTAAAGAGTCAGGGACTGTTGTTGGGAACTATTAAGTATGTGCCAGACTTTGCTCAAAATGCTGTACTTGAACAGTGGCATAAGGGCAAAGAGATAACGGTAGGAACATTGCTTGATAAAGGTTCTAGAATAGATCTGGTAGTAGGGGCTGGGCTAGACAGCAAGATGATTGAAGTACCCCAGATAGTTGGCATGAAACTAGAAGATGCCAAGTCTTTGTTACTGAATGTTGGCTTACAAGTGGGTGACACAGCTTACGAAACTATCTCCGATCAGGTACCAGGCACCGTTTTACGGCAACGTCCTGAGCATGGACAACAAGTGAATGTGGGTGAGTATATCGACTTGTGGCTGGTAGCACACCAAGAGGAAGAAGTAGTTATACCTGATGCTCTGATGCTACCGAAGCACCAATGAAGACCCCCATTGTACAATACGTGAACTCAAGGTACACAATCAACCCATCGCTATGTACCTCGTGAGATCTACAAAATCTGCTACAGTAAGTTGTTCTGCTCGTCGTGCTAAAAGAATAGGAGTAGGCTTTGTTTCAGGAAGTAGTGGCTTCAAAGCATTGCGTAAAGTTTTCCTACGTTGTTGAAACCCCGTTTTGACTACTTTGAAGAAAAGCTTTTCATTAACACCGAGCCGTTGCGTGTCATTCCTCTGCAAGCGTATCACAGCGGATTGTACTTTAGGAGGAGGTGAAAACACTTGCGGCCCTACAGCAAAGAGGTACTCAAGATGGTAAAAAGCCTGTAGCAAGACACTAAGTATGCCGTAGACCTTACTTCCTGGTTTAGCAACGATGCGTTCTGCGACTTCTTTTTGGACCATAGCTACTACTTCATGCACTTGCTGCCGATACTCTAGCACCTTAAAAAATATTTGTGAAGAAATGTTATAAGGGAAATTACCGATGATAGCCATAGGTCCATGATGCAGGTGCGCCAGTGCCAGCTTAAGAAAATCAGCTGTAATAATGCGGTCTTGCAACGAGGGATAGGTGCCCTTCAAGTAGTTCGCTAGATCCGGATCTATCTCCACGAGGTACAAATCGAGGTCTTGTTGTTGTACCAGCAACTCGGTCAGAATACCCGTACCAGGCCCTACTTCCACTAATGTGTGGGAGCTCTTACTCAAAGCACCAACAATTTTTCGAGCAATATTCTTATCTCGTAGAAAGTGCTGTCCTAAGCTTTTTTTTGCCATACCAAGGGCTGGTGGATCTATACGAAGGCTCGGCAATCTAAAAATCGCCCTGACTGTGCCAACAGAAAATTTAGGGGAGGAGAACACTTGTGGAAATGGTAGTAGGGGAGCGCGTTGTCGGGTACCCGCTTGTTTAGTGAATTACCCTGGCAATTTTTCTATCTCCTTCTGCATCCTTGTTAGATGGTAATCATTAGCCATCCTGAGCAAAAAGTTCAGCAGTCCGTTGTAGCTTTCAAGCACGCGAGAATACTTTCTCTCCAGTCGCCACAAATCAGAAGTACTCTGGTTTGTATCTATACGCAATCTAGTCTTGATGGCAGGGTACTCATAAGTGAAGTCGTAGTGAATGATTTCCCCCACCCTGACAATAAAGTCATAGCTTAGATTGTACTCCTTAAACTTGTTATAGATCGTATTCCTACTGACACCTAGTTTCTCTGATAGGGCCTTGAGAGAATAACCGCTCCTTCTTACAATAGCTTCCAATAGTTCTCCTCTATGTTGATGCATGGTTCTGGCTTATTTAAATCGTAACACCTGGATGCTACTCATTTCAAAAAATTGGTATCTACACGCCCAAACTGAAAAGGTATTGAAAAATATCGACAGCAGAAAGCATCCCACGCCCGTGCTGCTATGGGTTACCTCCATCTAGGTTAAAAATGTTACAAGTTTGTGAAGAGGTCTGTGATGATCTCCCGGATCGGAGTAGTGCAGGATACATGACCAACACCGGCACATTCGCTCCCCCTGCTGGACTCGAACCAGCGACCCTCTGATTAACAGTCAGATGCTCTAACCAACTGAGCTAAGGAGGAGAATATCGGGTGCTGCAATGTTAGTACCTTCAGCGATTTTTTACAATAAATCCAGTAAATCTTAGCAGTTGGGCATCAAGAAACCTCCCAGAACCATGATATACCACGGATCAGATGTACAGTTAATAGACCTAAAAACTTGAGATCGCCTACATTGTGTTCTACTTTTGGGGCCGTTTTATGAAACAAAAAAGCATAATAAAAGTAGTGACTGTGGTGGGTTTGGTGTCACTCGTCTTAAAACTACTGTTGATTTACAGCTTTTTTATAGGTCCCAATATTTTGGTGAAACAACCTGCCAAACAGTTGAATATTCCACACGGCACCAGTTTTAGTGTCTTGAAAGACATACTTCGAAAGTATGAATATGTGTCTAATATGTCCTCTTTTGATTTTCTAGCACGCTTAACGCGCTATGATCAGAGAATAATACCGGGCTCCTACTCACTGCAGACAAACATGAGTAATTGGCAAGTGATACAAGTGCTCAAAAAAGGTATGCAAAAACCTGTAAAAATAACGTTGCACCATGCGCGTACCAAGGCAGAGCTAGCCGCTAGGATCACACGAAATCTTGAGATCGATGCAACGGATTTCAAAAAACTGCTAGACGACAAGGAGTTTGTTAGCCGATATGGTTTCGATCCGGATAATGTGATGGCTATGTTTATTCCCAATACCTATGAGGTGTACTGGACCGTTACACCTCAGGGACTTTTCGAAAGAATGTATAAGGAGTATCAACAGTTCTGGAATGCCCGTCGGCGTAGTCAAGCAAGACGCTTAAAGCATGCCCCACTAGAGATTGCTATTCTAGCTTCTATTGTGCAAAGCGAGACTAACAAGTTAGAAGAGGCCCCTCTTATTGCGGGAGTATATATCAATCGATTACGGAAAAATATGCCTTTACAATCTTGTCCCACTCTTTTGTATATCCTGGGGGACCCCTCTGTAAAAAGAGTACTCAATAAACACAAAACTCTTGATTCACCTTACAATACATACAAGTATGGGGGGCTGCCTCCAGGACCTATCAGCTTGCCCACCATTGCCATGATTGATGCTGTGCTCAATAGTCCATCTAGTGACTATCTGTACTTTTCCGCCAAAGAAGATTTTTCAGGATATCATTACTTCACGCGGTCCTTTAAGGAGCATTTGCGCCATGCTAGACGCTATCAAAAAGCACTTAACCAAGCACGTGTTTATCGATAAAGTAATGAGGTTATGCTTACCTAGAGGTAGTACAAACACTTTCCCAAAGGTCTATATCCCATCAACATTATAGGGTTACCATGAACGAACAATAGAATACGTGTGGCAAATGGGTACTGGGTTGCCGTATCCCTTGCCTAGTAACTGGAGATCGCTGATCAGGGAGCATGTTCACTTATTATTTGTGTGTTATCAAGTGTATATCGGAAGGGGCGTGAAAGCGGCTTAAAGGCTGTCACGTCGGTTTGTTTTGCTTGACTACTTCCTCCTATTTTGCAGGTACTAGGGCTGCGCCTTCTTGATGTATCGCCTGTCTGCCAACTGGCAGAGACGTTAGCAGCTTGGGGAGGTATTCACAATCTGTCAAAATGCTCCAGAATACATATAAAAGGAAGAAGATTAGCGTCAAGAGGCAATTAATTTTTCCCTCCATAAGCTCTTTTTCGATCGATAAACGTTTTAGCATTGCGATAGGACTCGTTTTGCAAGGGCTTAGTATATTTTTGTGCGCGGCCTTCGTAGCACATCTCTTTTATGGGAAGGCCGACCAAAGTGTCATTGAATCATCAAACGAGTTAGGCGTCAGAATAGCCGGAACAGAAGTCCGCAACTGGCTGGGACTTTTTGGCGCCTGGTGCGGTTACTACTTTATTTTTCGATGGTTGGGTATTGCAGCCTTTTTGCTGCTTCCTTCGATCTATTTATTAGGGCATCGCCTAGTCTATGGCAAGGCTTGGACAAGTGTGAGTCTTAATAAGATTACGATAGGAGCAATTTTCAGTATTCTTTGGTTAAACGTCACACTGGGCTATTCATATCTGATTAGTCCTCAAACAGCGATCTTAGAAGTACTGGTAGGGGGAGTGGGGTTTGAGCTAGGAATTTTGTTCAATGGTTTATTGGGCTGGGGCACACTGATTTTATTGCTCACTTCACTACTCATCTCTCTTGTCTACTTCTTCAACATTACTGCACTGCCACGGTTGTCCAAGGCCATCAGGCAACAGTCCGCTGCCTGGACAGCAACGACTACGGAAGCTTTCTCATATGATGAGGTGGATAATACCCAAACTTTTCAAGATGCTACTCCTGAGAAAGCCCAAGCAGTAGCTCTAGAGGTAGTAGCTACACCAACGTCAGCAACAATAGCTCCCCTGCAACACGAAGGGGGATCCAACTTTACGGTAGAGAAAAATACACCTGACGAGTCGTTTACAGGTTACTTAGAGAATTACGACCCCAAGCTGGATCTATCTTTATACCAGTACCCGACTGCCCACCTACTGAACGAGTACGATAAAACGAGTATACCAGTAAGCCAGGAAGAGTTGGCTCAAAATAAAAATAAAATTGTAGAAACGTTGACCAACTTCAAGATTGGTATCTCAAGTATAAAAGCAACCATTGGCCCCACAGTCACACTGTATGAAATCGTGCCAGAGGCAGGTATTAAGATCTCCAAAATCAAGAACCTTGAAGACGACATTGCCCTAAGCCTTTCCGCACTGGGCATCCGCATCATTGCACCTATCCCTGGAAAAGGTACTATTGGCATTGAGGTACCCAATAAAAACAGAGAAATGGTACCCCTAAGGTCCATACTCTCGACGGAGAAGTTCATGAAAAGCCCCATGGAGCTACCCATTGTCATGGGAAGGACTATAGCTAATGAGACGTTTCTGGCAGATTTGGCCCGCATGCCCCACTTGTTAATCGCAGGTGCCACTGGACAGGGAAAATCTGTGGGACTCAACGTAATCTTGGCCTCACTAGTCTACAAAAAGCATCCTTCGCAACTCAAGCTTGTGCTAGTGGATCCTAAAAAGGTAGAGCTTTCTCTATACAACAAACTAGAACGCCACTTTTTAGCCAAACTCTCTGGTGATGAAGAACCCATCATTACAGAGACTAAAAAAGTGATTCATACGCTCAATTCGCTGTGTCTAGAAATGGACCAGCGCTATGAACTACTCAAGGAGGCGGGCGTGAGAAATATCAAAGAGTATAACGAGCGGTTTGTTAGAAGAAGGCTTAATCCTCAAAAAGGGCATCGATTTTTGCCATACATCGTTCTGGTCATTGATGAGTTTGCTGACATGATGATGACTGCTGGAAGAGAAATAGAAACGCCTATTGCTAGATTGGCTCAGCTGGCCCGTGCTATTGGTATCCACCTGGTGCTAGCCACCCAGCGCCCTTCTGTCAACGTGATTACAGGTATTATCAAAGCCAATTTTCCCGTGAGGATATCTTATAGGGTAACTTCTCGCATCGATTCTAGGACTATCCTAGATGCAGGTGGGGCAGAGCAGCTTGTGGGACGAGGTGATATGCTTCTTTCTATGAATTCTGAGATTATACGCCTCCAATGTCCCTTCTTAGATACGGAAGAGGTAGAGCGTATCTGCGATTACATAGGCTCACAAAGAGGCTATGTATCTGCTTATCTATTGCCCGCTTATGAAGATGACTCGCTAGACCGGGAAGACATGGAGCTGGGAGAAAGAGATACGATGTTTGCTTCGTATTTCTGCTTTTG
>JALOLY010000032.1 GCA_025455725.1 Amoebophilaceae bacterium | reverse complement strand
AGGGAAGAGGTAGCCCAAAAGGAGGCTGTTCCTGACTATGCCGTCTTTCAAGATGCTTCGCTAGAAGAAATGGCCCTCGTCTATCCTACTACCTTGGAGGATTTGGCCCAGATCAATGGCATTAGCATGAACAAAGCAAAGAAGTTTGGGTTATTTTTTGTGCAACTTATCCAAGAATATGCAGCAACGCACGACATCGTTCCTACGTCAGACATTGTGGTGAAGTCTGTGGCCAGTAGATCGAAGAACAAGGTATACATCATTCAGCAAATCGATAGAAAGAAAGATTTACAAGAGATCGCGGCTGCCAAGTCCTTAAGTATGGCTGCGTTGCTCAAAGAAATGGAACAGTTGTGTTACGCTGGCACCAAACTGAATATTGGCTATTACATTGATACTATCTTGTCTGCAGATCAACAGAAAGTACTGTATGACTATTTTATGCAGGCAAAAACCGACAGTATCAAGCGAGCCAGCGCAGTTCATAAAGGAATGTTTGAAGAAGGGGAACTCCGACTGATGCGGATCAAGTTTTTATCTGAAGTCGCTAATTAGGTAGGTGAGCTGATAGTCAGTTAATTAATAGCCTTGTAGGCTTGACTCAATGGCGACAAGGGAGGTAATTGCCATGGGAAGATAAAGCATAGCGGGAGGACCTAGATAAGACTGCTAGTTTTTTATCTGCGGGTAGGCGGACACCTACCAAAGCATCATTAAACTTGGTGGCCGCGACTGTTCGGTAGACACGGGATTCGATTTTGCGTTGTACATGGAATAGGTCATATAGGCTGACAATCTTTTCCTGAGCGCATTGAGAAATTGTACATTCTTTGGCTTGAAAGCGGGTGAGCCCGTAGGCGGCGACTAGCGTAGGAGGGAGTCAGAGAACGGAGAGGTGCTTGTTTTCAGCAGCAAATAGTTACCAATATGTTCTCCCCTGGGTTTGTGCGCTTCGAAATTGGGAGTGATTTACACGAACAGGTGTACCAGTCGGGCTACGAGCTGTGGGCATTAAAGTGTCCCCTCTAAAACAACTCTTCCAGTGAAGACACTTTATGTATGCTATCCTTGCCACGCTGAGACTATTGCAAGATTTACTAAAAAATCTTGTTGAGTATTTTCATACATGGTTGAAGCTTTATTTTTCAGTGGGGGCATGTTAAAAATGGTTCAGCGTCACCGGCATTACCCGATTCTACTATCCCTGCTGAGTGGTATATTTTTTTGGCTTTCTTGGCCTCCCAACCGCTTAGCGCCCCTTTTATTGGTAGTCTTTGTACCGCTGTTACTCATACTAAGACATGTTGAAAAGCATCGATACCAACGTCCCTACTGGACTTTTTACAAGTACACCTACTGGACTCTCTTCTTGTGGAACTTAACTACTACTTGGTGGGTAGCGTATTCTACCATGGCAGGAGCAATATTTATGCTCTTTTGCAATACTTTTTGCATGAGCTTGCCGCTGCCACTGTTCCAGTTTACCACCCGGCATCTTGGGAAAAATGTAGGCTATATCGCCTTACTCGCTTATTGGGTCAGCATGGAATACATGCATCTTCGATGGGAACTTTCTTTTCCATGGCTTAATCTTGGCAATGGACTTGCTTGCTGGCCTGAGTGGGTACAATGGTATGCATATACGGGTGCTTTAGGAGGAACTGTTTGGATACTCGTCGCTAACCTACTACTCTTTCACTTTTTATCTAGTAAAAAAACGACAACACAATTGCGGCTTGGGGGCATAGCTGGCTTTTGGATTGTGCTCCCTATGCTTATCAGTTACTACACGTATTGGAATTATGAAGAACAAGGAAAAGGAGTAGAAGTAGTTGTTATGCAGCCCAATATCAATCCATATACGGGCGAATTTGTGGATATGGGCACGACATTTTCTGCACAGGAGCGAGTAGCACGGTTTATTGCGCTTTCTGAAATACAGCTCTCCGAGGAAACACAATTCCTGGTCTGGCCTGAGGTAGCTATCGACGGCCTATTTGACGAACAGCTGATGAATGAGTATTCGCTCATTCATCAGTTGGTGAATTTTAAGCGACTGCATCCTCAGTTATCTCTGCTGGTGGGGCTTAACTCTCTGGTAGGCTACGGCAATGAGAAGGTTACAAAAACTGCACGATTCAGTCATAGATATGGTTACTACGATATTTTTAATTCTGCACTTTTTGTGGATGACCAAGGCACACTGGCTACCTACCATAAGTCTAAACTTGTGCCCGGCGTAGAGCTTGTGCCGTACCTCTACAACCTGGAAGTTCCCAAGGGGTTAGCACCTGACACGCGCGGTAGACTCAGCTCGCTGGGCATACAAGACCGCCCTAGTGTATTTTTTAATCAAAGGGGCACAGGCATTGCCCCGATTATATGTTATGAATCTGTCTATGGCGATTACTTGACCGATTTTGTTCGTATGGGCGCTTCCCTAATCTTCTCCATGACTGTTGATGGTTGGTGGAAAGATACACCAGGTTACCAACAGCATTTTCATTACACCCGACTAAGGGCTATTGAGAGTAGGAGAAGTGTTGCTAGATCTGCGCTTAAAGGCATATCGGCATTTATCAACCAGCGGGGAGACATTTTACAAGCTGCTCATTATCAGGACCAAGCTGCCATGAGGTATACATTGCGAGCAAATTCAGCGCTTACCTTTTACGTTCAGCACAATAACTACATAGCTAGCACGATGCTTTGGACCTCTTTAGTTTTGATCATAGGTGCAATACTCAGTAAAGTACTCGCCAGATATACCAGCGAGGAAGGGTGTAATGTTTACAACACCAAAAACAAGCATGGCTCTAGATAAGTCAGATGCTGTCTATCAAAAAGCTATGCGCTACTGTAGTTACCAGGAGCGCACAGTAAAAGAGGTGCAAGAGAAGCTTCGTGGGTGGGGAGTAGAGGGCCAGAATGAAGCACCTATCATTCAGGCACTGAAAGAAGATCGGTTTCTTGATGAAGGGCGTTATATAGCAGCATTCATCAGGGGAAAGTTTTTAGGTAAAAAGTGGGGCAAAGAAAAACTGGCAGCAGTCCTTACTAGCAAGGGCTTGGACCAAGTGCTAGTAAGGCAAGGACTTGCTATGATAGAGGACGCTGATTACATACAGAGTCTACGTGATGTAGCCGAACGTAGAAGTGCATCGCTTGTTGAGGTAACTCCTACAGAAGCGAAGCGGAAGCTGATGAATTATCTGTTTCAAAAAGGCTATGAGTTTGATTTAGTACTACAAACAGTCCAAGAAATTATCGTACCATAACGCCGTTGGAAAAAATAAAGTTTACCTTTCGCTGTCAGCATTGTGGTGCACAGTATCCCAAGTGGCAAGGAAGATGTTCTGCCTGTCAGCAATGGAATACCATTCTTGGAGAGTCGGTGCCTTCCAGGCAGCTGCAAGCTGCGCCCTGGTATGCTGCAGGGGTGGTGCGGGCTGCTACTTCTAACAAGCCTAAACTGCTACAGGATGTCATATATCAAGCTGAGAGCAGGGTCCTGTGTCCAGACAAAGAGTTTAGTCGTGTATTGGGTGGGGGCATTGTACCAGGATCTTTGGTACTTATTGGAGGTGAACCGGGCATTGGCAAGTCTACCCTGCTGCTGCAAATTGCCCTAACAATTCCATTGGAAAGGGTACTGTATGTTTCAGGAGAAGAGAGTGAAGCACAAATTAAAATGCGTGCAGTACGGATGGGATATCGGTCAGAAGGCTGCTATGTGCTGAACGAAACTTCTTTACAAAGCATCTTTCAACAGATAAGCCAGCTCCAACCCTCTCTGCTCATTATTGACTCTATCCAAACACTTCATGCACAGCACATCGAAGCCGCTGCAGGCAGTGTGGTACAAGTGAGAGATTGTACTGCTTCACTTCTGCGCTACGCCAAGTCTACCGGTACCCCTGTTTTCCTCATTGGACACATCACCAAAGAAGGCAATTTGGCAGGGCCTAAGGTCTTGGAGCACATGGTAGATACCGTCTTGCAATTTGAAGGAGACCGCCACTTAGCTTACCGCATTGTGAGGACGACCAAAAATCGTTTCGGTGCCACTGCAGAGCTTGGCATCTATGAAATGTGTCAAAATGGTTTGCGCGAAGTTACTAATCCCTCTGAGCTACTTATTGCACAGCGGGAGCAAGGTCTCAGTGGTATGGCCATTGGTGCTTCTTTAGAAGGAAACCGCTCATTGCTCATCGAGCTACAAGCGTTGGTCAGCCCTGCTACCTATGGCACTGCACAACGTAGTACCACAGGTTTTGACACCAAGCGTTTGAATATGCTGCTAGCTGTGCTAGAAAAGAGAGTAGGTTTGCGCCTAGGTGCTCAAGATGTGTTCTTGAACATAGCAGGTGGGCTTAGCGTAGAAGACCCTGCTTTGGATCTGGCTGCGTGCGTTGCGTTGGCGTCTTCCTTGCAAGACCAAGCTCTCCCCCAGCACTACTGCTTTGCCGCAGAAGTGGGGTTGGGTGGGGAAATCAGAGGTGTTAATCGGGTTGAGCAACGCATTGCCGAAGCAGCCAAACTGGGGTTTAAAGTAATTTTTATTTCCCAACACAACCAGAAGAGCTTATCTGGGCAAGGCTTCAAGATTGATATTCAACCTATGACTAGGATAGACGAGATACTTACTACTCTGTTTCGTTAGATAGGTTTACGTGGAATACGTACTCCTCAGTCAAGTAAGGAAGCCCATACTAGTAGCTCACCCGCTCCATCCCAAACAGGTGAACCACGTGCCGTTCCAACTTTTGTGCAACGGACTTTAAATCTTGTTCTGTGCCTAGTGCCTCGGCCATAGAAGTCACTTTTTTACCTTGGATGCCACAAGGAATAATTTGATCAAAATAACACAAATCTGTGTTGACATTCAGAGCCAGGCCATGCATTGTTACCCAGCGGCTAGTCCTGACCCCTAATGCGCAGATCTTTCGTGCCCTTGTGCTGTCTGTATGATCTAACCATACCCCAGTTAGTCCCTGAATCCTGCCTCCCCAGAGGCCAAAGTCCCTGAGTGTTGCCATCACTGCCTCTTCTAAGAGTCTTAAGTAGCGATGTATGTCCATGAAAAAATTCTCCAAATCTAGAATAGGGTAGACGACGAGCTGGCCAGGGCCATGGTAAGTAATGTCTCCGCCGCGGTTGGTACGATAGAAAGAAACTCCCTGGACTTGCAGCGTAGCCTCGCTAGCTAGCAAATGGGTGGCAACGCCATTTCTCCCCAGTGTATACACGTGTGGATGCTCACAAAAAAGGAGGTACCCAGGCGTAGGATTTTGATGGGATGTGTACAGCTTGCGATTTTCCAGCTTGATTTCTACAATCTCACGGAATAAAGTCTCTTGTATGGTCCACGCGGCTTGATACGCCAGACAACCTAGTGTTTTTATGGAGACTTGCTTATTCTGACTACGCATACGCGCAAGATAAACAGCAGAAAGTTTACGGGAGTGCTGGTGTCTGCGTGAACAACGTATGCAGTCTAAATACCATTTTCCTCATCCAGGATACCATACATTCACCTCGATGCTTGGCGAGACAATGATCTTTCTTTGTAGACGGGGTCACACACATAAGAAAGGGTTTTTATCAGCGAAGAAAAGGTTGCCGCTAGCAGAAAACCCAGTAGAAGGTATGGAATACTGTTTAAGAAGTAACTCATTTATCAATTTTTGTTCGACAGCTAAAAGCATTCTTGTATGCAAGTATCTTCTCAGCAACTCGGAAAAGCAGCAGAAAATTTGGCAGTAAGCTACCTTAAAGAGCAAGGATTCAGCATTATAGCCCGTAACTACCGCTACCAACGCGCAGAAATTGATATCATTGCCCTGGCAAATCAGCTTCTGGTATTTGTGGAGGTTAAAGCCAGGCGTGACAACCAGTTTGGATACCCAGAAGTGTTTGTAACACCCAGGCAACAGGCCTTAATACGTACAGCAGCAGAATACTACATCTTCACGCATGACTGGTGCCATGCTCTTCGGTTCGATATTATCGCCATACTGCAACGCAACAATCACCAAGTACAGCTGACTCATTTTGAAGATGCTTTTTAGTGATTGCTGTTACTCTTCACTTCTATACGTTACAGCAAGGCCGGCCCCGTAGCTCCTCACGGACGAGGTTATGCCTACACCAGGCAGTCCATGCTATCAGAATTTTTCAGACTTAACTATAAGTCAACGGACGAGACTTCCGTGCCTTTTTCCTAGCTGGCTTTCCTAGTTTTAATGCCTGTGGCATACGTTGCTGGTAAGCCGTTCGAAATTCTTCTGGCATAATGCTTATTCCGCTTGAATACCTCATGGTGACGCAACAGCGGAACGACCCTGGTAGTTAACGCAAACGTAGTGTGTATGGATTAAATCACCCCTTCTCCACGAAGGTTGTATGTCTCATATAGGGTACAACGAGTGTTCGTGATACCAGAAGGACTACAAAATCGTATGCGTAACGATTAAAACTATAATGATCACCCGGTATGCACAATGGCACACTGAATACCAACGTATTCCTTTCGGACCATATCACAGCAGCTACTCCGAGTTTTTATACACACGCGCTACTGCTTTGTTTTTTTCATTCGGAGCAATGGTACAACGAACGAAAGTGCGTAAAATCATACCACACGAATATGCTAGGCGGTTGCCTCTAGCTTGCTAGCACGGTACCGGGGGAAAGTATGGTCAATTATTTCTCTATTTTTGATTGATAACCCGACCCCAAGATGATTGACAAGTTAGAAGCCATCAAAAAAAGATCCCAAGAAGTTGCAACACTGCTTGCGCAACCCAGTACCATGGCTGATAGAAAGCAGTATACAGCTCTGAGCAAGGAGTACAAAGATTTATCCAAGATTGTCCATGTCTATGACCAATACCGAAAGGTCCTGGCTGATACAGAGAGTGCCAAAGCAGTCCTGAATGCAGAGAGAGATGCTGCCTTCAGGGACATGGCTAGAGAAGAGTTAGAGAGCTTGGGAGAGCAAAAAAAGTCATTAGAAGAGTGTATCAAGATGCTGCTAATTCCCAAAGATCCTAATGACAGCAAAAATATTATCCTAGAGATTAGGGCAGGCACTGGCGGAGATGAGGCAGCCATCTTTGCGGGCGACTTGTTCAGGGTGTACAAACGCTTTGCAGAAAAAATGCATTGGACTCTACAGTTGCTTGACACCACTGAAGGAACGGCGGGAGGCTATAAAGAGATTATCTGTACCATTGCTGGAGAGTCAGTATATGGGATCATGAAGTATGAGTCTGGCGTGCATCGAGTACAGCGTGTTCCTGCTACAGAAACGCAGGGACGCATACATACCTCGGCAGCCAGCGTGGTGGTGCTGCCCGAGATGGGCGAAGTAGAAGTGGATATTGATATGAACGATGTGCGCAAAGATACTTTTTGCTCCTCAGGTCCCGGCGGCCAGTCGGTCAATACCACTTACTCTGCCATCAGACTTACCCACCTCCCTACTGGCATTGTAGTGTCTTGTCAAGACGGCAAGTCTCAGCTCAAGAACCTGGAGAAAGCTTTGAAAGTACTGAGGGCGAGGCTGTACGAGCGTGAACTTAAAAAACAGAAGGAAGAGGTAGGAGTAGAAAGAAAGTCTATGGTAAAAAGTGGCGACCGGTCTGACAAAATTCGTACCTACAATTACCCCCAGGGGCGCATTACGGACCATCGTATTGGCTACACGGTACACAATCTTCCCGCAGTGATGGATGGAGAAATAGGACACATCATAGACGCGTTAAGGATTGCTGACAATGCCGAGAAGCTGCGAGAAGGGCAATAACGTCCCTCAAAGTCGTAGTATCTCGATAAAGGAGATATTTTTACCAACTGGATTTTGTTATCCTGATTGTACGTCTTACTCTATGTGGGCGGCCGTGTGCTTGTGCACCTGTGTACCCATTTAAAAGTAGGCATTCAATATTTCCATGAGTTCTTTGCGTAAAAGCCACGCCACTTTTAGTGAGGTAGGTTTTTAGATCGCTTTGAAAACGGGTAGGCCAGCACTGGATTGAAATGTACAATGCCCTGGCGTTGAGCTTACTAGCATGACCACCCGAGCTGCTTCAAGGTATTTTGAGCCTGACGTAAGTCATTGAGATGAAATTTGTTGACCACGGTACCCTCTTGCAGAAAAAATAAGCCTAGTGGTGCGCGTAGCATGGTTCTGAGTAACAGTGGATTGGCTGTGTACAGAGGTAGTGTGAGCGTAGCAGCGACTTCTTGGCCGTGATTACTGGATGCAACTAATACAGGCTGCACACGCTTCTGATTCTGGATTTGCCGGATCAGTATGTGCAGTTTTTGTAAGGACCGTGGTGCTATGGGGGTGGAATTCTGGGCGATGATGAGTAGCTTACATCCGGTCAGTAAATCCTGTGTACGGTCTTTTACTCCTTGCCAAATGCTGAAATGCATAGCCGTGGGCACGTCTTCTGGATTGAGCAGCCGTGTTGATATAAGTTTGCACCCGGGTGCTTGTGGATAGTGTTCGGTTTCTATAGTTTGACCCTCCTTCTTTACCGTATACATGTAGCGTAGGGGTAAGTGTGGTCTTACTAACTGTGACAGGTCGCTACCTATTTTGTAGGGTAAAAAATCCTGCCATGGCAAGTGACGCAGGGTGCGTCTACCCATTCCTAGGGAGCATAGCAAAGTGAAAGCCAACCAATAGTAATCATTTGGGCTAGCTCGTTCGCCTTTTTCTTGCCAGTAGAGGCCAATAAGCAATACTAGCAATACACTACTTTTAGCGAACGACTGCCAAGGGGTCAATGCTAAGGCATCGCCAAAACACCCGCAGCTCGCTACACGCTTTGAAGTGGCAGTATAAAGCGTAAGGCAGGTAAAAAAAAACGTAAGTGACAGCAAGGCAGACAAAGTCCAGAAGCGTTGCCAGTGGACGAGCAATGCGACTCCTAAGACTGCCTCTAGGGTAGCAATGCTTACAGATAGTATTACGGTGTAGGGGATAAGAAGGCGTAAATGAGTGGCTAATCGGCTTGCAAATAGGTGTAAGTATTCCTCGATCTTATAGGCAAATCCGCGTGGATCATTTAGCTTGACTACGCCCGAGAATAGGAAAGTTATGCCTACGATAAGACTAGCTAGAAGATCGATGTATTCACTGATCCACATGCCCTAGCTTGATTAGTGCGAACACAGCGTAGTTGACGATGTCTTGGTAATTAGCTGCTACGCCCTCGGAAATAAGCGTAGCCCCTTGATTGTCTTCGATACGCTTGATGCGCAGAAGCTTCATCAAAATAATGTCAGTGATAGAACCGAGGCGCATGGCTCGCCACGCTTCTTGGTAGTCGTGGTTCTTGTTGTGGAGTAGTATAGTTGTTGTAGCAATGACCTCATCGTACAATGGAGCCAGTTCATCGTAGGACAAGTCTAGACTCTTGTGGTCTTGTAGAGCTATTTGTATCAGGGCCATGACGCTGTAGTTGACAATGCCGATCAGTTCTGTGGCCATATCTTCTTCTACACGTTGCGTGGGTTGTTCTTGGATCGCTCGAATGCGTTGAGCCTTGATCATGATCTGATCAGTTATGGAAGGTAGGCGTAAGATGCGCCAAGCAGTGCCGTAGTCCTGGGTTTTTTTTTCAAAAATGGCCCGGCAAGTTTTGATGACGGCGTCGTATTGTAATGGAGTATTGAGATGCACAGTAAGCGATTAATTCCTGAATTCTTGGGGAATATACCCCTTTTATTAAAAAGTAACTATACCGTTTCAAAAGTGCGAGTAACCTTGTTCAAACACCATATGAATAGTCAAAATCCCATCTGGAGACGACCTTTCAGCTTACAAGAACCAAATTAGATGATAGCACCCCTACTCCCATAGCAATCCTTAACTGAAACCTCAGAGTTCTGTGAACGCGGTAGAAATTATTATGAGCAACGTTTTAAGCAGCGAAGAAACCGCGCAGACATGGAAGCCTTGATGGCACTAGCAGTTTGTAGTGTGCAGTAATTTTGTGTGTATTGCAGGTATTCAGGTAGACGCAGTTGGAGAGCATGTAGAACGCGCTATGAGACCATCGGTGAAATGTATTCTAGCCACTTCATACCTTCCCTAGGTGTTTTTTCCGGACTCAATAAGGCCTAAGGTCTCATTACGCTGTTGTTTTCCTTGAAGCGAAAAAGTGGGTACAGCTGCGTAAACCCAATCGTTTTTTCTTTTTATGACGCATAGGGCAACACAAGCCCTGGGAGTGCGCGCAAACTGTGTACCAAGGTATCTAAAGACATGCTAGCCGTGTGTCTTGGCCTACATGGTCGTCCCATTAACCTTTTAAACCAATTTCTCAGGCTATCTATCCTTGAGTAATCATCCTATTTCGGATTTCTTTTTACGAGTTCGGGAGCGTAGGATGACATTTGTATTGTTTAATTACCTTTTTCTGATAACTGCTTTCAAAAAACTCACATGAATTACGCTATATCCAGTAAAGCACTTTACACACAAGTCTATCAGGCCCTTTTACCGGCCATTCAACAAGACCGAGAGTGTCAAGCCATTACCCAGCGACTCTTGGGTCACTATTTTCAGCTAAATTCGATAAGTATAGCACTAGACGAGCCCATCCACTTATCTCTCACCCAAAATAATTTGTTGTTGGCAGCCATAGAGCGCCTTAGCCACCAAGAGCCTATTCAGTACGTTTTAGGCATTACTCCTTTTCTAGGAAGAGATTTTCGGGTGACTCCTGCCGTCTTGATTCCTAGACCTGAAACAGAGGCCTTGGTCCAGTATATTATCGATCATCACCCACAGGGGGGAAAGCGTGTGCTTGACATTGGTACTGGCAGCGGGTGCATAGCCATCACTTTGCAACAAGAACTCTCTCAGGCTATTGTCCACGCTTTGGAAGTTGACCCAGAGGCACTGCAGGTTGCCCAGGAAAATGCAAAAAAATTGGGCGCAATGGTACATTTTATACAGGCAGACATATTGCATGAACCTCTTCCTGCCCAAAAATGGGACATTATTGTTAGCAATCCTCCCTATGTGCGTATTGCCGAGCAAAAACATATGCAACGGCGTGTGTTAGCGCATGAGCCTGCTAAAGCACTCTTTGTACCTGACGAACAGCCTTTACTTTTTTATCAAAGGATTGTTGCTTTGGCTCCCTACCACCTTGTGTTAGCAGGCAAGCTCTATCTGGAAATCAACGAGGTATTTGGTCAAGTAGTTGCTAGCCTACTCATCGGTGCTGGTTTTGAGAGAGTCTGCGTTGTGAAAGACTTACATGGAAAGGACAGGTGGGTAGTAGGAACCTTCGAACGAGAAAGAAATAGTATTCACAAACACATATGCCTCTGAAGGCGGGGCGAAAGACCCATCGTGCAGCACAGGATCTAACAATTTTATATTAACGAGTCGCGTTTAACAACACATCCCAGGGGCTGTAAATGTTGCGCACGGTGCAGATGTTCACTGGGTCTTAGCGCGCAAAGGGCCCAAAAATAACCGGCCAATTCTCTGAGTAGCAGCATCAAGTTGAAGCCCATGCCTGCTAATAAGGCGTTCGTCGTATCGCCACATGCCCCTTGAGATAATTCCTGCCCAGACTGTGCTCCCTCTTTAAGTGGCCTATGATCGCCTCTATCGCTGAGCGCCGCCTACATAATGTCTTGTGTTTACGAAGTGCATAGGCACTTTCATGTGCT